>CANRJM010000004.1 GCA_947630925.1 uncultured Lachnospiraceae bacterium
TATTCCGGATAAAACAGAACCAAGATACGACATTATTCAGGCTGTCACGCTTGGTTCGCCGGAAGCAGTCATTGCATTTTGCCGGGGCATACAGGCAGCTTCGCCGGTAGACAGCCATGTTGCACCTGAGCCATATGCCATGCCGGGGTATCACAGTGACGTCATCATGGCAGCAGGCGCATTTATTCAGGGTTCTTCCATTGAGTTAAGCGCAGACGGACCGATCGAACCGCCCTATGCAGTTTATTTTCAGGGAGGCCTTACCTGGTATCACGCCCGTTATGGAATTACGATGTCTTTGCAATATATGAAGGATGCGGGAGTGATTGTCCTTCCATAATTTCTTTTTTCGTCTTTTTTCGTCATGATTTCATAAAATTTACACGATATTTTCAAGATTATCGCCTATACAAATATTTGATTTTATGGTACGATAATGGATATATTGTGGTAAATTATGGTTGCCGCAATTTTTTGGGGAGCCCTCTTAGAATGGAGGGAATATGAATCATACAATTACTATGCGGGAACTGCCTGTATCAGAGCAACCCTATGAGAAATGCACAAAATATGGTCCGCAATCATTGTCAGATGGAGAACTTTTGTCTGTAATCATCCGGACCGGAAGCTGCGGAGAGTGTTCTCTGGACTTATCCAGGAGACTTTTGTTAAACCTTCCGGGTCAGACGTTATCCGGTCTGTACCATATTTCTTTTGAACAGCTTTGTGACATCAAAGGAATAGGGAAGGTAAAAGCAATACAATTGCTCTGTCTGACAGAAATTGCAAAACGTTTGATGCGAACGCAGACATTGACAGAGGAATTTATCTGTAACGAGCCGTCTGAGATTGCTGCCTGTTATATGCCATTGATGCGTTTCCTTGAAACGGAACAGGTTCGTTTGCTGGTTTTAAATGGAAGGAATGTTCTGACAAAGGAAATGATACTTTCCAGTGGTTCTTTTAATTCAGCAATGGCATTGCCAAGGGAAATTTTTTATTATGCCCTGAAGCATAAAGCAGTGTCCATTATCCTTCTTCATAATCATCCTTCCGGGAATGCGGCTCCAAGCAGAGAAGACATGCTATTGACCAAACGGATTGCAGAAACAGGGAAGTTAATAGGGATTCCCCTGTTAGATCATATTATTATCGGCAATAACCGCTATGTCAGTTTCAAGGAAAGCGGTTACTTTTCATAATGTTTGGCTTGGAAAGGAAATGAGTTTTATGGCAAAAAAAGTATTTGGCATTGATTTTGGAACCAGTGCCGTTAAAGTATATAAAAAAGGCGACGGCATAGTGCTTCTGGAGAGAACGGCAGTGTCTACCGTAGGGAAAGATAAGCGGCCGATAGCCATTGGAGAAAAAGCATATGAAATGTATGAAAAAGCCCCTCCAAGCATTCATGTATCCCTTCCGTTAAGCCGCGGCGTAGTATCTGAATTGGACGATATGACAGCATTATGGAATTTTATGGGGCAGAAAATTTCCGGTAAGAAAAAGATGAATCACTGCCAGTTTTATATTGCAGTACCGGCGGATATTACAGAAGTGGAAAAAAATGCCTATAGCAGGATCATTACGAAATCAGACAGCAAGCCGCAGAAGGTCTGTTTAATCGATAAGCCGATTGCGGATGCATATGGCCTGAAACTGGATGTTGAAAGATCCCGTGGCATTCTGATTGTCAACTTGGGCGCCGATACAACAGAAATTTCGATCCTGTCATTGGGGGGAATTGTAGTATCCAGACTGCTTTCATATGGCGGAAACGATTTTGACCGGGCAATTCAGGGATATATACGAAAAGAATATAATTTTATCATTGGTTTAAAAACAGCGGAAAACATAAAGAAACAACTGGTATCCACGGATCAGATACAACAGACGGTATCGGTTATGGGACGCGATGTATTGCGGGGTCTTCCGGGAGAAATTTTAATCTCATCCAATGAAATTTATGCTTTGACAAAAGATATCTTTTTCCGTATTGCTGCAGAAATCCGGTCCATGTTAGAGAGGACGCCGCCGGAGATTTCCATGGAGATACTACATAATGGTATCTATCTGACCGGAGGCACTTCTTTGATCAAAGGACTGGATCAATTTCTGGCAAATGAAGTGAACGTTATGGTAAATACAGCAAAACATGCGAATAAAACCGTTGTCTCGGGGATTGGATATTTGGCGGAACACCCAAAGTTGGCGTTAAAATATGCCGTGCCGTTAGAATAATCGTAACTAAAGTATAACAGGAAATGGAGAACGTATGCGTAAGAAGACAAAAATTATCATTAATCCAAAATATATACTGGCAGCAATTCTTGTATTTTGTATTGTTTTAGGGATTATTTCTTTCCGTTTTGAGGATAAGATGACACCGGTGCGTTCTGCTGTGGGAAGTATTATTACGCCAATGCAAAAGGGGATCAATTCCATCGGGAGCAAGCTTGCCGTTAAATTAGATTACCTTACTACCATGAAAAAGACCGTGGACAAGAACAAAAAACTGGAAGAGGAGATTGGCGAGTTATCCGCTGAAAATAAATTGCTGCAGCAGGATAAATATGAGTTGGAGAATTTTAGAAAGCTGTACGATCTGGATGAGCAGTATGCGGGTTATCCTAAGGTTGCAGCCAGAGTTATCGGCAGCGATCAGGATAATTGGTTTAATACATTTATCATTGATAAAGGAACGGATGACGGTCTGCAGAAAAATATGAATGTTATTGCAGGGGACGGACTTGTCGGTATTATTACAGAGGTCAATAAATCTTATGCCAAAGTCCGGTCCATTATTGATGATGACAGCAATGTTTCCGGTACGGTTTTGAAATATTCCGAAAACTGCATTGTCTCCGGAAATTTAAAACTAATGAATGACGGCGTGATTGCAGTGACCGGAATTGATGCAAATGTAAAAATTGATGACGGAGCGGAAATTGTAACCTCACAGATTAGTGACAAATATCTGCCGGGGATTTTAATCGGTTATGTCAGAGATTTGAAAAAAGATTCTTCCAACGTCACACAGACGGGTTATTTGACGCCGGTCGTTGATTTTTCCGGTTTGGAGATGGTTTTGGTTATTACCGAAGTAAAAGATTCAGAAGAACTAGAGGAGATGTTAAAATGAAACGTTATGCCGTGATGTTTTTCATCATCATAATAGGCTTTTTATTGCAGACATCCGTATTTCCTCACATACAGATCATCCATATCATGCCCAATATCTTAATTATTCTTACGGCAGTTTCCGGCTTTATGTTCGGAAGGAAGGTTGGATTGTTTTCAGGATTTATCTGTGGCGCCCTGATGGATCTTCTGTATGGAAATGTTGTGGGAATTGGCATTGCTATTTTTGTGATTATTGGCTATGGAAACGGCAGGGCAAATAAGCTTTATTTTAAGGATGATTTGTCCATTCCCCTGCTTGCGATTGCTATTAGTGATTTTTGCTATGGCATTATATATTATATCTGCTATTTTTTATTGCGCGGAAGAATGGATATCCTGGCTTATCTGTTGGATATCATTATTCCGGAAATGATATATACGACGTTGTTGGGAATTCTGGTATATAAATTTCTGCACTGGCTGGATGAGAAATTATATCCGGAAGAAGAAGTCCCTCTGGCAAAGAGCGATAAAATCCAATAATGGAGTTTAGGAAAGTGAGGCAGTAAACATGTTAGATACGATAAAAGAATATATTCAACATTTTTTTGAATCGCGTCTTTTGCCGGTTGCGGTTGTATTTGTTTTGCTGTTTTGCATTTTGATCAATCGTCTGTTCCAACTGCAGATTACCGAGACAGACGTTTATACCAGCCAGACTGCGAGAATGACGGAGGAAAACAGGGAGATCAAAGCTTCCCGCGGGAATATTTACGACTGCAATGGGAAATTGCTTGCTTACAATAAATTGTCATATAATGTTACTTATGAAGAAAACGATAAAAACGCTGATTTGACTTCGCAGGAAAAAAATACGCTGATTTATCAGTTGATCCAGATTTTAGAAAAGGAAGGCAATGAGCTCTCTGTAGAATTTTATATTAAGTTTAACAAAAGGGATATCCCGCAATTTACGGTAAGCGGAAACGCCCTGCTCCGCTTTAAGGCTGAGGTTTTTTCTACCAAGGTTGCAGAACTGGATCAGGAGCAGAGGGATATGTCGGCGCAGGAAATTTATGATTTTCTGCGGTATAATATGGAAAAAAACAGTCCTAAATTTGATATCGGAGAGGAATATGATGATGAAACGGCTCTCCAGATCATGGCAGTCCGTTACGCCATGTATATCAATCGTTTCCATAAATATCAGGCGATTACGCTGGCAAAAGATGTAGATGATAAGACCGTCGCCGCGATTAAAGAGAACAGTGGAGACATGCCGGGGATCAATATTGATGAAGATACGACACGCGTATATAAAAAAAGCAAATATTTTGCACATCTCTTAGGGTATACCGGCGCTGTGTCAGCAGAGCGGCTTGCACAGCTGCAGGAGGAAGATCCTGCGACGTCTTATACGACTTCCGATCAGATTGGTATTTCCGGCCTGGAAAGTACATATGAAGAATACCTGCGCGGAGCAAAGGGCAGTGAAAAATTGAAAATCAATGAAACGACCAGCCGGGTAGAAAACGTTACAAAGGTGAAAGATCCTGTCGCAGGAAACAATCTCTATCTTTCTATTGACGCTGATCTGCAGGAGGAATGCTATCGACTTTTAGAAGAACATATTGCGGGCGTTCTGATTGCTAATATTAACAATAGTGCAAGCGCTGGTTCCAGAGGGCAGTCAGCATCGAAAATCAAAGTACCGATTTATGATGTATACAGCGCATTATTTAAAAACAATATTATCAATTCCGACCGGTTCACAGATAAGAATGCTTCTGCCCTGGAAGAGAGCACCTATCAGAAATATAAGCAGAAATCAAAAGAGATTATAAGAAAGATGCGACAGGTACTGGCGGTAGATAGCAAGCAGACAGACAGACAGTTATCAGATTCCATGGAAGATTTTATTGACTATTTTTATAGTGCATTAAAAACAGATGGCATAATCCTGACAAAAGAGGTAGATGAATCGGATGATACGTTTAAAAAATTTGTCTCTTCTAAAATCAGTCTCAGCGAATTTTTACAATATGCAATTGGTAAAAACTGGGTGGATTTAAGCCGCTTAGATATTGGGGAAAAATATTTCAGCACAGAAGAAATCTATGAAAAACTCATTGATTACGGCATGGAGCTTCTGGAAAATGACACAACGTACCCAAAGCTGGTATACAGCTTTTTGATTCATCAGGGAGAATTATCAGGCAGAGATTGCTGTCTGCTGCTTTTTGATCAGGGAGACATTAAATACAACGCAGAGGAATATGACAAAGTCAAGGCAGGGATTACCTCCCCCTATTCTTTCATAATCCGGAAGATCAGGAAACTGGAAATCACACCCGGGGATTTAGGTTTGGAGCCCTGTTCCGGAGCATTGATCGTATCGGATATAAAAGGCAATATCAAAGCGATGGTCAGTTATCCGAGTTATGATAACAATAAGATGGCAAATCAGGTAGATTCCGACTATTTCTATAATTATCTGACACAGGCTTCTTCTTCTCCTTTGTTGAACAGGCCGACGCAGCAGCTCTTAGCTCCCGGTTCTACCTTTAAGATTATCTCCTCCGTAGCGGGGCTGGAAGAAAAGGCGTTACGCACAAATACAATGATTTATGACAGGGTAAAATTTACAAAGATTAATCCTTCTCCAAGCTGTTGGAAAAAAACAGGACACGGCAACCTTCATGTATCTACGGCAATTGAGGCTTCCTGCAACTATTTTTTCTATAATGTTGGTTTTCGTCTTGGATATGGCAAATCAAATGGTTCAGTCAGTGATACAAAAGGGCTTGCAAGACTCAAAAAATATGCGGATATGTTTGGGCTGACGGATAAGTCTGGCATAGAAATAACGGAATCCGAACCGCATTTTTCGAAAACAGATATCGTGCGTTCTGCCATTGGACAGGCTACGCATGCCTATGCGCCAATCCAGATCTCCCGTTATGTCACAACTGTGGCAAATAACGGGACCTGTTATAATCTGACGCTTGTGGATAAGATTACGGATGTAAGCGATAAAACGGTTTTAAAAAATAGTGCGGAGGTTCGCAATAAAGTGCATCTTGCAAAAAGCACATGGAACGCAGTGCATCAGGGAATGTATCTGGTGGCAAACGGCGGGAACAGCTCCATCAGTTCTTTATTTACCAATTTGAAAGTTGATGTGGCAGGTAAGACCGGTACGGCGCAGCTAAATGACTATCATGCAAACCATGCATGGTTTATGTCTTATGCACCATATAAAGATCCGGAAATTTCCATAACATGCCTGATCCCAAATGGATATGCTTCTTCCAATGCCGCCCAGACGGCAAGGGACGTATATAAATATTATTTCAGCAAACATAAGAAAAAGGTGTCCGGTACGATTAAAATGCCAGAAAGCTCTGTCAATAATATGGATTAGTTGGAGGAAAGAGTAAGATATGGTATAATATGGAAGTCGGCAATTGGATATGGTCGCATGCGAGGCGCAATAAAAGAAATCAATTTGAAAGATACAGATTGGAGGCTAGTATGAACGATGTAGTGGTCATAAAAGGAACAAAATCAGGAATTATTTTGGTGTTGAAGCCGGATGAAGAATATGATGTTCTCAAAAAAGAAGTTGCTGCTAAGTTTAAGGCATCCGCAGCGTTTTTAGGAGAAGCGCAAAAGGCGCTTACCTTTCAGGGAAAGGAACTCACCGATAAGCAGAAACTCGAATTGATTGATATCATTCAGGAAAACTGTCGTCTGTCTATTGTCTGCATTATGGAAGAGGATGAAAAATTGGAGCAGTCTTTCCGGAAGTCCATTGAAAAAAAACTGCAGCAGCAGGATTGCAATACAGGACAGTTTTTTAAAGGAAATCTCCGTTCCGGTCAGGTCTTGGATGTAGAAACCAGTATTATCATTATAGGTGATGTAAAGGCAGGCGCAAAAGTAATTTCAAAAGGCAATGTCATTATTTTAGGTTCCTTAAAGGGAAATGTTTATGCGGGCTCTGCCGGGAACAAAAATGCATTTGTAGTCGCGTTGGATATGGATCCAATGCAGATACGGATTGCCGATACGATTGCGCGGGCGCCGGACAGACCGAAGGGGAAACGGCCAAAGGAAACCAAAATTGCATTTTGGGAGGACGGCAACATTTATATTGAACCTCTGGATAAAGATGTAATGAATGATATACGGTTATAGATTTTTTTGGCACTTTCTGGTAAAATAGTATGTAGCGTAAATTTAGCTCAATATTAGTTCTTTCATCTGATTTGCTGAGTTCTGATAAGAGAGCTTTTAATAATAATTCATTTAGGAGGAATAAAAATATGGGAGAAGTTATTGTTATCACATCCGGAAAGGGAGGCGTTGGTAAGACAACCACTACTGCAAATGTAGGTACAGGCCTTGCAATGCTTGGTAAAAAAGTTGTATTAATTGATACAGATATCGGACTTCGTAATCTGGATGTTGTAATGGGACTTGAAAACCGCATTGTATATAACCTGGTAGATGTTGTCGAGAATAATTGCCGAATCAAACAGGCATTGATTAAAGATAAACGTTATCCGAATCTTTATTTGCTGCCATCGGCACAGACAAAGGACAAGACTGCCGTCACTCCGGAACAGATGAAGAAACTAGCAGATGAATTAAGAGAGGAATTCGATTACATATTGATGGATTGTCCTGCAGGAATCGAACAGGGATTTAAAAATGCGATTGCCGGCGCAGACCGCGCTCTGGTTGTTACAACGCCTGAAGTATCCGCTGTTCGCGATGCAGACCGTATCATTGGGCTTTTGGAGGCAAATGAAATCGGTCAGACACATTTGATTGTAAATAGGCTCCGTACCGATATGGTCAGGGAAGGAAATATGATGTCCAGTGATGACGTTGTGGAAATTCTGGCAATTGATTTAATCGGAGTCGTTCCTGATGATGAGCAGATTGTTATTGCAACGAATAACGGCGAGCCTTTAGTAGGTTCTGAATCGAAAGCGGGCAAGGCATACATGAATATCTGCAACCGTATTTTGGGAGAGGATGTGCCGTATTTGGATTTAGAAGAGACACAGGGATTTTTCAAGCGTTTTGCTTCCATCTTTAAAAAATAATGTTGAATTTTTGTAACATATGATTCTATACAGAAATGGAGATAGTTATGGGTTTTATATCAAATTTTTTTAAAGGTTCTGAAAATAGCAGCGATGTTGCAAAAAACCGTTTAAAGGTTGCTATTACTTCAGATCGTGCGGTATGTTCTCCGGAACTAATGGAACAGATGAAAAATGATATTATCGAAGTCATTTCCAAATATCTTGATATTGATACAGAGGGATTAGATATTAAAGTGACAAAGACAGAATTGGAGGATTCCTCCGGCACTATCAATGCTCTGCTTGCGAATATTCCGATTAAGGAAGGATCCAGAAATTTCAGAAAAAGATAAGCAGTTAGACAGGAGGGCGGATGATGATTAACAAAATCAAACAATACGACTGGAAGAAATACAACTATTCTCTGTTGATCGTTGTCGTGATTCTTTGCTGTTTGAGCGCTTTTACCGTAAAATTAGCCGGTGGAGAAGAACTGGGTATGCTGTTTATGCGGAATCAGCTTTTTGGTATGATCTTAGGACTGCTGATTGTTGCGGTGCTTTCCGTTTTGGATTACCATTTTATTTGTAAGTTTGTTGTGATCTATTTTTTTGTCGGCATTTTACTGACGGCGGCGACTCATTCGCCGCTCGGAACCAATAATGGTACCGATGCATATCGTTGGATTTCTTTTGGCGGAATTACCTTTCAACCATCCGAGCTGATGAAAATCATATTAATTCTTGCACTGGCGGTCTATTTTGTGAAAATCCAAAGCAGACTGGAACGATTCAGCACACTTGTGATAGCAGTTGTCATTACCGGCATTCCGGTGCTTTTGATCATGTCGCAGCCTGACTTGTCTTCCAGCCTGGTATCTGTATTTATTTTATTAGTTATGGTCATTGTTTCAGGATTAAGTTACAGAATTCTTGCTCCTGTATTTGCTTTGGGCCTGCCAATCAGTATCGTGCTGTTTTGGTATATCCAGCAACCGTATAATATTATTTTGAAATCGTATCAGTATAAACGAGTCATGGCATGGCTTCATCCGGAAACAGACGTGACGGGAGATATCAATTTTCAGCAGAACCATTCCATCCGCGCCATTGCATCCGGACAGTTGACCGGTAAATTTATTCAGGATGGCGGCGCAGCGGCAGGCCAGTCCAGGGCGTATGACAGCGTCGGGGTCAATGAAAGCGACTTTATCTGGTCGGTAATTGGGGAAGAGTTTGGATTTCTTGGTTGTTGTCTGATTCTTCTGCTGTTTGCGTTTGTGATTTATAAATGTTTTATGGTAGCCAAAAATGCGCAGGATTATCTTGGAAAAATGATTGCCGTAGGAGTTGCTGCAATGTATATGTTTCAGATATTTGCCAATATCAGTGTGGTTACTTTGATCTTTCCAAATACCGGTCTGCCATTGCCATTTCTGAGTAATGGTTTAAGTTCTATGGTGTCTTCCATGATTGGAATTGGTCTGATCATGAATATCGGCATCCAGCCTGCGAAGTCCAGCAAAGGCGGATTTACGATGCGTAATCTGTATGGGAACGGTCCGGCATCCGGAATTGATGTTGACCTGGAATTATAAATGTTGTTATGGGGAAATCATTAAAAAATGGAAGGCAAACGAAAGGGGGACTGTAACAAAATGAACATTGGCTTGATTGCGCACGATGCGAAAAAAAATCTAATGCAGAATTTTGCAATTGCATACCGGGGGATTCTAAGTAAGCATGAGATTTTTGCAACGGGTACAACCGGCAGACTGATCGAAGAGGTAACCAATCTTTCCGTTCATAAATATTTGGCCGGTCATTTGGGCGGCGAGCAGCAACTGGCTTCTCAAATTGAACATAACCAAATTGATATGGTTCTCTTTCTGCGGGATCCTTTATCGCCAAAATCACATGAGCCGGATGTCAATAACGTCATACATCTGTGTGATATTTATAACATTCCGTTTGCAACGAACCTTGCAACGGCAGAACTGCTGATCAAAGCTTTAGACCGCGGCGATTTGGAATGGCGTGAAATATTAAAAAAAGAGGAAATAGAAGACGATGAATAGAGTATGGATGAAATGGGGCGCATTATTGCTATGCATCAGTATCTGCCTGACAGGATGCGGTTCTTCTCCAAATGCATTATTTCATGGAAAGGCAGAGATTCCTTCAGAAGAATTTCAGACGGGAACGGCAGAGCC
Organism: uncultured Lachnospiraceae bacterium; assembly: GCA_947630925.1. Taxonomy (GTDB): domain Bacteria; phylum Bacillota; class Clostridia; order Lachnospirales; family Lachnospiraceae; genus Butyribacter. Next base: position 10,432 of record CANRJM010000004.1, read on the forward strand.
TTCCCTGTCATATCTTTCCAAAGGAATCTGTGTCATTCCGAAAAATGGGCAGACAAAGGAACCGGCCGGTCTGATGACCGCAAAGGCGTCTTTGATGATCAATGATTCCAGTCAGACGATGCTGTATTCGCATCATATTTATGAAAAAGTGTATCCGGCAAGCATTACCAAAATTGTAACGGCGCTTGTTGCATTGAAATATGGAAATCTGGAGGATACGGTTACTGTAAGCTATAATGCATCCCATATTACGGAATACGGCGCAAAATTATGTGGTTTTGAAGAAGGGGATCAAATTGTACTGCGTGATCTTTTGTATTCTTTTCTGATTTGTTCGGGAAACGATGCCGGAATTGCGATTGCCGAGCATATTGCAGGAGATGTAAATTCTTTTGCCAAAATGATGAACCGGGAAATGAAGGCTTTAGGCGCCGTAAATTCCCATTTTGTCAATCCACACGGACTGCATGATAAAAATCATTATACTACGGCATATGACCTTTATCTGGTATTTCATCAACTGATTCAGAATGAAATATTTTTGGATATCATTCAACAGCCGGGTTACACGGCGAAGTTTTTGGATAAAAAGAACAAACAGAAGACATTATATTTTTCTACAACAGACCGTTATCTGATTGGCCGTGCAGTTCCTCCTTCCGGTGTCACTGTGATAGGCGGAAAAACAGGTACTACTTCAGATGCCGGCTCCTGCCTTATTCTATATTCGAAAGGGGAAAACGCCCAAGATTTTATTTCTATTGTGTTAAAAGCACCCGGCGCATATGCTCTATATGATCAAATGAATTATTTATTGGCTTTTGCAGCGGGCAAAACCGTCAATACTGCCGTTGCAGAGTAATTTACCATATTGTTTATCGGGTTTTAAGATATATCCAATGAAAAGGGCAGGTGTCAAAACCTGCCCTGAAAATTTGCTGCCGGAAAAAATTAGTTGTTGTTACCGATTCTTCCATAATAGCTGATTGCATAAAGCCCGCTGATACCAACAAGAGCATATATAATTCTGGAGAGAATGCTCATGTCGCCAAAAAGAAAGCGAACCAGATCAAACTGCAGGAATCCAATGAGCCCCCAGTTGATTGCTCCAATAATTACTAATGTAAGTAATACATAGTCTAATATTTTCATTGTTTTGTACCAAATTCCGGGCAAAATAACAAGAACTGCCCAGGATGCAAACCGAACAGGTGAATATCATGTGTTTGCATCAATCCTTTCTTTAAAATTTTTTCACCCGCAAAAATCTTTTATATTACAAGTGTTCTCATTAATTTCCAAATTATTCAGAAAATTATAATTTTATTGTTTTCTATTTTTCTTCTCATGGTTTCTGCTGTCTTGACAACTTCTCCGGTTAGGAATAAGATGAATTGAAAAGGGATTGGAATGGAGTAAATGAGGATAACAGACAAGGGAAGCCGAAAGGAGGAAAACCATGAGACAGCGCAACCGAAAAGTGGTAAAACTGAAAAAACGCCCTTCCTATTTTTTAGGAACGCTGCTGTTTTTATTTGCTGTTTATCTATTGGTTTTGTTTATTCAATCCTTTACCAGAGAACATGTGTCGATTTATGAGGTTAATCAGAAGCAGATTGCAGACAATGAAAATCTGCGCGGAATCATATTGCGGGAGGAATCTCTGGTGACTGCTCCCAAAACCGGATATATCGATTATTATTTAAGCGAAGGTTCCAGAATGTCTGCCGCCACAACAGTCTATTCCATCAATGAGCAAGAACCGTTGTCTGATACCATAGTGTCCGTAGACACCAGTAATGTATCCCTGTCCGATGAAGATACGCAGAACATCCGTAATGAGATTGCTAATTTTCGCGAGTATATGGACTTATCCGATTATAATCATATCTTAAATTTTCGGTATAATATCAACAATACGTTGATGGATTTATCCGATATCAACTTATCGAAAAATCTGAATCAGTTAAAAAAGGAATCCGTATCCAATGCGTCTTTTCAACTGGTAAAAGCGAAAGAAACCGGTATTATTTCATTTTGTACCGATGGATATGAGGATTTAACCGTGGACGACATTGATAAAACCAATTTTAAGGAGATGACAGATCAATGGAGACAACTGCGGTCCAATGAAAAAATCAAGGCGCATAAGCCTGTTTACCGTGTTGTGAAAAGCGAAAAATGGTCTCTCGTAGTTTCTTTGACAAAAGAGCAGTATCAGAAAATACAGAACAGGGATTCCATATCCGTCACGATTAAAAAGGATAATATTACTATGACGCCCACAGTCCATACATTTACTTCTGACGGAGATTATTTTGCCAATTTAATTTTTGATAAATATATGATTCATTATTTGAATAACCGTTATTTGGATATTGAAATCCAATTTAACAGTGCAAGCGGTTTGAAAATCCCGGTATCGTCTATTGTTCGGAAAAAATGCTATGTCATTCCAAAAGAATATATCACTACCGGGACGGGAAAAACAAATCAGCGGGGAGTTGCGGTTCTTTCCTATTCGAAATCCGGCCGGGAGCAGATTGATTTTGTGCCGGCGGACATTTATTATGAAGATACTAAAAATAATGTCTATCTGGATGCAGACCTGTTTCCGGCAGGTACTACGATTATCAATGAGAACGGCAAGGCCAATGAAAGACTGCAGGTAACCGATATCAGGGAGCTGGAAGGCGTTTATAACTGTAATCAGGGATATTGCCGGTTCCGTTATATTAAAAAATTATACGAAAATCAGGAATATGCCATTATAGAAAATGGCGTAACCTATAGTCTTTCAAATTTTGATCATATTATCCTGAATCCGGAGACAATTCAGGAAGATGATATTATCTATTAATAACAGGAGGTGGCAGGAGTGGTCAGAGAAAATCTTTTTGCCGTTGAGCAGAATATAATCAAGGTCTGTAAACAATCCAACCGGGATCCAAAGGAAGTTACGCTCATTGCCGTGAGTAAGACGAAACCACGGGAAATGATAGAAGAAGCAATTTTATGCGGTAAAAAAGAATTTGGGGAAAATAAAGCGCAGGAAATGAAAGAAAAATGTGATGCGCTTCCAAAGGAACTAAAATGGCATTTTATTGGACATTTGCAGACAAATAAAGTAAAATATGTAGTTGGGAGAGCCTTTTTGATTCATTCCGTTGACTCTTACCATCTGGCAGAAGCAATTGAAGCGGAAAGCGCCAAAAAAGATGTGATATCGCATATCCTGATAGAAGTGAATGTAGCGCAGGAGGAGACAAAATTTGGGCTGAAACCGGAAGAAACCCTTGCTCTCATTGAGAAAATTGCAAAATTAAAGCATATTCGTATTGAAGGTTTGATGACAATTGCACCGTTTGTAGAAAATCCGGAAGAAAATCGTAGTGTTTTTCGCAAGTTAAAGGAATTGTCGGTTGACATTGCAGGAAAAAACATTGATAATGTTTCTATGAGTGTTTTATCGATGGGGATGACAAATGATTACGAAGTTGCAGTTGAAGAGGGGGCTACACATGTACGGGTTGGTACAGGAATTTTTGGGGAACGTGATTATAGCAAAAAATAAAAGGAATCTATTTGGAAATATCGGTTATTTTCAGATAAAATAAGGAGATAATACATAGGAGGTTATCAAATGGCAAATGGATGGAACAAATTGATGGATTTCTTGAAACTTACGGATGAGGATGATGAATTTGATGATGATTTTTATGATGATGAATATGATTATAATGATCAAAAAGAATTAGAAAAAGAAGAAAAGCGTCTGATGAAAGAGAAGAGGAGAGAAGAAAAGAAGAGTTCTGCTTATCGTAATACAGCACGTAATACAGCAGAGTATTATGAAAGAGAGGAGCCTTCTGCTGTACCGCGGCGCAGCACTTCCCGCACTTCCGGCAGCAAGGTAGTAAAGATGCCGTCCTCCGGCAGTGAGATGGAGGTTTGTATTGTAAAACCGGAGAATATTGGGGAAGCGCAGCAAGTTTGCGAACTGTTGCTGAATGAACATCCGGTTGTCGTTAATTTAGAGGGAATTGATATTATGGAAGCGCAACGGATCATGGACTTTATCTCCGGCTGTATTTTTGCCATATCCGGAAATATGTGTCAGGTGTCCCGTTATATATTTATCTTCTCGCCAAAGGACGTGGATATTTCCGGCGATTATATCAAGAGCCTTGAAAATGAAGAAAGCTATAACATTGCAACATTTCATAAGGAATTTTAAATATGTTTTCCTATATTGTATATTGTCTGAGTATTTTTTTGATTGTGCTGGAAGTCATTGTTTTGTTTTTTTTACTTCAAAGCATTATATATATGGGACAAAGGATGAAAAAGTTTTCTTTTATGCTGATTGCTCCAATGCTGTTTCCAATGCAGAGATTGGTCCAAAAGTCGGTTATGAATACGTTTTCAGTTGATTTGAGCCCATATCTGATTCTGATTGTTCTTTTCTATTTAGAAAAGTTCTGTGGCTATTTATTGTCTGTATAAAAAATGCTTTTTGACACCTAAATCCCACAAATGAAAAAAGGAATGGAGTTATGGCATGCATCTGACCAAGGAAGAACAGATACTATTACAACATTTTAACGATATGATTCAATTATCGTATCAAAGATCGATTCCTGTATACAGCCAATTTTGCAGCTTATCCGAATTGGAGTTAGCCTATCAGGCTCTGGAAGAGTTTTATGGAAAATTTTGGAAAGAAGGCGAGCAATTTATCACATTTGGAGGATATCCGGATGCAGAGAGGAAAATAATATGTTTTTTGCCGCAGCAGGAATTTTCTTCAGGATATCAGGCAATTCCGCGCAGTGAAGATTTTCCCATATGCTGCGTGCAGGCCGAGCCCGTTAATAAACATTTTTGCGATTCCCTAAATCACAGGGATTTTTTAGGAGCGGTCATGCATTTGGGAATTACCAGAAATCAAATAGGCGATATTGTAGTAAGGCAAGAGAACAGGGTTTCTACCGGATATATCTTTTGTAAAAAAGATAAAGCGGAATTACTGCTGCGCATTGATCAGATTAAACATACAACGGTAGCTGCTCAGCTTGCTGACTTCAACCGGTTTTCGAAGAAAACAGAATTCATGGAAATTACAGGCAGTGTATCATCTTTTCGATTGGATGCAATCATTGCGCTTGCGATTCATTCATCACGTTCAAAAGCGCTTGCATTGATTCAGGCAGGAAATGTATTTTTAAATGGGAGATGCTGTACAGAGAATGCCAAAAAAGGAAAAGAAGGAGATGTGTTTTCTATACGGGGCTATGGAAAATTTCTCTTTGAAAAAGCCAGTACATTGTCGAAAAAAGGGCGTTATCATATTATTATCAAAAAATACATATAGGAGGAATTTATTATGTTGACACCAATTGACATCCAGAATCATAATTTAAAAACCGGAGTACGCGGGTATAGCAAAAAAGAAACAGACGATTTTTTAGAGGAAGTTTTGGCAAGCTATGAGGAAATTTACCGGGAAAACCATGAGTTAAAAGAAAAACTTTCCTCCTTGAGTGAAGGAATCCAATATTATAAAAATATGGAAAATACTCTGCAAAAAGCTTTGGTTCTGGCAGAAAAGACCTCCACGGAAACACAGGAAGCGGCGAAAAGCGCGGCAGATGCTATGCTGAAGGAGGCAAAGGCAAAGGCGGAAGCCATCCAAAAAGAGGCAGACGCATATGCAGAAGTAGCAAAGTCCAATGCAAACCGCGAGTTGGAATCTACACGGGATCATGTTCGGAAGTTAGTACAGAGTTATGAAAATTATCGCCTGCAGTTTAAAAAGTTAGCAGAGTCTCAGATTGAAATGTTAAACAGTGAAACATATTCTATTTTTGCACCGGAGCTGCAGGAAATGTTGGAAAATGCTCCAAGTGCAGATGAGGCGATGAGTGCGGAAAAAACAGTTGGCATCCAACTGGAAGAAAATCCATTTGGAACGGATCCGATGGAACTGACAGAGGAAGAAAAACTGGCTGAGACAAAAGACTTATCGGGTATATTAAAAGACGCCAAAAAAGAGGCGGAGCCTTCTGATGCCACAGCGGAAACGCAGCCTGAATCGATAGAGACGGTAGATGAAGGAGAACAGGAAGGCGGAGCAGAAGAGGAACCGGTCAAAGAGGAAAATGAGAAAAAGCCGGAAGTAGCCGAAACGGCGCATGGAGAAACGGCGGAAGAAACCATAGGAGAAGAAAAGCTCCAAGAGGAAGTGGAAACAAAGAAAACCTCTCATTTGCCTGAAAATACAGAAATTGCAAAGTCTGTATCGCCGGAGAAGAAAGAAGAAGAGGAGTCTCCATTTATGTTTATTGATACGGAATAACAGATTGTTGCATTCAATGATGGGAGAGAGCAATGAAGGTAAAAAAATGTCTGTATGGCATCCTTGGTGTTGTTTTTTTATTGATTCTTGATCAGATAACAAAGTACCAGGCAGCATTAGGATTAAAGGGAACACAGGGGATACCGTTGATTCCCGGGATTTTTGAATTGCAATATCTGGAAAACCACGGCGCTGCTTTTGGCCTCTTTCAAAATCAGAGACTGGCTCTTTTGATTGTTACTTTTATTATTTTAGTACTTCTGCTGCTTGCCTATTTAAAACTTCCCGAGGATAAACATTACGATTTTCTGAGAATGACGGGTGTATTATTAGCTGCCGGAGCTGTTGGTAATATGTTTGACCGCCTGTATCAGGGGTATGTCATTGACTTTTTCTATTTGAAATGCATTGATTTCCCGATATTTAATCTGGCAGATTGTTATGTTGTTATTGCTGCAATTTTGTTCTTGTTTCTGGGATGTTTTTATTATGAAGAAAAAGATTTTACTTTTTTCCGGAAAAAGAAACCGAAAGAAAACAAAAAGGGAAATCCTAAGCAGGAATGAGGCCTGAATTTATGCTTGAACGTGAAAAAAACTTTGAATATATCGTAGAACAGAAAGATATGGGAATGCGTTTGGATCAGTTTCTTGTACGGAAACATCCGGACATAACGCGTTCCTTTTTACAAAAACAGATTAAAGAGGGAAAGGTTCTCTTAAATCATATGCCTGCAAAGGCCGGCAACAGATTAAATCTTAAGGATTGTGTAACCATTACGTTAGAACCTCCGCAAGAACTTTCTGTGGAAGCAGAGGATATCCCGTTAGATATCCTATTTGAAGATAATGATATCCTTGTCATTAATAAACCAAAGCAAATGGTAGTCCATCCGGCGCCCGGCCATTCTTCCGGAACGGTTGTCAATGCAGTGCTGCATCATTGCAAGGGCTCTTTGTCCGGCATCAATGGCGTATTGCGTCCGGGAATCGTACACCGCATTGACCAGGATACGACAGGCGTTATTGTAATTTGCAAAAACGACTATTCGCACAATTTTATTGCCGCACAGTTAAAGGAGCATACGATTACCAGAACGTATCATGCCATTGTACACAATCATGTCAAGAAAGAAGAAGGAACCATAGAAAGCACGCTGGCGCGTCATCCGGTAGACCGCAAGAAGATGGCAATGAATGTAAAGGGAGGGAAAAATGCCGTTACGCATTATAAGGTATTAGATCCCCTAAACAAAAAGTTTACTTATATCGCCTGTAATCTGGAAACCGGAAGAACGCACCAGATTCGCGTCCATATGGCGAGTATTGGCAACCCCATTTTGGGGGATACATTGTATGGGCCTGCAAAATGTCCTTATCGCTTAATCGGACAGACTTTACATGCAAAAACGCTTGGTTTTATTCATCCAAGTACAAAAAAATATGTAGAATTTGATGCACCGCTGCCGGAATATTTTTTAAAATTATTGCGGCAATTAAAGGGATAGAAGAATATCCTATTTCTTTTGACGAAGTGTTACCGCTGTCGCAGCGCTTCGTTTTTTATCGTCATCCAGCGCCGCATAATGCTTTCTGGTCGTGTTTACGTCATTATGCCCCAATACCTCGGCTACCAGATAAATATCGCCTGTTTCGCGATATAACGAGGTTCCATAGGTGCTGCGGAGCTTATGCGGTGTAATATGCTTAAATGTAGTAATCTGTTCTGCATATTCGCTGACGAGGTTTTCAATAGCCTGCACGCTGATACGACGCTTCTGGATGGAATAAAAGAGCGCATGTTCCTGTCCCTCTACAGGCTGGATATTTTCTCTGGAGATTTCAATATAGTTTTTTAATGCAGTGCGTACTTCTTCGCCAAAATAAACAAATTCTTCTTTTCCGCCTTTCCGCATGACCCGGATGCGGTTTTCCCGAAAATCAACATCTTCTATATCTAAACCAACACATTCTGAAACACGTATTCCGGTTCCCAGAAAAAGGGTAAAAATTGCAATATTGCGCAGCTTGTTTTTTTCGTAAAAAGATTTTTTCCTGCCGGTGAAATGGTCGCCTGCATGTTCAACCAACTCCAGCAGTTCTGCAACCTCGCCGGCGTCCAGACGGATGATTTCGCGATCGTGCAGTTTTGGCATATCAACAACAGTAGTCGGATTATTCTCTAAACGTTCCCTTTTTTGAAAATAGAGATAAAATTTGCGCAGAGAGGATAATTTGCGATGAATACCGCGTTCATCATTGGAATATTCCTTGCCCTCATATGTATAAAATTTTAAATATTCAAGATATTCTTCAATATCCACAGGTTCTAAGACATTTAAATCCTCCAATGTGAAATCCTTTATGGCTTTTTTTTGAAAAGCAGGACTTTCCGACAGTAGAAACCGAAAAAATGTCCGGATATCGTATGCATAACCAATTCTTGTATTAATCGATGAAGTCGGTTCGATGCCACGGAAAAAATCCTTGGCAAACGGCGGGAATTCTTTTAATATGTCACGCAGCTTATTTACATTATACGCATTTTTTTTCTGATAATATGTCTGACGGTTTGAAGTACCCATAAAATAAATTCCTTTCTAACTTTTTTAAACAATGCTTATAGAATGCGCTATACCTGTATTTTACCACACTTCTCTTTATATTGCAATAACTATTTAATAAACTGGAGTTTATCCCAGAGTTAAAACTCGCTCTCCTTTCCAATCAAATAAAAAATATCTCTTGTATACTGATTGACCGATTATGCAGATCCATCGATAAAACAATACGCTTGCCCAATAATATAATAATACAGTCGAAAGACCACATTTTTTAAAACCATGTTTTTATTGCCTATGGTTCATAATGATTCGATTTAAATTCATAATATCATTTGGAGACAATCTCTGGACCATCAGATAATCGGTAATAAATTCGGATATCGAGCCGTTATAAAATTTATCAAACAAAGCTTTTGTCTCAATATCCTGAATTTTTCTTTTTGTAATATTTGCCCTGCAGATAAATCCCGGATCTTCACGTACAATAGCGCCTTTATCAATTAAACGTTTAATTACCGTATAAGTTGTATTTTTTTCCCATCCAATATATTCTTTGATTATTTTAGAGATATCTTTTGCCGCCAGCTCTTTGTTTGACCACAAAAGTTCCATCACATTCAATTCCCCTTCATGTAAACGAATTTCTTTCATATTTTCCTCCGCACTTCTATATTTGTAGAAAATTACTACAAAAGTAGAACTTACAATTATCTGCAATATTATCACTCTTCTATTGAAAACAAATTATTACAAAAAGAGAAAAAATATTGTAATAAACTTTTAATATTTTACATTCTACTAGTGAAGTACAGATTCGTCAATGGAAAAAATTCACAATTTTTACTGCAAACCTTTGTAAAATATGCATTCTACAACAATAGATTGTATTCCTGTAACAGAAAAACTACATATTCTTGTGTTGCTCTGGATAAAATTTTTTTCAAATATGAAACGGATATAGATGTTTCGCTCATTTCACGGCCCTGTTTTCTCTTCCTATCCCATTTTTTACGACAGATCGGAGGAAATATAGATGGGAACAATTAAAGAACTTCCTGCATTGATATTTTCTGAAGTCAACGAATTACAACGCATAATCTCCTGAATGTATTCCTCAAGGCTGCCTGATCCTTCCGAATAATTTTCTTTTGCAATCTTCCATAGCGTATCATCCGCGGAGACCTTTACCGATTTAAAACTAAGTTCCATGCTATCTGTATTGTTTACTTCCTTTGAACCGGCAGAGACCATCCGGGAAGCAGTTAGGCCTAATATGGCAATCAGGATAAAACACAGTAATATACGATAGAGATACGGATATGATAATACCATTTTTAAAGTTTTCATAAAAAGCCCTCCTATCAACGAACATTTGTTTGCTTCTCTGTATTTACTATAACACCAGAACAAATGTTTGTCAATAAAAAGTCGAACAAATTTTCGAATTTATTTTATTGACAGATGCAAATTAGAATCCGACATCTGTAAAAGGGCAAAAAAACGTACAATAAATTTCTCAACATAGCCATTTACGGCTGGGGAGATTCAATTTATTGTACGTTGTATGATTGTTTTTATTAAAGGTTAAAAGCGCTATTGGAGGATGCCAATGCCCATATTTAATCATCCACTTTATTTTTACCAAGAAAACGCATCGACTCGTCGTTTTGTGATTTCTTCATATTTGCCACAACCTTCAAATTCTGCAGGGAATGGCATGATGGGCATGCTACGCCGAATGCAATCGGTTTGCCGCAATAACGGCAATTTACTCCGCTGATGGACTTTACAGAATCGCCTTTATATTGAATCCTGCCCTCGCGGATCCATTCTCTTACCCTGGAAATTGGTATATTGAATTTTTCTGCCACTTCATGCTCTCTTACGTCATTATTTCTGATATATTCTCTTACATCATTGAACAAATGGCGTTCCATGCAGATGGGACACAATTCATGCGGATATGTCTCCGAAAGCGTCCTTTGGCATTCTTTACATACTTTTTCCTGCATTGGTCTTGCAGCTTCTCTTTCTTTCCTAAGTTTAAAATCCATATGTGATACCTCTTTTTTTGATTTATTCTATGTTTTTGCTTTACTGGACATGTAATAGGATAACGCCATCCTGATTGAAAACGATTGGATAGCTTTGAATCAAACTGTCATAATCAGGGATTTGGTAATTTGCTGTTTCATTCGGTCCTACGACAATATAATCCACTCCATATTTTTGAAAAAGCGATGCCCGGCTGTTCGGAACTTCATACATTGTTTTTACGTCTGCTTCATTTTGTGTATAGTTTACACCATGATAATACAAATAGGAAGAGGAACCGCATACAATATCCCTTCCTGTCAGTGATGCAACTACATTATTATGGTTGGTCGCCGTCAGGAATGTATCGTCAACATCTGTATTTTTTTCGATAAACGCTGCCGCTTCCACATATCCTTTACTGTATAATTCATATTCTGATACGGCTTCCCTTCCCATGGTAAGAAGGGCAGAAATGGAACCCAAAAAGATAATAATAGTAAGGATCCCCCAGGACAGATACCGATTTTTACACCACTCCCGTACTTTATCAAATACAAAATCAGATACTGCGATACAAAAAAACAAATATGCTGCTAATAGAATTTTGTTATTGTCATAGCTGTTTGGCTGAAACAGGATAAATTCTGAAACAAGCCATAAAAATGTCGCCGGTAAAAGAATGGCAAGCTGTTTCCGGCTGCCCGCCAGAAAGACGCCAAGAACCAGGAAAAACATAATACCATAGTTTTTTACGGCAAAGACAATATAGTTGTCTCCTGCATTCGCCCAGTCGAAACCGCCGCGCGTAAACTGGTCTCCCGTCGCCTGTTGGAAAGTAAAGCCGAATAACTGCGGCAGGGCAAGAATGAGTACAATGCCCAAAAAGACGCCCCATGTCAGCCAAATCCTTTTGGATATATTTTTGACCAAATAATATAGCAAATAAATTAAAAATGCAAGAACCAGAAGGATTCCAATGGTAAAAATCACGTTATTGTCAAGCGGCGCATCGGAATACATTTTCAGGCTGATGGCATATAGCGCTCCCAGTACAGCCGCGACGATAAAAAATCGAACGATAAAAGAAATCTTCTTTTCATCGGACTGCCTTTTTAAATCAAGCAGCAGAAAACCGCAGCAAAGAATCCCTAACGCCAAAAAGGAATGCGTATGAATCAGAGGAAGACCGCCCGCAAGGATTCCTGCCGGAATAAAATAAGCCCGCCTCTGTTCCTTTAATGCCTTTAGCAGCAGATACAATAACGGAAATAAAATTGCCCATCCAAACAACGTGGCACGCTGCGGAATCAGCATATCCACTAAAATATTGTGCCATTGAATATTTCCATCTACATAGTTTGTCGGCGTTTGATAAAATTCTGTAAAAATCCTTGTAAAATTGGTATGATGAAATCCCTTTGTGACAAAATAGAAGATGCCAAATCCTCCATTAAAAAAGAATAAAATATATGCCAAAATGGATTTGTTTTTATTTTCCAATAAATACATGGAAAGCAGATACACGCCAAAAAACACTTGGAGAAGCGCAACATACATCGGCAATAGATACGCCCATTTCAGGGAGGCCCCCATCAGATAGACACTGGAAGAAATGCTGTCTGAAAGAAATGGGTAGGCTAATTTTGTCCCTGGTAAGATGGAATATTCCGGTGGAAAAAATTTCTGCCTGGCAATGCTGGTAATAAAGCCGAGATGCATATTCATATCCCCATATGTACACTGTCCCGTCATATATGCGCCATCTAACGGCGTTAACGTATGATGCCACAGGACACAGACCATATATAGATACACACCTGCAATCAAAAGAATGCACGGATGCTCTTTTATGAATCTTACAGGAGAAAAGGAAGCGTTTCCCTGCCTTTTTGGAAAGAGCGTTTCTTTTCTATACCATTTCACGATCAGAAGTACAACAAACAGGAGAATCAGGGAAATCAGCCCAAGTATGTGTGCCGTTTTGGTAAATCCAATCGGAAATGAAAAAAGAATGGGCAGCCATTGCAGGCAAAAACTTCCCGTTACACTTCCGAGTAGGAGGCAAAATCCATTTTTTTCTTTTGGAAATAATATTCTGATTCCCAGAATCCCCAATAATTGAAAAATAAAAAAATATAGCGTTCCCATATAGAAAGACCTCACAATTTTTAATCTTAAGTTTTATTTTACCTTACGGTAAAACAGTTTGCAAGTTTTCAATCCAAAATCCGCAAATTAATTTCAAAGTCGGAAATACGGATGGGTTATGGGAAATATCGGATGCATGTGTCAGTCGTCAATACCAAAGTTTGCTTCAAGTTGATCTTCTGCAGAATCCAGCCGCTCTTCCAACTGTTCCAGTTCCCAATCCCGTTTTTGGTAGCCGTCTTTTGACAGGGAGCCGTCACGGTACTGCTTCTCTAACGCATCTTCCTTTTCGTCAAGGTATTGTTCAATTTGTTCGCTTTCCTGCTTAAGAGACCGAAGAGACGTATCATTTCTTCTGTCCGAATTCTCTGCCTCTTCTGCCTTCTTTTCAAATTGCTTGATCATATCTGTTAAGTCTTCTACTGTATAAGTAGTATTATCTGTCTGTCCAGGCTGTGCTGAATCTTGTACTGCACTGTTATCTGTCTGTCCGGGCTGCGTCGTATATTGCACTGCGCTATTTTCTGTCGGCTCTGCAGTGCTTTGTCCGCTGTTATTGTCTGTCTGTACATCATCCGTGTTTGTACGGTTTGAATTGGACTGGCATCCGGTAAGTAATGATAAGATCAACATGCCTGTCACAATAAAATATTTTTTTTGCATGCGTCATTCCCTCTTTTCTTTCTATTTTAAATTAGTATATCCAGACAGTGCGTTTTCATGATACTATTTTGTTTACGTTTTTCTATTTTAGGATTATTGATTCCATAAAAAAGCGGCATACCACTTATGGATGTGATACGCCGCTTTTTATGTTCCAATCACAATTTTCGTACAGCCAAGCTGGATGCTGCGGGTATCCAATCAGTGCGCGGATGGTACGGGTCTGTAGATTTTCACAAATATTAAAAAGATTGATATTTTATGGTAACACTAGAATTTCCCATTGTCGGCTGCTTCCTGGATGGAAACGGCTACTGCAACAGTCATACCGACCATTGGATTATTACCGGCGCCGATTAATCCCATCATCTCTACATGGGCCGGTACGGAAGAAGAACCGGCAAACTGTGCGTCAGAATGCATACGTCCTAATGTATCAGTCATACCATAGGATGCAGGGCCGGCTGCCATATTATCCGGATGCAGGGTACGTCCCGTGCCACCGCCGGATGCTACGGAGAAGTATTTCTTTCCCTGTTCCAAACACTCTTTCTTATATGTACCTGCAACCGGATGCTGGAAACGCGTAGGATTGGTTGAATTACCTGTAATAGATACGTCAACGCCTTCCTTGTGCATAATCGCAACGCCCTCGGAAACGTCATTTGCACCATAGCAGTTTACTTTTGCGCGAAGTCCGTTGGAATAGGACTTACGGAAAATTTCTTTTACTTCGTTGGTATATGGATCATACTCTGTCTCTACAAAAGTAAAACCATTGATGCGGGAAATAATCTGTGCGGCATCCTTTCCTAAACCATTCAGAATGACACGCAGCGGTTTTTTACGAACCTTATTTGCCTTTTCTGCTATACCAATGGCTCCTTCTGCCGCTGCAAAAGACTCATGACCTGCAAGAAAAGCAAAACATTCTGTTTCTTCCTCTAAAAGCATCTTGCCTAAGTTGCCATGTCCCAAACCAACCTTCCGGGTGTCCGCTACAGAACCAGGAATGCAGAAAGCCTGTAATCCTTCGCCAATTGCTGCTGCTGCATCTGCCGCGCGGCGGCAGTTCTTCTTAATTGCAATCGCTGCACCTACGGTATAGGCCCAACATGCATTTTCAAAACAAATTGGCTGAATTCCTTTGATCTGGTCATATACATTCAGTCCAGCATCTTTTGTAATCTTTTCTGCTTCTTCAATCGAAGAGATACCATAGCTGTTTAATACACTGTTAATCTTATCAATTCTTCTTTCATATGATTCAAATAATGCCATTCTTCGTCTGCCTCCTTTATATTATTTTGTGATTTCTTCATCCGTTCTTGGATCAATCAGTTTAACAGCGTCATCAACGCGGCCATACTGTCCACAGGCTTTTTCCCAAGCCGTATTAGGATCATCGCCCTTTTTAATGAAGTCTGTCATCTTACCAAGGCTAACGAACTTATAACCGATAATTAAATCCTCTTCATCTAATGCAATTGCCGTAACATAACCTTCCGCCATCTCCAGGTAACGAGGACCTTTCTTTAAGGTACCGTACATTGTACCAACCTGAGAACGAAGTCCCTTACCAAGGTCTTCCAGGCCTGCGCCAATCGCAAGACCATCTTCAGAAAATGCACTTTGGGAACGTCCATAAACAATCTGTAAAAACAATTCTCTCATTGCCGTGTTGATTGCATCACAAACCAGGTCTGTGTTGAGAGCTTCCATAACAGTACGTCCCGGAAGAATTTCAGACGCCATGGCTGCTGAATGCGTCATACCGGAACATCCAATGGTTTCTACTAATGCTTCCTGAATGATACCCTCCTTGACATTCAGTGTCAGCTTACAGGCACCCTGCTGTGGTGCACACCAGCCCACACCATGTGTAAAACCAGAGATATCTTTTACTTCTTTTGCCTTTACCCATTTTGCTTCTTCCGGAATCGGTGCACAACCGTGGTTCACCCCCTGGGCAACTGGGCACATGTTTTCTACTTCCTGTGAATAAATCATGTTTATGCTCCTTTCAATAATGCTTATTCTCTGTGGTAAAAACCGCAGTTCTAAATCTATTTTCTCATAAATTTATGGATTCGTCTACCATTTTTGACAAAAAAGTAGAATTTTGCCCCGGCATTAGTCCATATTTTTTGTTACAATCTCTCCCTGCCGCTTATAAATGCTTCCTTTGGGAATATAGCCACGTACCATCGATAATGGGTATATGTTGGTATTGCTTCCGATAATACTTCCCGGATTCATAACGCTGTTGCAGCCTACCTCAACATAATTTCCAAGAATGGCGCCCATTTTCCGAAGACCGGTTTCAATACAATCTCCCGCATATCGAATTGTTATATTTGTCTTATCTGATTTTATATTGGATGTAATCGATCCGGCCCCCATATGTGATTTATATCCTAAGATAGAATCGCCGACATAATTGTAGTGCGGCACCTGTACATTATTAAACAGGAGTACATTTTTTAATTCTGTTGAATTGCCAATCACGCAGTTTTCTCCCACAATGGCATTGCCGCGGATAAAGGCGCCGGGTCTTACCTCAGTATGTTTTCCGATAATACAGGATCCTGCAATCGTAGCGGTTGCCGCTATTGTGGCTGATTTTGCAATCCATACATTTTCCTCCGGATGCTCATACTCGCCGGCAGGAAGACTTGCCCCTAAGATTTGTAAAAAAGCCTGTATTTTGGGCAAAACCTCCCACGGATAGGTCGTGTCCTGAAAAATATCCTTTGCGATGGTTTCATCCATATTGAATAATGCGTTGTTTTTTATCTGATCATACATCGATATATCCCTCCATTCCTTACATTCCTGACGGGAACGTTTCTGTTATTCCCTGGAAGATGCAACTTTTCGATTAGCGTTTTTTCCCTTTTTTGTATAATAGATTGCAGCCTGGTCAAACATCTGCCGAAGCATTTGCTGGTTATTTGTCTGTTTGACCCCCTGCACGCGCCGTAAAATAAACCCGTTAAGCTTCTCCATATATTCGTCTGATGTAATCGTTCCATCTGCAACCTGCGTCAGTCCCAATTCCCAGCTTGCCGTAAGTTCGGGATTTAACAGCGAGCGGATGGAGGTATTGACAACATCATAAACCATTTCTCCCAATAATTCCGGCGTAATGATCTGCGTCTTTTTATTGAGTTTTAAATACTTGATTTTGACCAGTTTACTCAAAATCTCCGCACGTGTTGCGCTGGTACCAATCCCGCTTCCCTTAATCTGAGAACGCAAATCTTCGTCTTCGATTAACTGGCCGGCATTTTCCATAGCAAGAATGATAGAGCCGGAATTGTAACGCTTTGGCGGAGAGGTCTCGCCTTCCTTAATATACAGAGAAGATAATGTGATTTTCATTCCTTTTTTTAGCGTTAAAATAATATCCGGAATCGTCTGGTTTATCATTTCTTCTGTATTTTCTGTATCTGCATCTGCGGAAAAATGCTGCGCAGACCCGGAAGCCATTTTGTTTTTCCGGATAAAAGAAGCCGTTGCAATCGACAAATATCCTTGTTTGGTCAGTCCTTTAAAATTTGCAAAGAAGGATTCCGTTTTTCTTGTTGCAACCACATTCATTTTTAAATATTCTGCAGGAGGATAAAAAATACACAAAAAACGGCGTACAATGACTTCATATACTTGTTGGGACGTGATGCTTACGCTTTTCAAGGCTCCCATCCCCTGGCCTGTAGGGATGATGGCATAGTGATCCGTAATCTGCTTATCGTTGACATAACGACTCTTTTCCAATCCCTGATACCGCTGCTCTTCTAAAATTTTCCCGGCAATCTCTGACACAACCGGATAATTTTTAAGGCCAATGAGATTTTTCTGTATCTCCTTTGATACCGCTGTTGATAACACTCTGGCATCGGTACGAGGATAGGTTACCAGTTTCCTTTCATATAATTCCTGAACAATTTTTAATGTCTCATCCGGACTGATTTTAAAAAGTCTGGAACAGGTATTCTGCAATTCTGCCAGATTAAATAACAGGGGCGGGTTTTTCTTTTCTTTCTTTTTTTCAATTTTAGTAATCAATGCGGTCTGACACGCTGCTTCCTCTGCTTTTGCTCCCAGAGCTTCCTGTTGGCTGGCGGTCTCTACCTGCTCCTCCGTAAAGTCAAGCATATTGCATAATGCAAGCGCATCTGTTCTTTTCTGAAAGCCATTTTCCTTATATAGCACGTTTGACTGATAATAAACTGACTGTTCGGTTACTCTCCATTCACCTGAAAATTCCTGCTCTTCATAGGAAAAGTTCCCCATGACACGGTAAAACGGCGTTTTTACAAAATTACGGATTTCTCTCTCCCGACGTACCACCATGCCAAGCACACAGGTCATCACACGTCCTACGGAAATAGCGGACCATTTTCCATTATTTAAATAATCCATAACGGTTTTCCCATATTTTAAGGACAATACGCGGGAAAAGTTGATTCCCATCAGATAGTCCTCTTTTGCACGTAAATACGCCGAAGATGATAAATTGTCATATGTACTCAACGGTTTTGCTTCTGCAATCCCGCGCCGAATCTCCTCTTCTGTCTGCGAATCAATCCAAACACGCCTTTTCTCCTTGGTTTCGGGAACATTCGCCATCTGATCGACCAGGCGGTAGATATATTCTCCTTCCCGCCCGGAGTCGGTACAAACATAAATCCTTACCACATCTTCCCGATTTAAAAGATTGGAAACAATCTGAAACTGTTTTTTGACATCTGGTATCAGTTCGTATAGAAAGGTCTGCGGGAGAAATGGAAGCGTCTGCAAAGACCATTTTTTTAATGCCGGATCGTAGGCGTCCGGATAGCTCATTGTCACGAGATGGCCAACACACCAGGTTACGATGGAATCCTTTGATTCCAGATAACCATTTCCGGCATTTCCATTGACTCCAAGTACCTTTGCAAATTCTTTTGCGACGCTCGGTTTTTCTGCAATAAATAAATCCTTTCCCATTCCGGTTATTCTTCCTCTTTCTCCTTATTTTTGGAATATTCATTAAAGCATTTTGTTCCAAAGATAATTCCTACGATTGCTACGCCTGCAAGCGCAATATATTTTACAATATTGGTCACATTAACCGTAACATTGACACATGCGTGTCCTTTTGATTTGGGGGTCATTAAATTTGCTGCCTCCGATGCCATTTTTTTACATTTACACATATCTAAATTACCTCCTTTTTATTTGTCAATCTGTCTTTTTTGTCTGTCAAAATAATCTCCTCTGGATATAACTATATGATGTCCAATGGATTCCATTCTATTCGACAGGCAATGTTTGCATTGAGCGGATTCTTCGCCGGTGCAGATTTTGTTGTCATAGAGCTGATATTTTTCCCGTACTCCAACCGGCGAGAGATTCGGCATCACAACATTAGCGCCTGCCAGGATGCCATATTCCCTTCCTCTGGGATCGATTGTCCCGAGCGCTGTCGTTGCCGGTAATAATACCTTTGGAAAGGAAAGCCGCAGAATACCAAGCATCAAAAGCGTCTGATTCAGCGTACCATTTGGCATATCCGCAAAAGGAGAATCTTTCTGCGCGATAAATGGTCCAATTCCAATCATATGCGGTTCCAATGCTTTTAAGAATAAGATATCGTTGGCAAGATGCTCTGTTGTCTGGTACGGGGAGCCTACCATAAAACCAGCTCCCACCTGATAACCGATTTCCTTTAGATCATAGAGACACCGGATTCGATTTTCAAAAGACAGTTCCTTAGGATGCAGCATTTCGTAATGTTCCTTTGTTGCCGTCTCATGGCGCAGCAGATACCGATCCGCACCACATTCAAACCAATACTGATAAATATCCCGCTCTCTTTCCCCAACGGACAATGTAACCGCGCAGTCGCTGTGTCGTTTTTTTATGTCGCTGACTAAATGTCCAATCTCCTGCGCAGAGTACCCGCAGTCCTCGCCGCTCTGCAATACAAAGGTACGGAAACCAAGCGCGTAACCTTCTTCCACACAGGATAATATTTCAGAAGGACTCAGACGGTAACGTTCCACGCAGCGGTTCTGGCTGCGGATGCCGCAATAATAACAGTTATTTCTGCAATAGTTTGAAAATTCAATCAACCCACGGACATAAACCTCTTTTTGGTAGTACTGCTCCTTTACCGCACATGCCTTTTCAAAGAGGGTTTTTGCTTCTTCTTCAGAACAATCGGCTATCAATTCCATATAGCCCTGTTTGTCTAAAACAGTATCTCTATGTAATGTTTCAATCCATTCTAAAACAGCCAAAATGATGCATCTCCTAAAATCCTAATTCCTCTCCTACTAAAATCACTTTAATTCTGCCCGGATGCATTGATCTTCTGGTTACTACTGTTTGACAGCAGATACAATCTTCTGTCAGGCAGTCGGCACATCTGCCATATTCAGCGCATGGCGTATTACGCTCCAGACGAACACAGTTTGGCGGCGCCGCTGTATTCCTGGTGCGCGCAATGCCGCTTTTGACATCCGGAACTACTTTATTCATGCCAACGATTACGATTACATGCTCCGGACCGTTGCAGAGACATGCGACACGGTTTCCGTTTCCATCAATATTAATCAATTCTCCGTCTAAGGTGATTGCGTTGGAACTCATAAAATAAAAATCAGAGGTTACCATTTTCCCATAAAACTCTTTCTCGGACATTTCCGGTGGAATGGCCGCGCGGTTATAAATTTCATAGTCTGAACCGGATTCCAGTAAATCGTCGATTAATCCAATTTCGCGCAGAGTTTCCGAACCGCCCCAGGAAACAGAGCATTCCGGCATCAGAAAACGCTTTGCCTTTGTATTGGCTTCCTCTCTGTCTTTGCAGTAATATCCTTCCATATTACGATGCGCCAGCTTTTCAATGATACTCTCTGCCAGATTTTCATAGTTCTGTTCTTTCGGTGTCATAGTCTCTCCTTTCCGCTTCCGCTTATCCCATACAATGCCAGACTGATATATACGATCGTTTCCCGATTGTCTGGCGGCGCTGCCTGTCCATTTATAAAATGCTCCGCCGGAAAGGAATGCATTCCCTTACCGGCGGAGAAAAACGCCTCCTCTATTCTTCATACAGAGGATATTTATCTGTTAAGGATTTAACGATTGCTGTGGCCTCTTCTTTCTTTCCTTCCGGATCATGAATGATCATGGCAATGGCTTCTGCAACCCGATCCATATCTGCCGTATCGAAGCCTCTTGTAGAGACAGCCGCTGTGCCCAGACGAATACCGCTCGTGACAAACGGGGACTGCGGATCGTTTGGAATGGTGTTTTTGTTGCAGGTAATGTGCGCAGCATCTAACCATTTCTCAACGTCTTTGCCGGTCAGTCCTTTATCCGCCAGATTTACTAACATCAGATGATTATCCGTTCCGTCTGATACAATCTTTATTCCCCGGTTCTGTAAGCCCTTGCAGAGCGCTTGCGCATTATCAATAATACGTTTGCCGTATTCCTTAAAGCTTGGGTCCAACGCTTCTTTGAAGCATACTGCTTTTGCAGCGATCACATGCATTAAAGGACCGCCCTGGATTCCGGGGAAGAGAGCTTTATTAAAGTTAATCTCCTTTGCAAATTCTTCACTGGATAAAATCATGCCGCCGCGTGGTCCGCGGAGCGTCTTATGCGTTGTTGTCGTCGTAACATGCGCATACGGAATGGGACTTTCATGGTATCCGGAAGCAACAAGACCTGCGATATGTGCCATATCCACCATTAAATATGCGCCAACAGAATCTGCAATCTCACGGAAACGCTTAAAGTCAATCGTTCTGGCATATGCGCTTGCGCCTGCTACGATTACTTTCGGCTTGCATTCTCTGGCAATCTTTTCTACTTCGTCATAGTCAATCACACCGTTGTCATTTACGCCATAAGGGACGCAATGAAAATATTTACCGGACATATTAACGGGACTTCCATGTGTCAGATGTCCGCCGTGATCCAGATTCATTCCCATAAAAGTATCTCCCGGATTCATCAGCGCAAAAAATACAGTCATATTTGCCTGTGCGCCGGAATGCGGCTGAACATTGGCATAAGTGCAATGGAACAGCTCCATTGCGCGGTTTCTTGCCAAATCTTCTACTACGTCTACATATTCGCAGCCTCCATAATATCTCTTACCCGGATATCCTTCCGCATATTTATTGGTCAGAGTGCTTCCCATAGCAGACATAACCGCCTTGCTCACTAAATTTTCTGAGGCGATCAATTCAATATTATCTCTCTGTCTGTTCGTCTCATCCGACATCGCTTTTGCCACTTCCGGATCAAATTTCACTACTTCTTCAAATGAATACATAATTGTTCCTCCTATTCTGCATCATCAATTGCTTTACCAATATCATTTCTCATATATTTATTTTCAAAAGAGACCCATTCGGTTGCCTGATAGGCGTTTTTTCTGGCTTCTTTTAAATTTCTTCCTTTTGCCGTGATGCCGAGAACGCGTCCGCCGTTGGTAACAATCCCCTCTTCCGATCGCTTCGTGCCTGCATGGAACACATAATATCCTTCCTTATTTTCAAAATGTTCCAAACCGGTAATCCGCTTTCCCTTTTCATATTTTTCCGGATAGCCATCCGATGCCAGCACGACGCAGACTGCTGCATTCTCTTCAAACTGCAGATCGATTTGATCCAGTTTGCCGTCAATACAGGCTTCGATTACGTCAATAATATCATTTTTCATACGCGGAAGAACCACCTGCGCTTCAGGATCGCCAAAACGCGCATTATATTCTAATACTTTTGGCCCTTCTTCCGTAAGCATCAGTCCGACAAAAAGAATTCCGACAAAATCTCTGCCTTCCTGCTTCATCGCATCCATCGTAGGCTGATATATTTTCTCCTCACAGAATTTCTGGATTTCTTCCGTATAGAACGGGCTTGGGGAAAAAGTTCCCATACCGCCGGTATTCAATCCCTGGTCTCCATCCTTCGCCCTTTTATGATCCTGTGCGCTTGTCATTGGTTTGATATGGGTTCCGTCACAAAAACAAAGGACAGAAACTTCTCTTCCAGTCATAAAGTCTTCAATGACAACGGTTTCGCCCGCATCGCCAAACTGTTTGTCCAACATCAGCGTTCCAATACCGGTTTCTGCCTCTTCCGGAGTATTGCAGATTAATACGCCCTTTCCCAAAGCAAGACCATCCGCTTTCAGGACAACCGGATACGTAACATTTTCCAAATATAACAATGCTTCCTCAGGAGAATGGAAAATTTCATAATGACAAGTTGGGATCTGGTATTTTTTCATTAAATTCTTAGAAAAACTCTTAGACCCTTCAATGATAGCAGCATTTTTACGGGGACCAAAAACACGGAGCCCTCTTTCCTCGAATACATCTACTACGCCGCCAACCAACGGATCATCCATTCCAATGATCGTCAAATCAATCCGCTGTTTCTCAGCAAAATCTGCCAGTTTATCAAACTCCATAGCGCCGATATCCACACACTCTGCCAGTTGGCTGATGCCGCCGTTTCCGGGGGCGCAATAGATTTTATCTACTTTTCTGCTCTGTGAAACGCTCCATACAATTGCGTGTTCACGGCCGCCGCTTCCTACAATTAAAACTTTCATTTTGCTTTTTTCACTCCTCTCTTTTCCTGCATCATTTTTGAATATGGGCAATTCCATCGTTGACAGAAACTTTTCCCATGCCGATCAAATGAATTGCTTCGGGAAGGATTTTCCACTCTGCCTGCTCCATCACTCTTTTTTGTAAAATCTCAGGGGTATCCCCTTCTTCCACATAAACCGCCTTTTGTAAAAGGATTGGTCCATGGTCTGCTTCTTCGTCTACAAAATGAACCGTGGCGCCGGTAACTTTATTGCCGGCGGCCAAGACGCTTTCATGGACCTTTATCCCATAATATCCCATACCGCAATGGGCGGGAATCAAAGACGGATGGATATTGATGATTTTGTTTGGATAGTGTTTTATCAGTATCTTTGGAATAATGACAAGATAGCCGGCTAATACGACTAAATCCACCTGATATTTCTGAAATGTCTCTATCATTTTCCGCCCAAAAGTATCTTTGTCCGGAAAATCTCCGGGACAGATACAAACATTGTCAATTCCGGCTTTTTTTGCCCTCTCCAGTGCAAATGCCCCTTTTTTATTGCTGACAACTACTGCAATCTGTGTATTTTGAATCTTGCCGCTGTCTATGGCGTCTATAATTGCCTGAAGGTTGGTGCCGCCTCCTGACACACATACTGCAATTTTCTGCATAACAGTCCCTCCTTCTTTAGAGCAGTGTAACGCCTTTTTCGCCATCTATTATTTCGCCAACAATATATGCTTTCTGACCGGCTTGATTGATTAACGTAACCGTTTTATCTGCATCCGATGCTTCAACCGCTAACATCATGCCGATTCCCATGTTATATGTATGATACATCACATCCTGCGCAATATCGCCGTCTTTAGAAAGCATGGCAAAAACAGGCGGAATCTCATAGCTGTCTGTCTGGATCTGCGCGCGTACTCCCTCCGGAAGCATACGTGGAATGTTTTCGTAAAATCCGCCTCCTGTTATATGGCTGCAGCCTTTTATGGTAACGCCTCCTTCTTTGACCGAACGAAGCGCCTTTACATAAATGATTGTAGGTGTTAAAAGAATTTCTCCAAGCGATTTGCCGCCAAGCGACTCATATGTCTGCTCCAGCGCTTCCTTTTTCATCCGAAACACCCTACGTACCAAAGAATATCCGTTGCTGTGGATGCCGGAAGAAGCAATGCCGACTAATACATCCCCTTTTTTTACAGATGAGCCGGTAATCATATCCTTACGGTCAACTACTCCCACGGCAAAACCGGCAAGATCATACTCGTCTATGGAATAGAATCCCGGCATCTCTGCTGTTTCCCCACCGATCAGAGCGGCGCCGGATTGTCTGCAGCCTTCCGCAACACCGCTGACAATTGTGGCAATCTTCTTCGGTTCATTCTTACCGCATGCAATGTAATCCAGGAAAAATAAAGGCTCGCCGCCCGCGCATGCAATATCATTGACACACATGGCAACGCAATCCACTCCTACCGTATCATGCTTGTCCATTTCAAATGCTATCTTTAACTTTGTTCCAACGCCATCGGTACCGGATACCAAGGTCGGCTGTTCCATTTTCTTAAATGCTTCCATGGAAAATGCACCCGAAAAGCCGCCAATATCGGTTAAAACTTCATTGCGCATGGTACTCGCAATGTGTTTTTTCATCAGTTCTACTGATTGATAACCTGCCTCGATGTCAACGCCAGCTTTTTTGTAATCCATGATTGCCTCCATTCTGCCTGTATACGGCAAATAACCCATTTATCTATTTATAAACAACAAAAATCTATTCTATTGTAGCACAAAGCGTTTTATTTGTCATGTAAAATTACAAGCCCGGCTGCTTTTTTCGATAGTCAAAAACCGCACCCCTTGCATTTTCCGTATTACCGGGATTGGCTGCCGATTAAAATACAGGCGGATTTTCTTTATCACATCAGGCTTAGGATAAATACTGCTTTACCGTCCAGGTGTTTCCATCTGACTGCAAAAAGATGGCTCCGCGCTCCGGTGTTTGATAAATCCTTGTATGGATTGCATATAGCCTTTCTAATAAATCTTTATGCGGATGCCCGTAACGGTTATTTTTTCCACAGGAAATCAGCGAGATTGCCGGAGAAACGACGGACAGATATTCTTCGCTGGTGGAATTTTTGGAACCGTGGTGAGCAACTTTCAAAATATCATATTGCTTGGGCAGTAAAAATTGCTTTTGCCTTATTTTCTGGAGGAATGTTTCCTCTCCGTCTCCTTCCAAATCTCCGGTCAAAAGCATGGAATTTTTTCCGTAAATCAGACTAAGTGTTGTAGAATATGCGTTTGCTGATTCTGCGGCATATCCTTTTTCCGGATGCAGACAGAGCAAAGAGAGTTTTCCTGAAACAATCCTGTCTCCGGTTTGGATGGTTCCGACAGGAATATGTGCTTTTTCTGCTGCTTTTTGCAGACGGATATAATTTTGATCAATACAGCTTTTGTCGGGTGCAGGCATAAGATATCTGTTAATTTGGATCCCCGAAGAAGGAGCGCTTTCTAACAGCTCGATCTGACCTGAAACATGATCTTCATCGGAATGCGTCATAATCATATAGTCAATCGTCCGTATCCCATAGTATTTTAAGTATGGAATAATACGGTATTTTCCCACTTCATTCGTATCTGTGCTGCCTCCGTCAATTAAAATATTCAGATGTTCTTCGCTCTGCAGAAAAATCCCATCCCCTTGTCCGACATCTAACATCGTTACCTTCAGACCGGTTACCGGTGGTTTTTGCATCAGAAGAAGACAGGACAGCGCAAAGGAAACACCTGTTATCTTCTTTTTCAGCACAGGAATCTGTTCAGAATATAAGATATCGTTTTGGAACAGAAAGATTGCCGTAAACACCATGCCGTAATACAACACAATTTTCCATATGGCAGGGCAGCCAAAGATTTGAACTGACCCCGGAAGCTGTTCAAAAAAACGGCAGACAATCTCATAGAACTTCAAAATCCAGTGTACCGGGCAAAGCAGATATTGAGCAAGCGGCATATAGAACAGACCGAAAATTCCTGCAAAAAGTGATAACACTACAACTGTAGAAAGTAATGGCAGAACCATGATATTTAAAAAAATACTATATGCCGGTATCTCATAATAGAAATATAGGAGGACGGGGAACGTCATAATCCAGATCGCCATACTGCCTAAGAGCATGGAAACTAATTTTTGCATTACGCGATAAAACAGTTGGTACAATATAGGACATGAACTGTTTGCCCTTTGTTCCTTCCATTTCCTTTGTTGTTTTCTGCGCCGTTTCCTCTGTTCAAACCGGCTTCCAAAAAGAATACCTGTCAGAATCGGATATAGATATACCGCTCCAAACACAGCGCTGTAAGACAAAAGAAAACCACAGGAAAAAATGGCGTATGGTTTCTGCAGCCATATCACAAATGCGCTGACTGCCATTGCTGTCAATGCGTCATAGCTTCTTCCGATTTCTTTGCTAAACAGCTGAAGCAGCATCATAAGAACGGCTCTGGTAACCGATATTCCAAAACCGGTCATTACGCCGTATAAAATCAAAAGAAAAAAGGGAATCAAAAAGGAAATGGATTTTGGCAGGGACAGCCTTGACAAGACCTGAAAAAGAATCATACAAAAAATAGAAATATGAAGACCGCTGATTGCAAGAATATGGCCTATTCCGTTTTTTTGATACTGTTCCCGAATATCTTTATCTAAAGCAGATTTTTCTCCAAGCAGCATTGCTGATACTACGCCGGCATCTTTCGAAGGCAGACATTGTCGATATACGTCAAAGATTTTTTGTTGAATACGGAATAACAAAGCTTTGAGCCAATCTGTTTTTGCATTTTGTATCCTAAGCGTTGAAGCAAACACTTTATAATAGATATTTTTTTCACGATAATATGTTTTTTCATCAAATTGTCCGGGATTGGTCGGAATCCCAAAATTCTGCAGTTTACCGGAGACAGTAAGTATATTTCCGGGCAAAAGTCCTAACTGGGAATTTTTTTCTGTGATAACCAGAAGATGTGCCAAAGAATAAGTATTACCATTCGCAGGCAATGTAACAGAACTGTTTTTTAAATATAAGAATATAGAATTTGGTTTGGTCTCGATGCTGTCTAGTGTGCCGTATATCTCCGCTTTACAGGAATTATCCGGCTCTTGTTCGATGATATCTTCCAGGAGATACTGCTTTTTTTCTATGAGATCCCCAAAGAAACAATCCATCAGTATAAACGCAGCAAATACAATACCAAACCCCCAAACGAACGGGCGTTTCATAAATCACCTCTTTTCCATTATCGTTCTATCATGTCCAGATTTGCTTCAAAAGGCTCGCAGAAATCAACGGAATCATTATATAAAAGAATTTTTTCTCCATCAATGCTGAATTGTACGCGGTTGATATTGGAAAGCTCTGCCAGTGTATTGACAACAGAATAAATCGTGACCTCGTCTGAAATATTTTCTCTCTTTTGCAGAAATTCTGAAGATAAGTCCAGATAACAGGTATGGTTCCTGACAGATATGGTATTGATTTTTGTGCCGTTCGGCATGGTTTTTAGCAATTCTTCCGACTGGGAGCCGTTAATACTGTCAGGTCCTTTTATCAACTGCTCCAAAGCCAGTTGTTCCACCGGAATCGTGGCATCATATGTGATCTCCACCGGTACTCCTTTTAATGCGGTTCCCTGACGATTGGCAAAATAGATTTTCAACGTGGCTTTCTGTTGATATGCAATATCTCCTGTCGTATCGACAAAAGTATCTGCTGTCATAAATCCAATCGGATTTAAATTGGAGTCTGTAAGCGGTTGTCCTGCTACATAAAACTGTACGCTCTTTACATCGGATATCTGGCATAATGTTTTTACAATTGCAGCACGGCGCAGTATTTCAGGAACTCCTGTATAATTACCATAAGAGGTTGTCCAATACAGACATAGATCTCCCTGGCCGGACAGCGTATAATCATCCAATTCTACATTGTCCGGGATTGCCTTTTTCAAAGAAATATCCTCCGGTTCCTTTTGCATCCGTTTCAGCATTTCCCGAATCAGCTTTTTATTATTTTTTTCTTTTGGGGTATATTTTTCAGCGGTTACCTTGGTTTCATTCGTATCCAAACAATAAATATAATAACCGGTATATCCTTCTTCCTTTGTTTTTCCGCATCCTGAAGAAAAACATACCATCCCGGCCATTATTGCAACGAGAAATACGCAACGATATAAACCAGAGTAATATTTTCTGAACAGGTAACGCATGGCATACTCTCCTTCCCTGATATCACATTTCCAATTGATTCCCTGTATCATATTTCTGTAGGAACATAATTAAGCGGAATACGGACCGTAAATGTCGTACCCTCCTTTTCCTTACTGTACAATTTGATGGAACCACGATGCAACAATATCGCGCTTCTGGTTAAAGCAAGCCCGAGGCCGGTTCCGCCGGTTTCACGAGAACGCGCTTTATCAACGCGGTAAAACCGCTCAAAAATTTTATCCTGTACATCCTCAGGGATTCCGACGCCGGAATCTTGTATTTTCACATAAAAGAATTTATGATCTGCATTCAGGGTGACACGTATCCATCCGTCATCATAATTGTATTTAATGGCATTTTCAATCAGATTATTCAGCGCAATGGAAAACTTGACAGTATCGACATCTGCAGTAACCGGCCGGAAGCTTTCATAAATGAGTTCAATATTCCGCTTTGCAGCAATCGGACGTAAACGTTTTAATAACTGTTCAATCAGATCATTGATATTTTCGCTGGAAACAGACATAACGGCGCTGTTTTTGTCCAACTTGACCATGGAAAGCAAATCGTTAATGATTTGTGTCATCCTCTCAATTTCTGCCGTAATATCTACTAAAAACTCACGATATAATTCTTCCGGCATCCCTTCCTGTGACAACAAAGAATCTGACAGTACTTTCATGGATGCCAGAGGTGTCTTTAATTCATGCGATACGTTCGATACAAAATCCTGTCTCGCAGTATCCTGCTCTTTAATATAGCCTATCATCTGGTTAAAAGAATCGGATACTGTAATCAATTCAGAATATGCTTTTACATCCAGAGATACATCCGTTTCTCCACGGGCAATCTCATCAATGGAATCCGTGATTTTCTGCAAAGGCTTAGAAAGAGCTGCCGCATAAAAATAAGAAATGAATAAAATACAGATTGCCAGAACAAAAAGAATCAAAATAATCCGGTAGTTGATGTTATCTTCTATTAAATGTAGATTTTTCGTTGAAAAACTAATTAAAAGGACAGCGGCGGTTTGTCCGGCAGTCGGCTCCAAAACCGGCAGAGTAAGCTGCAGATAGTCCCCCAGCTCATTCGTATATTGCGTTTTTGGTTCATAAAAAGATTTCACAATTTCTGTGGAAATCGCAGTATTCCCTGTCTCGAGACCATATGTATCTTCGACGATTTTCAGATTTTGGTCAATGATGACAACGCGACCCTGACAGACATTGGCAATTTCTTCCGCCTCGTATACTACCTCGTCAGACTCCTGCCCGGAAAGATATCCGGAAGATAAGATTAAACCGGAAAGTATATTTCCATATGATTTGACTTCCTCCGTTTTCTGTGAAATGATTTGGGAATTATAAGAACGAATCACAATACGGGAAAACATAATGACAGGTATCATTCCCATGCATACCATAACAAAAAATACCTGCACGCGCATACTGCGCAGTTTGAACCATATACTTTTCAGCTTTTCTTTCAACATATCCCCTCCGCTGTGATTCCTTCCCGAAATCTATTTCTATTTCTGAAAATAATATCCTACGCCCCACTTCGTATGAATAAACTTCGGTTCACTTGGATTTTGTTCGATTTTCTCTCTCAGACGGCGGATATGTACATCAACGGTACGGACATCTCCCGGATAATCATATCCCCAAATGGTATTTAATAATTCTTCACGGCTGTAAACCTTATTCGGGTGCATCATTAACAATTCTAGCAGGTCAAATTCCTTCGCAGTAAGATTGACCTCTTTTTCACTGATATAACCACGACGGCTGTCAATATCAATTTTAAGTTCATCAAAGGAAAGTTCGCTCTTTTCCGGAGCTTTTATCTTTTTGGGATCGCTTCTGCGTATAATTGCTTTAATACGGGCTTTCACTTCTAAAATGTTAAAAGGCTTCGTAATATAATCATCCGCGCCATATTCCAATCCAAGGATCTTATCCATATCATCGCCCTTGGCAGTAAGCATTATGATCGGAACATTAGAAAATTCACGAATCTGCTGGCATACTTCAAAACCGGTTAAGACCGGGAGCATCACATCCAGCAAAATGACATCATAGTGATTCTGTGAAGCCAGAGTAAGCGCCTCCTGACCGTCATATGCACAGTCAACTGACATCCCATCCTGCTCCAAGCTGAAACGAATCCCTTTTACAATCAGCTTTTCATCATCAACCACTAATACTTTTCTTGCCATCCTGCAATCCCCCTGTTTTCATGAAATTGTTATCAAATCCTTTACTTTGTTATAAACGCCCTCTTTAATACCGGATATGTTCATAATATCCTCTTTTTTTTCAAAGGAACCATGTTCTGTCCGGTACTCTATGATCAGGTTTGCTTTTGCCTGCCCTACTCCGGGTAAAGTCATCAGTTCCTCCGAAGATGCTTCGTTAATATTGACTAATGCGGATGCATTCGAAGAATTTCCCTTTTCTGCAGTCTTACGGTTTTCTCTGCTTTTTTCTTTTGTTACTTCTTGTTTCGTCGGTACGGTAATCTGCTCTCCGTCCGATAAAAACCGCGCCAGATTGACGGATTCTTTTGATGCATTTTTGGTAAAGCCGCCAACTGCTTCAATGGCATCATTTAAGCGCGCCTGCCCTTTGTAACGGTATAATCCCGGATTTCTAACGGCTCCTGCAATATATACCGCGCATTCTGTGTCAGTGGAATCCGCTGTTTCCTCTGTCCCGTTATCAGAACGGTCATTCTGCGCGCTTTCCTGCGCGTTCTGATACATAACAGGCTGTTCTGATGTATCAGAATGATGTTGGAACAACAGAAATCCGGCCGCAAATAAAATCAGAAAAGATATTCCCAGTATCTTTCGTGTATCTTTTTTCATAAAAATCTCCATTCCGCCGCCTTTCCGTCTGCGGCACAAATCGTTATAAAAAACGCTGTTTCCAGACAGTTATGAAAAAATACACTTATTGTATACTCCTCTGTTCATTTTAACGAATTTATATTGGGATTACAATAGATACAATGAACAAATTTCTTAATATTTTCTTTTCATTTTTTTACTTTTTTTAAAAAATGATTAATTTTTTTTAAAAAACATTTCTAATAATTATATATTATATAAAATTTCGGGGGATTTCTTTTGCTTTTTTGTGAAATATTACGAAAACGTTTCACAAATATTAAGAAAAAAGTTCTTTCCATTTAAACAAAATGATTCCTGCAATAAATACAACCACACCGGCCAGCTTTAACCAGTCAAAACCGACTTTCTGCGTGCCAAACCAACCGAGCATTTCAATGATATAGGCGGCAATGATTTGTGCAGAGATAATAAACAGTACGGCTTTTGCCGGGCCAAGCTGATTCATACCGACAATGACCGTATAAGTAATAAAGGCTCCTATCGTACCGCCTAACAACAGATACCATGGCCTTACATGCAGAAGTCCGGAAAAATTTCCTTCTCTTCCCGTAACAAACCATGCCGCAAGACAAATGATCAACGCTGTCAACTGTACAAACGAAGCCGATACCCATACGCTCGTCTGTTTGGTAACCTGTGTATTAAATACCCCCTGTACACTCATCAAAATTCCTGATATGACTGAAATAAGCATTCCTAACATAAACAAACTCCTTTTTTTTCCAAACTCCGGTTCCCGGTAAATTCTAGTATTTCCCATTTGTTTTGTTTATATTCGAAAGGAAGCGTTTTCAGCGTTATCTTATTTCCATTCTGCAAAAATTTCGTCTAATATTTCACAACAGGCATCAATGTGTTTTTTCTGAATGACTAACGGCGGAACAAAGCGGATGACATTGGAACCTGCCGATATTAAGATTAATCCTTTTTCCAGCGCTCTTTTGACCACCTGGGCATTAGGGCAGAGGACTTCCATGCCGAGCATCAGGCCTTTCCCACGTATATCTTTGATTTGTGCCGGATATTTTTGCGCCAGTTTTTCTAAACATTCTCGAAAATATAACCCCATTTGGGAGACGTGTCTTACCAAATGCTCCTTCTCAAAAATTTCAAATACTTTGCATACGGCGGCCGTGGCAAGCGGATTTCCTCCATATGTAGTTCCGTGGTCACCGACGCGCATGGCGACTGCAAATTTTTCCGTAGCTGCGAAGGCTCCCACCGGAACACCGCAGCCAAGCGCCTTTGCCGTTGTCATAATATCCGGTTGAATGCCATAATGTTCATATGCAAACAGCTTTCCGGTGCGTCCCATGCCGCACTGGATTTCATCTAATATCATTGCAATGTCATATGTATCACAAAGTGTTCGGATACCTGTCATAAATTCTTCGGCAGCCGGATAAATTCCTCCCTCTCCCTGCACGGTCTCAAAAAGAATGGCGCAGGTATCCTTTGTGATGAGCTGCTCTACGCTTTCCAGATTGTTATATTCGGCAAAAGACACCCCGCCAATCAATGGTTCAAACGGCGTACGGTAATGTTCGGTTCCCGTGACCGAAAGCGCTCCCATGGTACGTCCATGGAAAGAGTGATTCATGGCAATGATTTCTCCTTTGCTGTTCGGATTTTTTAAATACGCGTATTTACGGGCGAGCTTCAAGGCGCCTTCCATCGCTTCCGCCCCGCTGTTTGTAAAAAAGACGCGATCCATGCCCGAAGCCTTTGCAAGAAGACCTGCCGCCTTGACAGACGGCTCGGTATAATAGAGATTTGATACATGAATCAGTGTATCAACCTGATCTTTCAATGCCTGCTTATACTCCTCGTTGCTATATCCCAGGGCAGATACAGCGATTCCCGCCCCCATATCCAAATACTTCTTTCCGTCCTTGTCAAATAAATAAACATCCTCGCCCTTTGTGAAAGTAACGGAACGGTCATAGGTATGTATAAAATACTGATCCTGCTCTATACTCATTGAGACATCCTCCTTTCTATCTGGCCAGTTCATGGTCATATAATTCGCTGTCGTCTCCAATAATTGCCGTACCAATTCCTTTTTTGGTAAAAAATTCCAATAATAAACAATGATTTCTGCGTCCATCTAAAATATGGACTCTTCCAACGCCTGCATTGACTGCATGGATGCAGTTATTTATCTTCGGGAGCATACCGCCCTTTATAATGCCGCTTTCAATCAATTTATTCGCTTCGATCAGATTCAAAACAGAAACCAATGAAGACGGATCGGAAGGATTCATACAGACTCCTTCTACATCGGTAAGGAAAGCAAGCTTTTCGGCGCGTATCGCACCTGCTATGGCGCATGCTGCATCATCCGCATTGATATTATACGTTTCTCCGTATTCATCCATTCCAATCGGCGCAATAATAGGGATAAAGTTATTTTCTAAAAGCGTATCCAGTATTTCTGTGTTTACACTGTCAATATCTCCAACATAGCCAATATCTTTTCCATGCGGCGTTTTCTTTTTTACCTTTAGCATGCCGCCGTCTTTTCCGCAGATTCCAATCGCTTTAACCCCGAGATGCTCTACCATTTGTACCAGATTTTTATTGACGCGGTTTAATACCATTTCCGCAATCTCCATAGTTGCCCTGTCTGTTACCCGGAATCCTTCTTCAAACCGGGTTTCCATCCCAAGCCTATCAATCCAGTGGCTGATTTCCTTTCCGCCGCCATGTACGATAATTGGCTGC
This sequence comes from uncultured Lachnospiraceae bacterium, assembly GCA_947630925.1. Lineage (GTDB taxonomy): Bacteria > Bacillota > Clostridia > Lachnospirales > Lachnospiraceae > Butyribacter. Next base: position 44,731 of record CANRJM010000004.1, read on the forward strand.
ATGCCTACCAGTTTTAAGAGCGCTACATCTTTTATCACACTCTCTTCCAGATTCTTATCCAACATCGCACTGCCGCCATATTTTACGACAACTCGTTTATTATTAAAATCACGGATATACGGAAGAGCCTCGATTAACGTTTCCGCCTTAACCGTGATCTGATCCATAAAAGTTTCTTTTTCGTCTGTGCTCATTTCCTTACTCTCCATTTCTTATTCTTATTGATATTTTGGCTCCTCTCTGTTATGAACCGGTTGCTTTTTTGTTTACTTATTATAGGATTAAATTTATATTTATGCAATAGTTTTTTTGAATTTTTCAAAATTATTCAAAAATATATTGCATAATTATTCATTTTGATATAATATTTATTTATAATGCAATCGAATTACCAGATATCTTTTTTCTAAAAAAGATTGCATTCATCTGCATTTCTGCTTATACTAAAAAAGTGCGGTTGTCCCATATATTTCCGTATATAGAAAGCCGCATCGTATTACATGGTTAGGAGGATTTTAAAAATGAAGGAAAAAGTAATTCTTGCCTATTCCGGCGGGCTTGACACAACTGCAATTATTCCATGGTTAAAGGAAAACTTTGATTATGAGGTAATCTGCGTCTGTATTGACGTCGGACAGGAAAGCGAACTGGACGGATTAGAGGAAAGGGCGATTTCCTGTGGCGCTGCAAAGCTGTATATTGAAGATGTTACGGATGAATTTTGCGACGAATATGTTGTTCCATGTGTTCAGGCAAACGCCATCTATGAGAATAAATATCTTCTGGGTACTTCCATGGCGCGTCCGCTGATTGCGAAAAGACTAGTGGAAATTGCCCGTATGGAGGGGGCGACAGCTATCTGCCATGGTGCGACCGGAAAGGGAAATGATCAGGTTCGTTTTGAACTTGGCATCAAAGCGTTAGCTCCGGATATCAAGATCATTGCTGCATGGAGAAATGATTTATGGACGCTGGATTCCCGCGAATCTGAAATTGAATACTGCAAACAGCACGGCATTGATCTGCCGTTTTCAGCAGATAACAGCTACAGCCGTGACAGAAATCTATGGCATATCAGCCATGAAGGGCTGGAACTGGAAGATCCTGCAAACGCACCGGATTATGACCATCTTTTAGTACTTGGCGTAACGCCGGAAAAAGCGCCGGAAGAGGGCGAAGTCGTTACCATGACCTTTGAAAAGGGAGTTCCAAAGTCTGTCAACGGCAAGGAAATGAAGGTATCGGATATTATCCGTACATTGAATCAATTAGGCGGTAAGCATGGCATTGGCATTATCGATATTGTCGAGAACCGTGTTGTCGGGATGAAATCCCGCGGCGTCTATGAAACGCCAGGTGGAACCATTTTGATGGAAGCACATCAGCAGTTAGAGGAATTGATCCTTGATCGCGATACGTATACCGCCAAAAAGGATATGGGCAATAAATTCGCCGATATTGTATATGAGGGAAAATGGTTTACTCCTCTTCGCGAAGCAGCGCAGGCCTTTATTGAGTCAACACAGAAATATGTCACAGGCGAAGTTAAGTTTAAACTTTACAAAGGAAATATTATTAAAATGGGGACAACGTCGCCATATTCTATTTACAGCGAATCCATTGCATCCTTTACAACCGGCTCTCTGTACGACCATAAAGATGCAGAAGGTTTTATCAATTTGTTTGGACTGTCTTCGAAGGTACGCGCCATGAAGCAGGGGCCTTTTGTAGAATTAAAGAAAGATTAAAAAAGGGCAACGTCAGCACGTTGCCCTAGCAAGAAATGCTTCGCATTTCTTGTTGGTGTACCGCTATGTTTTCGCAATTTTTTATCATAATTAAAAAAGGGCAATGTCAGCACGTTGCCAGGGCAAAACGCTGGTTTTGCCCTTTCTTATTGTTTTAACGAAAGAGCCCGCAGTTTCTGTACTGTTAGACAGACCGGCAAGCCCACAACGTTATAAAAATCTCCCCGGATTCCTTTGATGTATGCTGCAAATGCCCCTTGAATCCCATATGCGCCCGCTTTATCCATTGGCTCTCCGGTTGCGATATAGCCCCAAATTTCTTCTTCTGTCATGGGTACAACTTCAACCAGAGTTTCTTCGTGAAAGGTATCACAAAAAATCTGTCCATCCGACACTCTCTTTGCTAATGTGACGCCTGTATATACCTGATGTTTCTTTCCCTGCAGGCTGTTAAGCATGGCAAACGCTTCTTCTTTATCCAGAGGTTTTCCTAAAATCTGACCCTCTCTTGCAACGACAGTATCTGCACCAATGACAAGGACAGTGTCGTGCGTATCTGCCGGAATCTGCTTCATTCCTTCCAGCGCTTTTCTTCGGGACAATTCTTCAACTGCAAGCGCCGGGTTGGTTTCCGTTATTGTTTCGTCCGCATTGACGGGCATAACTTCATAAGGGATTCCCACCTGTTCCAAAAGCTCCCGGCGTCTTGGCGACGCCGAAGCAAGAATAATCCGATCCATCTTTCTGCTCATGTTGCAAATCTCCTTTGCAGGCAGTCCATCTGCCGTCTATTGATTGGTATGCAAAAATGTATTTCGCATCAATGCCGGTTCTGTCTCAATATGCGCATAATCATTAAACCGATCCAAAAAAAATGCATGTTTTTCTTCGTCATAGTGTATCTGAGTAATGCTGCAGTTTTCCAGGGAGGTGCCAAACAGCAGACGTCTGCTAAAATCTCCGCCAAACAACACACATAAAAGAATGCGGATGATACCGCCATGGGTAACGACTGCAATGTGCTGTTCCTTTCTTTCCAGCCATTCCTGCACTACCGGCATCACACGTTCCATGACCATAGCCCCATTTTCCCCATCCGGATAACACATATCTTCTACCGGGACAAAAAAATCTCCTGTAAAACGTTCCATAGTCTCAGGTATTCCGCTTGCCTTGTGCTTTTTTCTATCCTTAAACAACTGTAATTGCCTTTGATAATATTCCCTGTAAAATGCCTTTACAACGGCGTCCTCTTTTCCGGTCAGAGAGCCGAAATCAATTTCTGCCAATCCCTTGCGAATCCGATGTCCGGCTATGATCTGCTTCCTGTCTGCAAACGCAATTTTCCCCGTTTCTACTGCGCGGATCAGGTTGCTGGTATATAGCGCATCTATCGGATATTTCTGCATTCGCTTTCCCAGTAACGACGCCTGTAAACGGCCTTCCTTTGAAAGGGGTACATCTACATTACAATCTGTACTGTTTTGTCTGCCATGACGTATCAAATAAATAATCATTTTTCTGTATCCTTTTTTGCCTTTGTCTCTTTGCCCGCTGCTTCTTTTAATATGGTTTGGTATGAAATGCCGTTTATCGGAATAATGTCGGATGAAAACAAAGTATCATCATACAAAAGATTTTCCTCTGTCTGTTCTTTTTTCAATTTTTCATAAACCGTTTTACGATTGAAATAATCGCTGCCGCTTGCGTTTCTGTCTATATTTGCATACAGGCAATAGCCATCCAGCCAATTATTTTGTACTTCGTCCCATGACTTGAATTTTTTCCGAAGCCGTTTGGCAGCCGGTTCTATCAGAGCCTGCGCTTCCTCTGCATTTAAATAGCCTGCTACATATCCCCACTGGACCAGATGGGCTATTCGGCACATATCCCACGCAAGCAGCCCTTTTTTCTTCCACGTTTTCCAGTTATATTGTATGAGCTTATAGTGGCGGAGAATATCGCCGGATAACTGTTTCATTGCAGTTTTTAACTGTTTTTTTTGCAGAGCATTCATTTCTCCCGCTTCCTTTTGATATTCCTTTCGATCTCCCTGCTGTAACAGAAGTTTGATCTGTGCAATCAAATCAATACGGCTGTTGATATTCCAGCTTTTTGCTAAAATATTTGCCGCCCCTTCCTGATTGTCCTTTGTATTCGGATAACCTCCAAAATAATATGGATCACCGTCATTTAAATAAAACAGGACAGATCCCATTGCCCTTGTCCATTTTCCAAGATTGGATACGGTATTCTCCTCTTGATTATATTGTACCTGTGCCGGCGTTGGCGTTGCCTTTTCCTGATTTTGTGGTTTCTTTTCGGAGCATCCGGAGAATAAAAGAATATTCAGCAGACAAACGCTAAGTATCACTAAGCTCCTTTGAAACAAATCATTACGGTTCTTTCCTGTCATTTTCCGCTCCTTGTATCAAATTTATTACTGTAGAAAGTTCACTGCCCTCTGCAGGCGCTTTCCCTAAATCGGTATTTTTCCCGTCTTCATGTACTTCAAACAGATGCGGTTCTGCTTTTGCCCCTACTAAAACAACAGCATAATACCAAAACTGCTCCTGCGTTGTATCCCATGCTAAAAATACGATAGGACAGGTTTTTTCCATCAGGTATTTTTGAGGCATGGTAATCTGTCCGACCATCAAATCTTCCCGTATATTTAAAAACATACAGTCAAAATCATCTGCCGTATAAGGACAGGCAAGTTCTGCATCATATAATGTATCATACAGTTCTTTGATATAGTCTCCCTTTTTCTCTATCATTTCTTTCATAAACGCTTCTTTTTTCTCAAACAACTGCTTTGGCAGAAGAAAAGCCTCCAACTGCTGCCGTTTCATAAAATGATACTGCTGCGGAGAAGCCGTTTTCTGTTCCTGCCCCACTGTACGATTATTTTTATTTGGCCGCAGTATGATATTATGCGTAAACGGATTTATCACAATTCCAGATAATTTCTTATGCTTCAGGACAAGCTTCATACACTCTGAAAAATCCATATGCAATAATAACGGAAAAGCAGGCGCATTTTTGGAACGCCTCATTTCCTCTTCCGAAGTAAAGATTGGTAATACGCTCTCTCCTTCCTTATTTTCCAAAAAACAAGGCTGCGGATTTGCTCCTTTGGGAAGCGCCTGATTTTTTAACATCTGTCTTAAGATTCCCGGATCTGTATCTTTTGGCATGACCGCCGGAACAATTACTGTACTATGTTGGATAGCATCCATAATTTCCTGTGATACCTGTTGGTTCATTTTCTTTTTTATCTTATCCAATGCTGCTTCTATTTCCTTATGATTCATAACACACCTCTTTTATTTTTTATCCGCAATCTGGAATAGGGTTTTCATTTCGTCTTTATCGCTGTCGCTATAATAACCGTATTGTAGCAGTTCATAATTGTCGAGCAGTTCCTGAACCGCTTTTGGTTTATCTGTATCATATTTATGCCATTTTCCTGAATGATCCATATAACCGTTTACATTCATAACCGGTATCTCTTCGGAAACTTTTTCAATATACTGATTGTACAATGGCAATGGAAGACCCGCCTGTTTTAATACCAGATTTTCTATATAATTGTTACTTAAGACAGCGTCCTGTCCTTCTGGAATATCGTAATTTGCCCATACAATAAACGGCGTTACAAAACGTTTCTGCAAATCTTCAAACGACCAGTCGTTCTGATTCTTACCAAAAATCTCTTCATAAAACTCTGTTTCAATAGAAGGCTGATGGTCGCCAAACATACAGATGATAGTCGGCTCATCCGCATGTTTAAAGTAATTGACCAGATACCGGAACGCATCATCCGATACCTTGGTTGCAGATAAAAACTCTTTTGCCTCTGCATAGTAGGAACCTTTTACATATACCGGTTCTTTCCAATTCGTATTGGTCAGATATCCGCCATGATTCTGTATGGTCATATCAAAGACAAACATCGGCGTATCTTTTTTCTTTCCTTCATACAATTCAATGACCTTTTTGTAGCTCTCCTTATCACTGATATAACGAATGTATTCCGGATTTTTAAAATCATCGATTGTTATAAAACGATCAAACCGCATACTTTGATATGTGTTAATACGGTTCCAGTTTGCACCGCTGCTTGGATGAACGGCAAACGTACCATATCCCAACGATTTTAAATAGTATGCCATAGAAAAAGTTGTATCATGCATAAACTGCTGATATACATTGCATCCACTCGGGAAAAACGTCATGGTATTCCCTGTCATTGCCTCAAACTCGGAATTGCTCGTTCCGGCTCCATAAACCGACACATAGTCTTTTCCAAAAATTGTATTTTCCTTCAGGCTGTGTATATAAGCAAGAGGATCCCGGTTATAATTTGTTTTCGCAATCAAATCATAATCTGCCAGGCTCTCATTCATAATCAGGATAATATTCGGCTTTTTCCCATTTAACGTTTGATTGGTCTTATAATCCCTGTTGGAAGTGATTCTATTTTCCCCTTTGTCCGTTTTCTGTAACAGATCATCAGAGACAGGCGGTTCTTTTTGAAATTCTTCTAAAATAGAAGCTACCCGCTCCTGTGAATACCCCTCCGGCTTGGAAACGTTGAGATAATGGATATTTAGAAAGAAATTTAAGTAAAATCCATTGGTCCGGCTGGATGCCACCTTATTCCAGACATTATCCGCAATCTTAAAATTCTCCAAAATCGAAGTATTATATAAAATGCCAATCACAAGACAGGACGCTGCCGCCGGAATAAGCCGTTTTACCAGTTTTTTCCGCAAATTGCATGTTCTGCTCCTCTCCTTTATGCGGAACAGAAAAAAGCACCAGATAATGAAAGCGGGCAATGCAACAAATTGCGCCGGCGTTAAGGAGATCTGATAGGTATTTGCAACCTTTGTCGCCGTTCCGATTGCCAGTAAATCTCCCGGTAAAAACGGAGTTCCTCGGACATTCATTAATATGAGATTTGTCAGTCCCAACGGAAATAAGATACAGTCCAGAACCAACACGGCAATGCTTATATTGGAAAATACAGCATAAAAAAAACCTTCCAATGCCAAAAGAAAAAGCCATGTGAAAATCCATATATTAACGCCCATTCCGGTAAGATTTTCATTCAGCAGTTCCACCATAAACATAATAAGCAATGGATTCACAAGTATTACGGCAATCCGTATCCATCGGATGACTTTAGGCTCTGTCAGGCACCATTTGACAAATTCTTTCAGGGAACGGCTTTTTCTGTTGTTTTTTTTCTTCCATGCCTCATTCCGTGCATCCCTTTTCCGGTTGTTTTTCTCTTTCATGTTGGCATGGGAATACCGGATCTTTGCGGACAAACTTTTACTGTGCTTCCTTTTCTCCTGTGCTTTTAACTCTAGTTCCTGCACATGTAATAGCTGTCGTTCCTTCTTTTGCCTCTTTTTTGCAAACAGAACGCCATATTCTGTAATCCGCTCAAAACAAAGCAAAAACAATGCCGCAAACTCCAGGATTAGCAGTATTAACGGAAAAAGCTGACGATAATAATACGTATAGGAAATATTCAGGCACTTTTTATATGTCTGCATTTTTAAGGTAGACATATATGTATTCGGATCGGTACGGTTTGTCGTATTCAAAGTTGGAATGGTATCATACTGCTTATTCTTTGAACTACAGCTAATCTTAATACAGCAGGTAACGCCTCTTGGAATCGTTACTGTATAATCCATAGGAATCCGATAAGAAGCGTTGGGGGTAATATCCTTTACCGGAACCGTTGTTTCATAAACGATATTATTATCTCCATCTGTCATCTGGATATTGAGATTCTCGCCGACTTCTTTTCTGACAAATGAACCAAAGCTCAAAGAAAATTCTGTTAAAATCACCTTTCTGTCAAACTGAAATTTCTGCCTGACAATCTCTGTCTTATCCAAAATGCCAATGACTGCACTTCCTGAATTTCCGGCTTCTGTCGTAACCCTCTGACGCGAAACCATAGAACCCGTTAATATGACCTGTAATATTAAAATAACAAGAGAAATCAAACAAAAAGCAGTGACTCTCTTTTTTGTAAAGCGAAAATACTTTATCATAATAAACAGTACCCTCTTTTAAACATAATTATAAAAGCTATTCCGTAATAGCACACTCAGATTATCATACTATTTTTCCCTCTGTTTTGTCAAACTCCCGCTTTGGCAAAAACAGATTATTTCTTTTCCTCCTCATCCAGATTGGAAAGTTTCTTTTTTGCCACATTCCAGATATCTTCCTCGGAAGCTGCTTTTTTCTGCTTCTGTGCTTCTTTTTGTCTCTTTTCGTTATCGCCCATTTTCTTATAAATCTCTCCCGCAAGCGCTAATGTAATGCCCAGAATCAAAAGTTCCAACATCAGACTGACCAGATGCGGCATCTGATTTGCCTTATAAAATCCATTGGGAAGATACATAGCCGTATGTAACAGTATGGCGATACCAAACAGTCTTCCCCGGAGTTTTTCGTTTCGGAAAGCCTGATAGATTAAAATGGATAATCCAATTTGAAGGGCAAATAAAAAAATCTCCGAAATCCCGTCTAATACACAGTCAAAGGCTGTTAACGAGGTCAGGGCATCCTGTGTGTCTTCCGGTATGAATGCAAATTCCCTGCCTTCATTTAATACCGTTGCCGTAATATAATATTCCAAATTTGTTATTCCAAGCACAATCATGCATTCGATTCCGCCATGGCCAATTCCATAGGTAATGGCGGTCTGACGTTCATCATATTTTGTCAGAAAAAAACGAAAAGCAATATAGCGGCCAATCTCCTCAAATACCGCAGTTACAATACCTAAATACGCTGCAGTTAAGATACTGTTTGAACGAATTGCTTTGGCAGCAGGATTTGCCATGGAAAGAAAGAAACTATGCGGAACCGTTTCCAAAATTTTAGCGAATACCAGGAACACAAGAACGCCGGCAAAAGCCGGAAGCAGGCTCTTATGCGTCCGCATCCTCCATGTCAGCAGCACAACGACCGGAAATATAAAACTAAGAACCGCTATCTCTAATAAAAAGTTTAAAACGAATGTAGAAACCATAACTCTCCTCTTTTCTGGAATTTTATCTGTCGATTAACAGCAGACAATTTTCTCACTTTGAAATATTTTCGTCAATATAAATACTCCGGCAAAGGTTACCAGAAGATTGGAAACAACCGTAATCAATATTGGAAACGCCTCTGCCTGAAACTTAAAGATTGCGGTCATGCAATGTAAACTATTATATAGCGGAATGCAGTAATAATATAATTCCCGGCTGCCATTCCCTCCAAACATTGCCGTCATGCCAATTAAAACATTGACAATGACAAGAGGAGCAGCTAACGTCTGCGCCTCCTTGACGCTTTTGGCAAAAGCCGACAATAATGAAACAACCGTTACCATGACCAGTGCCGATAATATAATAGTGACTGCAAGCAGCACATAATCAGATAATGTATATACTGCCGCACTTCCCACTGTCTCTCCGCTCTGCTTTAACAACGCCGGCAAAGAAAATATCGTTCCAAGCGTACTGGAAAGACCGCTTAAAACGGCCAAAAAAGATACGGAAAGAATCTTGCCAATGGCAATATCCCGCCTTTTAACCGGCGTTACAAGAAGTGTTGCAATTGTTCCGCGTTCTTTTTCTCCAGCAATCGATTCCGGCGCAATGGAAAGCGTGCCGGAAAACAAGAAAATCATCAACAGCATCGGGAGCATGGAAGAAAACAAAACTGCCACAGAATCTTCCTCTGTTGACAGGTCGTATGTTTTCCCGGAAGAATTAATATCAAACTTATTTGTCATGCTGCTCTCATAATCGTTAAGCATCTGTGTAGCGCTTTCAAATGCTTCCAAAGAAGAGGAATGGGAAGCATTATAAAAAATATCGACGGACGGCGCGGGCTTCCCCGATGCGGCCGTATAATCCGCAACCTGTTTTTCAAAATCCTTTGGAAAAACCAGTACCAAATCAATCTTTTGATTGGTCAGATCATTTTTTGCATCCGCTAATTTCTTCGTATCCTGTAAAAAATGAATGATTTTAAAGTTTGCGGACTGCAGCTTTTCTTCCAACACATCCGGAAGACCGCTGGCATAACAGGTAATCTGCGTGTCTTTCCTGCCGTCCAAATCTCCTGCTATAGCGTTACCCATAATATTATATACCAAAAAAATCAGCAGACCGGGCAATATAAGCGTTGAAAAAACAGTTCTTCTGTCTCCAAAGAAACGTGCCAGTTCTTTTTTAATCATAATATATACTGTATTTTTCATGGCAAATCCTCCGCATTTTCCTTATAAATTTCAAAAAAACGATCTTCCAGGGACACTCCGTTTCGAATGTTGTCTAATGTATCGCATAGGATCATTTTTCCATCAATCAGAATGCCGACCCTGTCGCAGATTTTTTCGATCAGACTGAAAATGTGGGTAGAAACAATAATCGTCTTTCCCTGTTTTTTCAAATCCAGAAGAAAATCGGTTACCACCCGGGCAGTTAATATATCCAGGCCATTTGTCGGTTCGTCGAAGATAATGACATTCGGCCAGTGCACCAGGGAAATCGCAAGGGATACTTTTTGCTTCATGCCGGTAGATAGATTGGCAATCTTTACCTCCGCAAATTTTTGAATATCAAAGGTAGAAAAAAGCATCCGCTTTCTTTCGTCAGCAACTTCTTTTGGAATTTGATGAAGATTAGAAAAGAAATCATACAGAGCATTCGGTGTAAAAAAATTCTCCAGTTTTAATTCACTGGTAAGAAAGGCAATTTTCCTGCGGACCTCCTCTTCTTCCGTTACGATACTGCTTCCATCAATGATGGCGTCGCCTGTATCCGGATGAAGCAGTGTTGCAAGCATTTTGAGTGTTGTTGTCTTGCCTGCGCCGTTCGGCCCCAAGAGACCAAAAATTTCTCCCTCATAAGCTGTAAAAGAGACATCAGAGACGGCTTTCTTTTTTTTGTTTTTCGTATGCTCTAACTTTTGCTGTTTGGAAGACAGCAAAAAAGTTTTGGAAAGCCTGTCTGCCTGAATCAATTCCTTCATATTGCCTCCATTCCCGTTCTCTGTAAAAATTCCCGTTTCATTATGATCCTGATTCCATGATTTGTTAAAATCTGTAACAGCTTCATTTTATCGCTGACAGACAGGTCTTGTCAAGAAAAACAGGCAATCTGTATTCGCAGATTGCCCTAAGATTTGTTTGTGACACGTTGTCTTATTTTTTTATTTATGATAGGGTTCCCCATGCATGATCCGGTATGCCCGGTAAATCTGTTCTAACAGTATAACGCGCATTAATTGATGTGGGAATGTCATTTTTGAAAAACTAAGCAGTTCATTGGAAGAACGCAGAATATCCTCTGACAGCCCGATGGAGCCGCCAATCATAAAAATAATATGGCTCTCGCCAGATACTCCCAGACGCTGGAGTTTTTCCGAAAAAGCCTCTGAAGAATATTGTTTTCCCTCAATCGCAAGAGAAATCAGATAAGCACCCTCTTTTATGTACTTTTTCATTCGTTCTCCTTCTTTTTGCCGAATCAATTCTGCTTCGCGCGGACTGGCGCCCTCCAGTGTCTTTTCATCTGCCACCTCTGCAATTTCCAGTTTACAGTATCGTTTTAGCCGCTTACTATATTCCTGGATGGCATCCGTAAAATATTGTTCTTTTATTTTTCCAACGGTTACTATCGTAATCTTCATTTTTTGTTATCCTTTATTGTTGATTGGTATCATCAATGGCGCCAGACCATCTTATTCTCTAAAGCCAGACTAATGCAAAGCGCATGATTGATGCGTTCTAATATTTCATCATCCAGGTGGCACACCTTTTCCCGCAATCTGGATTTATCAATGGTCCGGATTTGCTCCAGTAAAATCACAGAGTCTTTGATAATATCATATTTACTTACTTCCAGTGCAATATGTGTCGGCAGTTTTGCCTTATTCATTTTTGATGTAATTGCGGCGCAAATCACAGTAGGACTATGCCTGTTTCCCATGTCATTCTGTATAATGAGTACCGGGCGGACGCCTCCCTGTTCGGATCCGACAACCGGTCTTAAATCTGCAAAATAAATATCTCCACGCTTGATCACCAAAACGTTCACACTCCTATCTAAAAATTCTCACATCATTATGTAAGTTCCTTTCTTTTCCTATCTTTTCCATTTTTAAAAGAAGTATTCGTAAACGTTTTATTTTTCTGATAAAAAGTATCTAATATTTATTCATATTCTGGATAATAGTCTTTTGTTCCTGCTTTTTTCCCATCACGAAAAAAGACGCGCGGAACCCGTTTTCCTACATCACAGACAAATTCATAGGGAAAAGAATATGCCATTTCAGAAATTTCCTCTACCGTAATCTCCTGTTCTCCGTCCCTGCCGAATAAAGTGACAACGTCCTTCTCCTGTACAGAGGGGATTTCCGTTACATCTACCATAAACTGATCCATACAGATGCGTCCTATAATCGGCGCACTCTGTCCATGAATCAGGACACGTCCTCGGTTGGACAGCGAACGCGGATAGCCGTCTGCATACCCTACCGGAATCGTTGCTACCATTGTTCTGCCAGCAGTCGTATAGGTTCCGCCATAGCCGATCTCCTCCCCTGCAGCCAGCTCCTTTACATAAGACACCTTTGCTTTCCATTCCATCGCAGGGATCAGGGGCAGATGCTCCTTTTGCACTTCCTGGGAAGGATAGATTCCGTACAGGCTGATACCAAGCCTGACCATATCCAGATTTACCTCTTCTGCATCAATAATCCCTGCACTATTTGAGATATGCTTTATCGGCAGTTCAATGCCGCAAGATTCAATCTGCTCCGTAAATGCGCAGAATTTCTGAAATTGTTTCCGCGCATGGGTTTTATCTGCTTCATCCATCCTTGCAAAATGAGAGAAACAGCCTTCTATCCGTATTGCCGGCAATTTTGCAATCGCTTTTATTTCCTTTAAACTCTGATCGTCCAAGGAAAAACCAATCCGGTGCATTCCGGTATCTAACTTGATATGGAGCTTTGCTGTTTTATGCAGCCGTACTGCCGTATCCGATAACTTTTTTGCCATATCCAGATGAAAAATTGCAGCCGTAAGATCATATATGAGCATTGTTTCATATTGTTCCTGCGGTGTGAAACCAAGAATTAATATTGGTTTTGTAAAACCTGCCTGTCTAAGCTCCACGCCCTCTTCCGGAATTGCAACTCCATACGCGTCTACCAGTTCATCAATTTCTCCGGCCACTGCTACAGCGCCGTGACCATAGGCGTCGGCTTTTATGACTGCCATTATTTTGGTACCGGAAGCCAAACATTTTTTTGCATGCAAAACATTCTGGCGAATCGCGCTCAAATCAATATTTGCCTGTGTTCGATGATATTCCCGCATACTATTTCCCGTCCTTCCCTTTTGTTTCATGAATATTTTAATCAAATCTTCTGTATTGTGCAAGTATGCATATTCTGGATTGGATTTGCAGATAGGAAATACTAGGGAAGAATCTTTGGAAGGATTTCTAAAAGCTCAGACGCCAACATGCTGGAACTGCTCCTATATTTAATATATTCTTCTGCTGCGCATCCGTGCAGATAAACTGCAAGCGCTGCTGCCGTAAACGGATCGGTTCCCCTTGCCAGAAGTCCGCCTGCCATACCGCTTAATACATCGCCGGAACCGCCTTTTGATAAGGCGCTGTTTCCCGACTGATTGATTACAGTTTTTTCTCCGTTTGTAATAAGCGTTCTTGCATCCTTTAGCACAAGAACTGCGCCTTTTGTTTTTTCTTTCGCAGTTGACAGGAGATTTTCCTGAATTTCACTAACCGGAAGTTGGACCAAACGACTCATTTCTTTTAGATGTGGTGTTAATACATAGGACGAGGGAAGTTGGATGCTTCTGTCCGCTCCAAAATATTCTTCCATCCCTGACAGGAGATTTAATCCGTCCGCATCAATTAATACCGGCAAATCGGGTAATTGCTCTTTTTCTTTCAGTACCGTATATAACAGTTTTTTTGCAAAATCCGACTGCCCGATCCCCGGTCCGATCACAACCGCAGAAACTTTCTTTATGATTTCCTGTAACTCCTCTAACACTTTGGATGTCCTTGAAACAGAACTGTCTGAATTGTTATAAAAGGTATAGAGGGCTTCCGGAATATTGGTCTGCAGCATGGCGCGGTTATTTTCATGGGATACGATATGGACCAGACCGCAGCCCATCCGATATGCCGCTTTTGCCGCAAAGAAAGCAGCTCCACTGATTGTTTCTGAGCCTGCTAAGAGCAACAGTTTCCCATAGTTTCCTTTATGTCCATACGGTATCCTTTTGGGAAAACAGGATAACATATCTTCCTTTTCATAGGAAAGCAGATTTCCTGCCGTTTTCTCAATAACATTTTGGGGAAAACCGATTTCCTCCACAGCGACCTTTCCGGCATAAAGCGTTCCCGGAAACAGAACCAATCCCAGCTTATTAACGCCAAAAGTAACCGTATAGTCTGCCTTTACTGCCACCCCAAGCACCCTTCCTGTTGTGGCATCAATCCCTGAAGGGATATCTACAGAAAATACAGTATATTCTGTCTGATTCAGCCACTGAATCCAGTCTGCATACTTACCGGTAACTTCTCTGGTAAGACCGATTCCAAAGATGGCGTCAATTACAATCTCATCGGTACCTCGATTCTCATTTAAAAAATCTTTGATTTCAATGTTTGTAAAGACCGGAAGGGAAAGCTTCCGTGCAATGGATAACTGCAGTTTCATCTCATCACTTGCTTTCTCCTCATTCCCCAATACAATAAAACGGACGTCATATCCTCTCTCAGAAAGGATGCGTCCCGCCGCCACGCCATCGCCTCCGTTATTTCCCGTTCCGCAAAGCGCCAATACGCGTTTTGACTCCTTTGGAGCAAAGCAGCAGATATGATCTGCTACTTTCAGAGAAGCGCGCTCCATTAAGACACAAGATGGAATTCCTATCGTTTGAATAGAAATCCCATCTATTTCTTTTGCTTCCTTTGCACCTGCCAGATACTGCATAATGAACTTCCTTTCTATTTTCCTTTTTTATTCCATATTACCAACCGCTACTGCATAAGCGGAAGCCATCGTCCTGGTATCCGTCAAAGAAATATGAATTTGAGAAATACGCAGTTCTTCCGCTCTTTTTTTGGCATTCCCATGTAATGTGACATAAGGCGCTCCAAGCTCATTTCTCAGAATTTCTATCTCAATAGGATGAATTTTTCCAAAACCTGTTCCCAGGCATTTGACAACTGCCTCTTTCCCTGCAAAATTGACAGCCGCACGCTTCTGTCTTTTGACAAACAATTTCTGTTCTTCGGCAGAAAAATAACGTTCTACAAACTTCTTTTTCTGACATGCAGTCAACACTCGTTCTATCTCAATTTGGTCTATTCCAATCCCCACGATTGTTTCCATGTTTTTTGCTTTTCCTTTCCTGCGAACCACTATCTTTTCCATCGGAAGAAGGCTCTTTTCCAATTTCCCCCTTCCATATTTTCTGATCTTTATCAAAAATCTCCATTACCTTTGCCCCTAACAGATCATGCATAAATTTATATGTATCGGTATTTCGTATTTCCATCTCCTGTTTTATTAAAATATGTTCTTTCAAAATCTCCCTGGCTTCTGCAATCCAACGCTCCTCTGCTTCAATCCTCTCTGTATTGGTAAGTAATGTTTCATAACAGATACGCATACTTTCTAATAATACTTCCTGATTGGCTGTTTTAATTTCCATTGGAATACGGTCAATCAGACGGTTGGCCTCTTTGAGCTTATCCTGCAGTTCCTCAAGCAGTTTCTGGTTCTTATCCTGCTTTTTGCTTCGAATGGGGCTGTCAATCTCATTCCCGTCTGTCATATTATTCAGAATATTCTCCATTAACGCCTTTCTGGCTCTCTCATAATCTTTGATATCATTATTGGTCTGTCCCTGTTTCTTGATTAGCTTATTTAAATCCTTTTCCAATTTCTTTAGTTTTTTTGTCTTTAAATGATCCGGAAATAGCTGATGCCATCTGGGATCCAATGTCAGGATTGGTACTGTAAGCTTTTTTAATGCTTTCGTATATTTCTCTTCTAATTCAAATTCCTGATTTGTATTTTTTTTCCCAAACATATAAACTCCCTCCTTACCAATATTACCCTATTCTTTTCTGCATAAGATTTTACTACACATAGGCTTTTAAAGTCAATTTAAGCGCATTCTTTTTTTAAGCGTCTCTAAAATTTTACAGATAAAGCAGTTTACTATACTTTTATTTTCCGATATAATAATATCATTCTAAAAAATATCATACTGTATTTTATATGATATATCGTAAAAAATCGGGAGGGGAATTACCATGGATTATGAACACGCACAGAAAAAATTGAAAATATATGGGCAGGAACATCTGCTCCGGTATTTTGATACCTTATCAGAGCAGGAACAATGCGAGTTATTGCGTCAGATTGAAGAAACCGATTTTTCTGTTGTCCGTCACATTACAAAACAGCAGACGGACCCAAAAAAAGACAGTACGATTACGCCGATTACGGTCATGACTTTAGATAAAATCCAGGAAAAGAAAACCTCTTTTACGCAGCTTGGCATTGAGGCAATCCATGCCGGGAAAATTGGAGCTGTTCTTCTGGCCGGCGGTATGGGTACAAGGCTCGGTTCTGACCAGCCAAAGGGAATGTATGATATTGGCATTACCAAATCTGTCTATATCTTTCAGAGAATCATTGAGAATCTGTTTGATAGCGTAAACGCAGCTAAAACGTGGATTCATTTATTTGTCATGACCAGCGAGAAAAATCATGAAATAACCAGGGATTTCTTTGAAGAACATCATTACTTTGGCTATGACAAAAAATATATTCATTTTTTTAAGCAAAGTATGGCCCCTGCTTCTGATTATCATGGAAATATCTATTTGGAGGGGAAGGGGAAGCTGGCGAACTCTCCTAACGGAAACGGCGGTTGGTTTATTTCGTTAAAGCAGGCTGGTTTTCTGGATTTGATGCATCAGGAGGGAATCGAATGGCTCAATGTTTTTTCTGTGGATAATGTACTGCAGCGCATTGCGGACCCCTGTTTTATCGGAGCAACATTAGAAAACAATTATCAGGTTGGGGCCAAAGTTGTCCGTAAGAACCATCCGGATGAAAAAGTAGGCGTGATCTGTCTGGCGGACGGACACCCTGCCATCGTTGAATATTATGAACTGACAGATACGCTTCGCAATACTTTAACGCCGGAAGGGGAGCCGGCCTATCACTTTGGCGTTATTTTAAATTATCTGTTCGAAGTCAAAAGCCTGGAAAGAATTGCAAAAAAAGAACTTCCGCTTCACATTGTGGAAAAGAAAATCCCTTATCTGGATAATCAGGGGAATATCGTGCAGCCGGATCAACCCAACGGCTATAAATTTGAAACACTGATCCTGGATTTGATACAGATGTTAGATACCTGCCTTCCTTTTGAGGTAATCCGGGAACAGGAATTTGCCCCGATTAAGAATAAAACCGGAGTGGACTCTGTAGAAAGCGCCCGTAAACTGTTGTTGGAAAATGGGATTGCGCTTTAAAAAAACTATCCTATGAAAAAAAAGGGAATGCAATTCATGTATTCCCTTTTTTTTCCTTTATGTGCGTCTCGCCCTGCAAAACAGGGATGATAGAAACCTTTTCTGCAGAAAGGCATTACTCGCTTTCCTGTAAAAAATGCTCTTCAAAATATTCATCTGCAATCATCTCCAGATACTCTTTCTGCAAATCAGGATACTCCTGAAACAATTTGGAGCGAATATGCGCTATTATCATTAAATCGTTTTCCATCTCTGAAATATTTTGATCCTTCCAACTGTCCACCATTTCTTCCGAAACATTTTCCGTCAGCCATTCCTTAATTGTTTTTGTCATGGATTCCTCTTCCGGAATCTGCGGCTTCAATTTCTGCGCTTTTACAATGGATACAATTCCGGCAATGGCAAAACAGGCAAACATAGCAGCTATAATACAGAAGATAATGTCGTTATATTGAATCGGAATCACCCTGGTCCGGGATAACGTCAGATACACGGCTCCAAGCAGGCCAAAGATCAGGAGCGTAATGCCAGAAAGTTTCGTATCCCGGTATACATCTGCCTTCTTTACATATTCTTTCCTGTCCGAAGTATATAGCAAATCCGTCGTATCTTCCTCGATCTCTTCCGAAACCAGAAGATCTTCCTCCTTTTCTCCTGCCGCTTCTCCGTTTTCTGCCACGTCCGCATTCTGTTGTCCCTGCTGCGCATCCCATTTGGAATCTTTACCTTCCGGCAGATGATCCGAATCCTTTTCGGTATCATTCCTTTTTTCTTCTCTTTCTTCTTCTTTCGCCAGGAGATATCCATGCACTACTTTTTCTGCCGCAGCTTCCTCCTTCTTTGGAACAAGCAGCCGATAGCTTCCGCTCTCCTTTTCCTGTTCCATTCTCATGCCTTTTATTCCGGAATATTCTAAAAACTCTGCTATTTCTTTGGCTGTCTTTTCGTCATTAATCTCACAAACATCAACTTCATCTGTCTGCGACTGTTCTACCAGCTCTGTTCCACAATCTGCGCAAACAGTAATTCCATCCCGGTATTCCATCTTACATTTTGGACACCACATACCAAATTTCCTCCTTATATCTTTTATGGATCATAGTTAATTGCGAAACGATTCAAAATAGTATACCTCATTGTGTCATCTGCACAAAAACCGTAAACAGGCATTGCGAGCCCGCCGGTACTTAAGCAGCGCGGCAGCGGTGCTTTATGTACCGCTGCGTGGCGCAACATAGCGAAAGCGTGCCTGTGTTGGTTTTGTGTAGATGACACAATGGATATAGACTATAGGAACGTTTCGGAATTGCCTATTTATGGATCATTTCAATTTCCTATTATACAGGATTTTTGTTTATTTTTCCATCCCCATTTCATAAATAAAAAACACGGAACAAATATACATAATACAATAAGAGATCTGTATTGCGGTTTTTCTGCGGCAAAAAACGCAAAAACTTGAAAGCAGCGGGAAAATACGATATAATCTTACATTGTTGCTTTCAAAGTATTTTGCAGATAGAAACGGAGTAGATTATGGTCGAGCAAACAATAAAAAATGAAATCCAAAAAAGAAGGACCTTTGCAATTATTTCCCATCCGGATGCCGGTAAAACAACACTTACCGAAAAGTTTCTCCTATATGGCGGCGCGATTAATACTGCAGGTTCCGTCAAGGGAAAGGCAACGGCAAAGTATGCTGTATCGGACTGGATGGAAATTGAGAAGGAACGTGGTATTTCCGTTACCTCCTCTGTGCTTCAGTTTCATTATAACGGCTATTGTATCAATATTTTGGATACGCCGGGCCATCAAGACTTTTCAGAGGATACGTATCGTACCCTGATGGCCGCTGATTCTGCTGTTATGGTAATTGATGCATCCAAAGGGGTTGAAGAACAGACGATTAAATTATTTAAAGTATGCGTCATGCGCCATATTCCTATTTTTACCTTTATTAATAAAATGGACCGTGATGCAAAAGATTCCTTTGAACTTTTGGATGATATTGAAACTGTTTTAGGCATCCATACCTGTCCAATCAACTGGCCCATCGGCTCAGGCAAACAGTTTAAGGGAATTTATGACAGGAAGGCAAAAAAAGTCCGGACTTTTGAGTCCGTAGCGACCGGAGGTTTAAAATCTGCAGCTGAAACAGATTACGATCTTAACGATCCTGCATTAAAAGAACTTGCAACAGATGAATTATATGAACAATTGATTGAGGAAATTGAACTGTTAGATGGCGCCAGTGATCCTTTGGACATGGAGAAAGTCCAGTCAGGAGAACTATCCCCTGTCTTTTTCGGTTCTGCGCTGACGACTTTTGGAGTAGAAACCTTTTTAAAATATTTTTTAGAAATGACAACTTCTCCTCTCCCACGTCTTTCGAATGAAGGAAGCATCGATCCAATTGAACATGATTTTTCCGCATTTGTCTTCAAGATCCAGGCAAATATGAATAAAGCGCATCGCGACCGGATTGCATTTATGCGAATCTGTTCCGGGAAATTTGAAGCAGATAGAGAAGTTTATCATGTGCAGAGCAAGCGTACCTTAAAATTGTCACAACCGCAACAGATCATGGCACAGGATCGGCAGGTTATTTCTAAAGCTTATGCCGGAGATGTTATTGGCGTATTTGATCCGGGCATTTTTGCAATCGGAGACACGATTACGCTTCCCGGCAGCAAATTTGAATATGAAGGAATCCCAACCTTTGCGCCGGAGCATTTTGCCCGCGTGATACAGTTAAATTCCATGAAGCGAAAACAGTTTGTAAAAGGAATCACACAGATAGCGCAGGAAGGGGCAATTCAAATCTTTCAGGAATATACGGCGGGAATGGCAGAAATCATTGTCGGCGTGGTCGGCGTCTTACAGTTTGACGTATTAAAATACCGTTTGGAAAATGAATACGGATGTGAAATTCGGCTGGAATCACTTCCATACGCTTTTATCCGCTGGGTAGGAGATCCCTCTACAGATGTAACGAAATTAAAACGCATGAACAATGTAAAAGCAGTAAAGGATATGAAGGGAAATCCTCTTTTACTCTTTGTAAATGACTGGATGATACGAATGGTCCTGGAAGATAATGAAGGTCTGGAACTGTTAGAATTTAAGAAAAACTAAAGAAAACATTAGAACAAAGCAGAATAAAAAAGAGAGGGCTTAGACAAAAGCCTGCGTATTCTCTTTTCCTATTCTGCTTTCTTTTCGCCTTATTTCCCCATCTGTGAAAGATATGCCTCATATCCGATATCAGAAAGATTGGCATCCTTTGCAACAACCTGGTTTTTCAAAGACGCCTTATATTCTGCTAATTTAGTGCGAAGGGAAGGATTACTGATGGAAAGCATTTCTGCCGCAAGGATCGCTGCATTTGCAGCCCCGTCAATCGCAACGGTTGCCACCGGGATGCCGGAAGGCATCTGAACAATGGAATACAATGAATCAACGCCGCCTAACGATTTTGTATGAATCGGGACGCCGATGACCGGAAGAGGAAACATCGCCGCACACATGCCGGGCAGATGCGCCGCGCCGCCCGCGCCTGCTATAATCACTTCTATTCCTTTGTCTTCCGCATTCTTTGCATAATCCACAAAAACATCCGGTTCTCTATGGGCAGAGATTACCCGCATTTCATAGTCAATTCCAAAATCCTCTAACATTTTTGCCGCCTTACTCATAATCGGTAAATCTGAGTCGCTTCCCATTAAGATTCCAACTTTTGCCATATTTCATTCCTCCATTTTTGTAATAATGTCTATTCCTCCAGTAAAAATTCAGCCAATATCCTATTACTGACATCAATTCCCCTATCGGTCAAATAAATTCTACCATGTTTTGTGTCTTCTGCCAAGAATCTCTGTCGGAAAAATTCAGGTAATACCGTCTGATATTGTATTTTAAAATCTGTTCCGAAACGGCTGCGGTATTCGCTCAAAGAGATTCCCTCCATCATACGAAGCCCCAGAAAGACAAACTCTTCCATTTCCTCTTTTTGGCTCAGCACATGCCGCTCTCTGTGTTCTGCCATTCGGCTAAAATCAGAATGAAGATATCTCTGCATATCATCCGGATTTCGAAAGCGGCAGCCATCCAGATAGGAAGAAGCTCCCAATCCCAGACCCAGATAATCCTGCAATTTCCAATAAGAAATGTTATGTCTGCATTCTTTTCCCTGTTTTGCATAATTGGAAATCTCATATCGATCATAGCCCTGTTCCTTTAGCATTGCCTTTGTCAGCTCATACATCCGCCGGTCTGTTTCTTCGTCCGGAATCGAAAGCCGGCCTTTCTGCTGCATCTGATAAAAGGGCGTTCCTTCTTCGACAATCAGACTATAGGAGGATATATGCTCCGGGCGCAGATGTAAGATTTTTTGCAATGTATCCTGATAGCTCTCTACGGTTTGAAGCGGAATATCCGCCATTAAATCAACATTGATATTTTTGATATCCCCACTGCGAAGCAAATCGTAACTTTTTAAAAAATCTTCATACGTATGAATCCGTCCCAAAGCCTGTAATTCTTGATCCTGCGCAGACTGCAGACCTAAACTGATGCGATTGACTCCCCTGTCCTGAAACACGGTAACATGGTCTTTTTGGATTGTTCCGGGATTCGCCTCTATAGTAAATTCTATCAACATGGGATTCTCTGCCGAAGGCTCCGCCTTTGACAGTTCTTTTGACAGTTCCTGCAATGTTTCTCCTAACACATCCAACTGGTGTGGCGAAAGACAGGTCGGAGTCCCTCCTCCGATAAAAATGGTCTGTATCACATATTTTCCATAAAGCAGAGATTTGCACGCTTTGATTTCCCGAAGAAGCGCATGAAAATACATCTCTCTTGCCGCATCCTGGGAAGAAAAGGACAAAAAGTCGCAATATAGGCACTTTCTGACACAAAAAGGAATATGAAGATATAGTGCCAAAGGTTTTAACCTGTTTTTTCTACTCTGCCGCTGCATAAACTTTCTTCCATCCTTCTAATCGGATTACTCCTCGTCCAACTTGAGTACGCTCATAAATGCCTGCTGTGGAATCTCTACGCTGCCGAACTGGCGCATCCTCTTTTTTCCTTCCTTCTGCTTTTCCAAAAGTTTTCTCTTTCGGGAAATATCGCCGCCATAACATTTTGCAAGGACATCCTTACGCATTGCCTTTACCGTTTCCCTTGCAATGATCTTGCTTCCAATAGCCGCCTGAATCGGAATCTCAAATAATTGCCTTGGAATTTCTTTTTTGAGTTTTTCGCACATTTTCCTGCCGCGCTCATATGCCGTGTCCGCATGAAGGATAAAGGATAATGCATCAATTTCCTCTTTATTGATGAGAATATCCAACTTTACCAGATTTGACGGAATATAGTTTTTCATTTCATAATCCAGAGAAGCATATCCTCTGGAACAGGATTTCAGTGCATCAAAGAAATCATATATGATTTCATTCAACGGAAGATCATATTTTAATACAGCCCTGGTCTCCTCAATATATTCCATCCCCAGATAAACGCCTCTTCGTTTCTGGCAAAGCGACATAATAGAGCCTACATATTCTGTTGTTACCATAATTTCTGCCGAGACTACCGGTTCTTCCATATGTTCTATTTCGGACGGTTCCGGAAGATTCGATGGATTCGTTACTTCTACCATCTCGCCATTTGTTTTATATACATGATAAATAACGCTGGGCGCTGTTGTGACCAAATCCAGGTTGTATTCTCTCTCTAATCGCTCCTGGATAATTTCCAGATGAAGCAGTCCGAGAAAGCCGCAACGGAATCCAAACCCCAGTGCAATGGAAGTCTCTGCCTCAAATTGCAGGGCGGCATCATTTAACTGTAATTTTTGCAATGCATCCCGCAGGTCATTGTATTTGGCACCGTCCGCAGGATACATTCCACAGTATACCATAGGCTGTACTTTTTTATAGCCTGGAAGCGGTTCCCGGCAAGGTTCCTTTGCTTTTGTGACAGTATCTCCTACCCGGGTATCCTGAACATTTTTCAGACTTGCTGTAATATAGCCAACCATACCAGCAGACAATTCCTCAGACGGAATATACTGCCCTGCGCCAAAGATTCCAACTTCTACAACTTCTGCGACTGCTTTCGTTGCCATCATTCGAATCTCATCGCCTTTTTTTACAGAACCGTCAAATATACGGCAAAAAATAATGACACCTTTATATGCATCATAAATGGAATCAAAAATCAATGCCCGCAACGGTTTCTTTTCATCCCCGGCCGGCTGCGGTATTTTAGTAATAATCTGCTCTAAGACATCCTCTATATGGAGCCCCATCTTTGCAGAAATTAATGGCGCGTCAGATGCATCCAGACCAATGATATCTTCTATTTCTTCCTTTACCCGTTCCGGCTCAGCGCTTGGTAAGTCGATTTTATTGATAACCGGCATGATTTCTAAGTCATGATCCAATGCCAGATAGCAATTTGCCAACGTCTGCGCCTCAATCCCCTGCGCTGCGTCTACAATTAGGATTGCCCCTTCGCATGCAGCGAGACTGCGTGATACTTCATAATTAAAATCTACATGACCGGGTGTATCAATTAAATTGAAGATATATTCTTCTCCGTTTTTTGCCTGATAGACAGTACGAACCGTCTGCGCCTTGATTGTAATGCCTCTCTCCCTTTCTAAATCCATATTATCCAATACCTGCGCCTGCATCTCGCGACTGGTCAGCAATCCCGTTTTTTCAATAATCCGGTCAGCCAATGTTGATTTTCCATGATCGATATGCGCTACAATACAAAAATTCCGGATGTGTGACTGATCTATTTTTCCCATAATCAAATGAATACCTTTCTGCCTTTTTGTAGCTCATTGTACCATATTTTTCCCAAGCAAACAACAAAAGGGCAGAAATTGTCTTTTTATACCGTTAGCTTACGGTTTGCTTCCGGACAGTACTTCATGTAACATCAAAGCAATTGGCGCTGCTGCGTTTTTTGCTTCTTCGACGGTATTGTTTTCGTTTCCAAGCTCAATTAGTGTATAACGCCGCTTCATATGCATATTGTAACGATATCCCTTTAAATAGACCGGACGCACTAAATTTTGGAAATGTTTCATTCCGGCTATTTTCAGTTGAAGGCTGAACGCAAGATTTCCCTGCAGGTTATCATTATGAAGGTAGGCAATCTCTCCGGATGCACTACGCGATAATCCGTTAAAAAACATGACCTGTGCGGTTTGCTTCCCATCTACAATCGTTGTTCTTTTTACCTTCTTTCCCACGCCGTCCCTGTGCAGGTCAATCACGGTCTGAATGGAGGGGTATTTTCCCAATGTCTGTTTCAGGCCGTTATAAGCCTGATTATACGCTTTATTTCTGTCAATTTTTCCATTGACCTTATCATATGCCGTTCTGTCATGCAATACCTGATAACCGTATTTTTCAGATAAAACCTTTGCAAGACAATCTCCTACTCCGATAATAGAGTCTTCCTCTTTTCCTTTTCTGCTGTCTGCAAAACTTTCCGACGCTCCATGCGTATGTATAATCAATATCTGCGGCTTACTGCTTTTCTTTATCTTCAAGTTCATATTCAGTAAATTTTGAATTTGAAAGATTTTTGGGTCGATAGAAGTAGATGAATCTGTAATATAAAATTTTTTCAAAAGATATGTACGGCTGTTACTGGCTTTCAGCTTTTGGATCATTTTTAAATTTGCAGCTAATTTTTCTTTACTGTCTGATTGCAGTTTCCCTAAGTGGTCTCTCTCCTCCTTCGCCGACGAATCGGTTCTGTTGGATGCAGTAATGTCTGGGCTTCCATTGTTGAATACAGTAATACTCGGAGTAACCTGTTCTACCGTCTCTTTCTCCGCTTTAACACGGCTGCTTTCCGTATCTCCGTACGGATTTTCGGATTTTTTACTTTCTTTCTCCTCCTTTGCAGCCAGTTTGGCGATTTCTCCATCAGAACGTTCAAATAGTGCAGTTTCCATGACTTTTTGGCTGGCGGCGCCACTCCAAAAGACGCCTTTTGATTGATTTCCCGAAAAATAAGAAACCACTTTGACGATATTCTGCCCCTGCTCCGCAGGCAAATCATCAGAATTTTGAATGACATAGGACAGGGTACTTGTCTGCGAAAGAATTTTTTTGGCGAGTACTATTCCCTCTTCTTCCTCTTTTGCATAATCAAAGGCGACGGTATTGGAAACACCTTTTTGCACAATCATTTCCAGAACTCTTCTTTCTAAAATTTCACTAAAATAATAATGTTTGGAAGCAGACCAGATAAGAATACCTGTCCAAACGAAAATAATCACGATTCCCCATATCCCATAATGCTGCGAGGATTTACTTTGATAAGTTTTCATAATAACGTCCATTCCTGCGCTGCATTTGCGCAAACTAAATTACTCCAAAATACTGCTACTATCTATCCATATGATTAGAACAGATACAGTATGAATGAATTTTTTACGAAATCCGATATGCCATTTTCTGAATTCCCAAAGCAATGATTTTTCCTACAATACGAATTTCCTCATCAATATCTTTTGGCGTCACAAAAAGATCTTTTACTTCTCTGCTTGCAATCGATTGATAGAACGAATAAATTTCATTTTCTGTATAACCCTCCTTAGCCAGTGCGTTTTCTAAAGATTCATATACAATCGTACCCGCATCTACTACGGTCGGCACACCGATTGCGATTACTGGAATCCCCATCGTTTCCTGATTGATTTTATTTCGGTTATTACCAATACCGGCTCCCGGAGAAATTCCGGTATTGGTAAACTGGATGGTACGGCATAGGCGATTGACGCTTCTTGCCGCCAGCGAATCAATAACCAACAGCACATCCGGTTTCACTTTTTTTATGATTCCCTGCAAAATCTCACTGCTCTCCATACCTGTCTGCGACATAACACCGGGAGAGATCCCACATAACGACATATGTTCTGAGACAGGCGATTGGGAATTTTCTGACTGGAAATGCCGGTTCATAGGTATATTTTCAATCACATAAGGCCCAAGGGCATCCGGTGTAGCAAAGCGATTCCCTAAACCGGATATCAATATGGTGCGGCAGGAAATTTTCTGTTCTTCCTCCATATCCTGCAGTACTTTTTTCAGTGTTTTATAAATATAGTCAGAATAGGAACCCATATTATTTTCCAGTTGTGCCTTAAAAATGGAATCCTTCTTAAATTCCAGTGTCACATATGTCCCGATTGGTTTTTTCATCTGTTTTGCGCCCTTCTGATTCCGAATTTCAACCGTTGTACTCTGAATCAGACCGTTTTTGTATTCATCCTGGAAAAGCGCCACTCCATCAATTTCAACATTATCCTCTGGGAAACTTTCTCTGGCTTCAATCGCCAAATCTGTTCTTTTTTCAAATGGAAAACTGCTCATTCAACTTTTCTCCTTCTTTCCTTCTACAATAGATTTATGGTTAATACGCCTTACAGCCGGTAAGGAATTCCCCGTCTTATTGCTTTATTCTATTATCTATTTGCAAAAGAACTTGAATTTATTCTTGACAAATCCATAAGATTCCTATATTATATATGAGTATGTTTATCGAAGCGACCGTGTCCGCTTCAAAGTACACAAGACTTCACAATTGGGAGGTGTAAAGAATGGCTAATATCAAATCAGCAAAGAAGAGAATCTTAGTTGATCGTAGAAATGCAGAGAGAAATAAAGCAATCAAGTCCAGAGTTAAGACTGCTATTAAAAAAGTAGATGCCGCAATCGCAGCGAATGATAAAACCGCTGCCAAAGATGCGCTGCATTCAGCAATTTCTGAAATCGATAAGGCTGCAAGCAAGGGCGTATACCACAAGAAAACGGCTTCCAGAAAGATTTCCCGCATGACAATTGCTGTAAATAAAATCGCATAAAACTTTCTTATAAAAAAGCTGCCAGGGTGTGGGCAGCTTTTTTTCGCCTGTGGAATACAGCCTAAAAAAGCATATAGGACAAATATTTGTGAAAGATGATTTTAACTTAATAGAAAGGATGTGGCATAGATTTTATATTGCCACGAAATTACATAGTATGAAAAAAGAGAATTATTTAAAATGGGATGAATATTTTATGGGAATCGCCCTTCTGTCTGCGGAAAGAAGCAAGGATCCCAATACCAGCGTTGGCGCCTGTATCGTAAGCCGGGACCATAAAATCCTTTCGGTCGGCTATAATGGAATGCCCCGGGGATGTTCGGATGATGTCTATCCGTGGGAAAGAGAAGCCGGTTCCGATTTGGATACCAAATATTTATATGTCTGCCATGCCGAACTGAATGCTATCTTAAATTACACAGGCACTCATATGAGAGATGCTAAAATCTATACCACATTGTTTCCATGCAACGAATGTACCAAAGCATTGATTCAGACCGGTATTTCAGAAGTTATTTATTTAAGCGACAAATATTCTGATACTTCATCTGTGATCGCAGCAAAGAGAATGATGAAATCTGCCGGCGTTACCTATACAAAATATAAGTATGCCGGCAAATCCATACAGCTTTCTCTCTAACTTAATGTTTTAGTTTTTTTACGGCATTTGCTTTACCGGTAAAATGTATCTTTGAACCTTTGGAATCAAAGATATGCTTTCCTGCTTTCTTTAACCGTTTGCATTTTACAACAACCTTTTTTAAATTTTTATCTCCTGCAAAAGCCTTTGGAGCAATCGTTTGTATCGATTTTCCAAGGGTTATTTTCTTCAGTTTTTTCATCCTGGAAAAAGCATATTTTTCAATTTGTATTACTGTTTTGGGAATTACAATAGAAATAATATGATTCTTTTTATAAAATGCCTTTTTCCCAATTCCTGTTACCTGATAGGATACTTTTTGACAGCTTACTTTTCCAGGAATGGTCAGGTGCCTGGTTTGCGTTTGAACGGCAACCAGTTTAACCGTTTTCTTTTTTGCTGCAGATGTAACCTGATATTTTATTCCCTGATACCAAAAACAGCTTCCTTTGCTCTTGTTCGTATTCTGACTGATGGTCTTTGAAGATGAAATATTGGGAGAAACGGCCTTGTTCGGATGCTCTTTTTCATTTTGAGCACTGTTATCTGTATTGGAAGATGCGGAGTCATGATTATCCGTATCGGGAGAAGGGGAAGAATGATCTCCGTCAGTCTGTGAACCATTTTTTCGAACCAGCAATGCCTTGATTTTTTTATCTCCATATTCTCCAGCTTTAATTTTTGTAATTAGATTTTTTTGGCTATCGTCACTATAATACCATCCTACAAACAGATATGGATTGGCTACCCATACCTGTGTGCTGTCCGGAAGAATGACCTCTTCCTGGTACCGGTATGTCGTAACCTGATGTTCCAATATTCTGATATCGCAATCATCTGTTTCATATATAATTTGATATTCTAATGGTTCTGACCATTTTGCAAATAATTCGCCATCCTGCGTCACACTCTCCGTCCAATCGCCCGGCATACCGACATAATTTCCTGTCCCGGTATACCAGCCTAAAAATCGATACCCTTGTTTCTCTGCTTCTGGCAGCTTGAACCCTTTTCCATGAACCACAAACTCCTTTCTGTCCGAAAAGTTGCCGGATTCTCCATAAAACATAATGAAATGTTGTATATTTAACTGCAAATCTCTTTCCACTTTCAGAGTTTCATTTGGTTGATAGCTGTTGTTATTTGCATCGACATAGCGGGCCGGCTGAATTCCCGCCACTTCTTTTGGCAGGTTAATTTTTTGCAGTGCCATCGCTGTATCCTTTGCCACCTCACAGTACTGGCCGCCCTGAAAAATCCGATATGACAAAGTACATGTTCTCTGCTCCATATACAAAATTAAATCCGTGCTGAAATTTCCCTGAATTCTTTCTTCTAATACTTCCTCATTTTTGACGCAATAGCCTGTATAAAAATATTTTGCTTCTTCTCCCTGAAGAGTATCTTTATAAAGCCGTTTGATGGCCTCCCCTACTGTTTCGTCTGTTCTTCCATATAACGTAATGTTTTCTATCGCCGTCTCTTTTTCTCCCGCCAAATACAGACGCAATGTAAACGTAGTATAGAGATTTGCTTCCCAAATCGCATACAATTTATTTTGTTCCTTCGATACCAGCTTTCCTTTTATATTTTCTCCCGGTTTTACAGAAATTCCTGTTCCATCCGCTTTTGTATTCCATGACGCTACCGTATAACCCGCTGCATGAAAAGTAATCTCACTGGCATAACAGTCTTTGTCAAAATAATATTGCGTATCCGGGACGACGCCTCCTATCGTACTCTTTACATCTTCCGTTTCATTTCTGTCATATGTTATTGTAAATTCTATTGGTTTCCACTGTGCATACAGAAAGATTACCGCATCATCATCAGCAGACAGATTTTTAACAAGATCTCCAACTTGATAACGTTTTCCACCGCCATCCGGCTCGGTATTCCAATCTGCAAACTCGTAACCTTCACAGGCATAGAGACATTCCGGCAGGGAAAATTCTTCTCCATACGCAACTGTCTGTGGATCCATATTGCCTTTGAAGCCCTCTTTGGCATTGCTTTCAAATGAAATTTTGTAGTGAACCGGCGTCCATACCGCATAGAGTATTACATCATGGTTCTGCATGGTATATGTTTCCCCCGGCTGGTAAATAGTATGATTACCGTCCGGATCCTGCGACCATCCCGCAAAGACAAAACCTTTTTTTCGAAGCTGCTGTCCGGTCAGCGAAAAAGTCACTCCATATTTCTTTTGGCCTTCTTCCTGTTCAAAAGTACCGTTTACGGGAGTCCCTCCATTTGTATCATAAGAAAACAAATAAGAATTTCTCCGGAAAAAAGCAGTCAGTATCAAACTTCCATCTGCACAGACTGTACCACTCAATCGGGAAGATGCTTGATCTAATGTAAACCCCTGATAGATATCTGTCTCTGGATTCAGGCAGACAGTGCTATCGGTATATCCCTCTGCGGCATAGGAAGAAATCAGCTCATATGTTCCGGCAAGGTTTTCCTGATAATATTCTATCTGATATTTCACAATATCCGGCTTCCAGACTGCATAGATCTCCATATCAGAGTTTACGGTAAACTGTGTCTGCCCGGTCTGTGCATCCATGCTTTCCGCCCAACCTGCAAATTGATATCCCAGACGTCTCGGTATATTTTCAATGGTTGTTTTTTCTTCTCCCCAAACCGCATATAGCGTAACAGATTTTCCCTCCGTAATAATTCCCCGGCAGCTTGCACCGTCCGAATACCGGACCGCGCCATCTTTTTCAAGGGACCATCCCAAAAACCTTCTTGCGACATAGAGCTCCGACGTATTACATACAGCGTTCTCTCCATTGGGATGCAAAGTGATTTTATTTTCCCTGTAAAAACAATTTTTTGTCAGTGTGACTTCTGCATCATATTTACAGCGAGTAATCGCCATCATATTTCCACTGGTTGCTCCATTCCCATCAAAAAAAATGGCATATTCCGTCGGTTTAAAATAACGATAAACTGTTGCTCCATTCGTTCCTACTATTGCATTACTGCATCCGGTATAAGCGCAACCAGTGTAATATGCGCCGTCAAAAGAATCGTGTCCGGCGTCTGCTCCGGATACCGAACTCCCATATTCTTTCTTCCAGGTACATCTTCCCAGAACCTCTCCGTTGCTATCTTTTCCCAGAATATCAATACAGGTTACCGGATACGAAAGCACCTCCTCTTTCCAATGCGCATATAAAACCGTATTTTTGGGAAGGATATCTCCTACTCGATACTGATGACCTCCCACACTTTGGGAAAACCATCCAAGAAACGTCATGCGATATCCGGGCGTTACCTTAGAAACCGTTGGCAAACTGTGTAAATAGTATCCGGTATCCGTTTGATAAATCATTCCCTGTGTTTGCACCGTACCACCATTGCTATTGACTAATATGCCTCCCGGAAATCCCGTTTGATTGGCAGAACAAACATCATATACATAGGATATTCCATCCGCCGCATATCTTCCGGCCTGTATCATCGGCTGAAATAAAGACAAGCTTTCCAGTGGGCTGTCATACAAAGAACGGAAAGAGTATTCTACACTTGTAGAGACTAATTTTCCTTTTTTGTATTGTCGTAAAATTACGCTGCACTGATCTAATGTCCGGATCTTATTTCCAAATATTATAAAACGGGTATCATAATCGTCGGGCGGATAAAGCCATATTTCAGATGAATTATACATGTAGCTGTTATATTTCCCCTTTGTTCCTTTCATATTTGTTCCAACGTAATTCCATTGTCCGTTTTCTTTTTTCCACGTATCTAATACAAAATTCCTGGTAAAACCATTAATGCGTACAATAACGCCTACATGGGAATATCCCCCCTCTTCATCCTGGTATGCTCCAACATCCTCATAATTTCCAATCATATCAGTTTCGGCCGCATCTGTTTCAGTCGCATAAGATAGTTTTTTCCCACAATAACCGAAAAAAACAGTAATCAACAGAAATAGCAGCAGTAAAAATAGTTTTTTTCCTTTCATCCTTTCCTCCTGACTGTGTCTTTCCTAAGCAATATACCTGTCAACTGCACTGAAACTCTCCCATGAAGCGCCTGTATTATTACATATGTAAAAGAACGTATTATTTGATGGTAATTTTACACTCATTTGCTAAAAAAGCAATAGACAAATATAACAAAAAAGCAGAGAAAAAATCTCTGCTTTTCACAAAATCAATTGATTTCTCTCCGTCTGCTGTTCGTTAGCAGTTCCAGAATGTCTTTTTTTAAAGCCTCCCATTTATGGGGATGCCTGACATAATATTTCGGACAAATTTTCCCGGTAACATCATAATGCCGTATGACATTCTTTAACGGGATTTCATATGTATCGCATAAATATGCCGTCAAATAAATCAAAGATTGATAGGTATTCTCTGTAAATTTTCCGGAAGTATCCGGATGACAACATTCTATTGCCAGTGTATCTGTATTCCGGTCGTTAGAGGCATATGCAATCTCATCCTCAGGTATACATCGGATAATACTGCCATCCAGACCGATAACATAATGGCTGCTTACCTTGTATTTCGCCTCGTTTCCGCAATCTTTACGGGATTCAAAGTAATTCCGGTTTGCCACAGCATCTGTTCCCGGATTTGCCGTATAATGCACGACGATTCCTTTGATCTGCTGCAGGGCAATCCCCGGACGGGAATTTTGGTTAGGCGTCAACAGCATATCTGTGATTTCCGGTTTTGAAACGTTTATTTCAGAAAAATCAAGTCCCTCTAAACTTGTATTTTGCGCTGCCGGATGCAGCAGTCTGATCACACCGATAAAAATACTGATAAAGAGAAGAGCGGCTGCAGAAGCAGCCACAATCACTAATAGAACATATCGGATTTGTTTCTTTTTCACATTTGTTAATTTTTTCATAAAAACTTTACTCTACGCTATAGTTTGGCGCTTCCTTCGTAATATGAATATCATGTGGATGGCTTTCTTTTAAGGATGCGGCTGAAATCTTTACAAATTTGCCATTTTCCTGAAGCGTCTGAATGTCTGGCGCGCCGCAATAGCCCATACCGGAACGAAGGCCTCCAATCAGTTGAAATACAGTATCCTCTACGGTTCCCTTATATGCCACACGGCCTTCCACACCCTCCGGAACTAACTTTTTTGCATCGGTTTGGAAATAGCGGTCTTTGCTCCCGTTTTCCATGGCAGCAATGGAACCCATACCGCGATATACCTTATATTTTCTACCCTGAAACAGTTCAAACGATCCCGGGCTCTCATCGCAGCCTGCGAAGAGACTTCCCATCATGCATACACTGGCGCCTGCGGCAATTGCCTTTGTCATATCGCCGGAATATTTAATTCCACCGTCTGCAATAATAGGAACTTCGTATTTTTTTGCAACTTCATAGGAATTCATGATTGCCGTAATCTGCGGGACGCCAATTCCTGCCACAACCCGAGTGGTACAGATAGAGCCTGGCCCAATACCGATTTTGACACAGTTTACCCCTGCTTTGATCAATGCTTCCGTTGCTTCGCCAGTTGCAACATTGCCGGCGATAATCTGAAGTTCCGGATACGCATCGCGCACCATTTTAACTACCTTTAATACATTTGCACTATGTCCATGCGCCGTATCCACAACAATACAGTCTACATGTTTCTCCACCAGCGCATCTACCCTGTCTAATATATTTGCGGTCACACCAACCGCAGCGCCGCAGAGAAGCCTTCCCTGCCTGTCTTTTGCGGCAAGCGGATATTTAATCTGTTTTTCAATATCCTTAATTGTGATCAAACCGGTCAGATTTCCTGCGTCATCTACCAAAGGAAGTTTTTCCTTTCTGGACTGCGCCAAAATCTTCTTCGCTTCCTCCAGCGTGATGCCCTGTTTCGCCGTGATCAGGCCCTCCGAAGTCATAGATTCTTTAATCTTTTTGGAAAAATCGGTTTCAAATTTCAGATCACGGTTTGTGATGATACCGACCAGTTTCTTTCCTTCCGTAATCGGTACGCCGGAAATCCGAAATTTTGCCATCAGATTATTTGCATCTTCTAATGTATGTTCCGGGGATAAATAAAATGGATCTGTGATAACACCATTCTCCGAGCGTTTTACCTTATCAACTTCATCCGCCTGTGCTTCAATTGACATATTCTTATGGATAATACCAATGCCGCCCTGTCTCGCCATTGCAATCGCCATGCGATATTCCGTAACCGTATCCATACCTGCGCTCATCATCGGAATATTGAGTTGGATTGTCTTTGTCAGATTTGTTTTCAAAGAAACCTGATTTGGTATCACTTCCGAAAACTGTGGTACCAGCAACACATCATCAAAAGTAATCCCTTCGCCAATAATCTTTCCCATTTTATGATCCTCCTTTTTGTGCCTTATAAGTTGTATTAAGGAAGCACGCAGGGATATCCTGCGTGCCATTTACTATCTGATGTACTAACTCATGTACAAATATTTTTAAAAGTATACACCATAGCTCCTTTTATTGTCAACTAATTCTCAACAATTTTGCCCGGCGATTTCATCTTCATCATATGAATCATTTTATCATCCGGAGTAAAACGGATGCATTCGATTCCCTTCTCCCCTGATACAACTGCTATCCAATGCTTTCCCGAAGGCATTCCGGAGGAATAATCCAATGTTTTTTCCTTCCGATAGGGATCCAGACTATGGGAAGACTCCGGCGCGATTACTTCCATTTTTTCCATATCTGCGCGCCGCATGGTTTTTCGTTTGGAGGCATTGAAAATACAATCAAAATCAATCTGTCCGTCGACAAAGATATATTCATATGCAATTTTGTTTGTCGGCATTAAAAAAAGCATGATCCCTGCTAAAACTGCCATAATCAGAAATACCACGATTGTACGAAGAAGCAGCATGAATAAAATACCCACTGCTATAAAAAAAGCAGCCAGAATCATTAACAAAACCCGAATGACGGTTTGTTTTACGGGTAGTTTTGCACTTAAATAGGTTTCGGAATATAATTCTTCCATATTGCATTTTTCTCCTGTCTCTAACATTTTATTCTGTTAACAGTATAACAAATCATGTACAAAAAGAAAAGAGACGAAGGAAAATCCCCCGCCTCTTTCTTTTTCCTGTTATATAGAAAATCATTCAAAACAAACGCTGGTCTGCCTGTTTTGACTTCCATTTCGCATAATGGAATCCATTACATCATTCCCATACCCTGCGCACCGCCTGCTGGCATTGCCGGCGTCTCTTCCTTAATATTTGATACAACAGATTCTGTAGTCAGCAGAGTCGAAGCAACACTGGTTGCATTCTGCAGGGCGCTTCTTGTTACCTTAGCAGGATCTACAATACCGGCCTTTACCATATCTACATACTCTTCTGTCAAAGCATCAAAGCCAGTTCCCGCTTCCGACTCGCGGACTCTGTTAATAATGACAGAACCTTCCAGACCTGCATTGGATGCAATGATCTTTAACGGAGCTTCCAGTGCCTTTAAGATGATATTAACGCCTGTCTTTTCATCTCCCTCTAACTTTGCTGCCAGTTTTTCAACTTCCTTGGCAGCATGGATATATGCGGAACCGCCGCCGGAAATAATACCCTCTTCCACTGCAGCCCTCGTTGCTGCCAGAGCATCTTCCATACGAAGCTTTGCTTCCTGCATCTCAGTTTCCGTAGCAGCGCCAACGCGTATTACAGCGACTCCGCCTGCTAACTTCGCAAGCCTCTCCTGTAATTTTTCCCTGTCAAAGTCAGACGTTGTTTCTTCAATCTGTGAGCGGATTTGTGCAATACGGGAATCAATAGCCTTCTTATCTCCTGCGCCATCTACGATAACCGTATTTTCCTTCTGTACTTTCACGGATTTTGCGCGGCCTAACATATCCAATGTTGTCTCTTTCAAATCCAAACCTACTTCCTCAGAAATCACCTGACCGCCTGTTAAAATAGCGATATCCTCAAGCATTGCCTTTCTTCTGTCGCCATATCCCGGCGCTTTTACCGCAACAACATTAAATGTTCCTCTTAAGCGGTTGATCACAAGGGTCGTAAGCGCTTCTCCTTCGACGTCCTCTGCAATGATTAAAAGCTTTGCGCCATTTTGTACGATTTCCTCTAAAACCGGCAGGATTTCCTGAATATTAGAAATCTTTTTATCCGTGATTAAAATATATGGATTATCTAATTCTGCAACCATCTTATCCATATCTGTCGCCATATATGCAGATACATATCCACGGTCAAACTGCATACCTTCTACCAAATCCAATTCTGTCATCATTGTCTTTGACTCTTCAATGGTAATAACACCGTCATTTGATACCTTTTCCATTGCATCGGCAACCATTTCGCCAACGGCGTCATCTCCGGCGGAAATAGCGGCTACCCTTGCGATCTGGTCTTTTCCGGTAACCTTAGAACTCATCTTTGCAATCGCATCAACTGCACAATCGCATGCCTGTTTCATTCCTTTACGGAGAATAATCGGATTCGCTCCTGCCGCAAGGTTTTTGATTCCCTCATTTACCATTGCCTGCGCAAGCACCGTCGCAGTTGTCGTACCGTCGCCCGCTACATCATTGGTCTTTGTAGCGACTTCTTTTACAAGCTGCGCTCCCATATTTTCAAAACCATCTTCTAATTCGATATCTTTTGCAATAGTCACGCCATCATTCGTAATTAAAGGCGCGCCGAAAGATTTATCCAATACTACATTTCTTCCTTTTGGGCCTAATGTAACCTTTACGGTATCTGCTAACTGATTGACACCTGCTTCCAAAGCAGCTCTTGCCTCTGCACCGAATTTAATTTCCTTTGCCATTCTTATAATCCTCCTATCTGAAAAACTAGTCTTCTACCTTTGCTACAATATCATTCTGACGAACTACAATAAATTCTTCGTCTTCTAATTTCACTTCTGTCCCTGCATATTTAGAATAAATAACCTTATCTCCCACTGAAACCTGCATCACAACTTCCTTGCCGTCTACAGTACCGCCGGGACCTACTGCGATTACCTCTGCCTGCTGTGGCTTCTCCTGTGCATTGCCTGGTAAAACAATGCCTGATTTCGTGGTTTCTTCCGCTTCTAACATTTTTAATACAACTCTGTCTCCTAATGGTGATAATTTCATGTAAATGCCTCCTTCTATTTATTTATTAGCACTCATTCTGACCGAGTGCTAAACATAAACATAATATATTTCATTTGACATAATTTAGCAATGTATCCCATCACCCAAAATCTAACTATTTAATTCTATATCTTTTATTTTCTTTTATTTTCTGTCTATTTTTCATTTTTCCTCTTTTTTTCTTGCTTTCATCTGTCGTCCGCAATTTCGGATTATTTTTACAGGACGCTCTATGCGTCCTGATTTTACAATCTTACCAAAATCAAAAAAAGATGATCCGGGTTCCCCGCGACCATCTTTCTTACCTGCTGCTTATAAAAGAGACAATCAGCCCTATGCATTTTCTTTTTGCTGATTAATCATTTCCTTTATTTCGCGCGCCTTATTTTTAATTCTTTCATTTGCTTCCCTGGAAGTAAGCACTCTGGAAATCCATCTGCTGGCCTCTTCATATTTCCCGATACGCCTTGCCAACTCGGCAATCAGGTACGTAACCGTAATTTCATCCATACCGCACATTGGGAAAGATTCTTTTGAAAAGGCAGACATAAAACCATCATAGGCGTTAGATAACAATTCTTGTTCTTTGACAGCCATTTCTTTTATCTGCTTATCATAATCAGGCGTCTCCTTTGAAAGAGACTCTGCCTTTCCGCGGTACAGCCATCCCATCTTTAAACAGGTATACGCTTTTTCGCTTGCCTTTGCCTTTTTTACAACGGTATTAATCAGAGCAAGCTGATGACGGTTGATCGCATCGTCATATGTGTATATATTTCCGGTCTGTGCAAGACCACTGAAATTTTTAGAAATATTTTCACGGATTAATTTTGCCTGTGACGGCATCATAAATTTAAAGAAACGGCTTAATGCTGCATAGCCGCATTTCGGGCAAACCAATGCATCATATTTCAGGGAATCTACCAACTGATATTTTGGACGCAGATCGGTATCAACAGACAACAATTTTACTTTACCGGTACGAAGCATTTTTGCATGAAATTCCTCGTCGCAGACAGGACAGGTATAGGACTTATCAAAAAGTAAATCCTCCTCTGAAATTTTCTGTTCCACGGGCTTTCCGCTCTTATCCGTCTTCTTTGTTTCTTCTTCAAAAATATTTACCTTTTCCAGTTTTCCCAATCCAAACTGGTCTAACCCAGAAAATAAACTCATATCATTGCCTCCTTATTTTAGTCTGTATGAACTTTTCATTGATACAATCCTGTTAAATACTAAATGTTCCTCTGTAGAATCTTTTGAATCTACCACAAAATATCCATGTCTGACAAATTGAAAACTATCCATTGGTTTTGCTTCGGCCAAAGCCGGTTCGATATAACAATTTTCCAATACCGTCAGAGAGTTGGGGTTTAAGTTGATGCTGCCGTCTTCATTATACACCCCTTTTTCTTCATCTACAATATTTTCATAGAGACGGACTTCTGCCTTTTTAGCAGTCTCCGCAC
Organism: uncultured Lachnospiraceae bacterium; assembly: GCA_947630925.1. Taxonomy (GTDB): domain Bacteria; phylum Bacillota; class Clostridia; order Lachnospirales; family Lachnospiraceae; genus Butyribacter. Next base: position 83,232 of record CANRJM010000004.1, read on the forward strand.
ATACCCACTGAATCGTTCCCTTTACTTTTCTCCCTGTAAAGCCGCTTCCGCTTTTGGTTTCGGGATCATAGGTACAGTGTATCTCTACTACCTTTCCTTCGTCATCTGTTATATAATCTGTACAAGTCACAAAATACGCGTTCATCAGACGGACTTCATTTCCCGGATATAACCGAAAATATTTTTTCGGCGGTTCAATCATAAAATCCTGTCTCTCAATGTACAATTCCTTTCCAAACGGAACTTTTCTTGTTCCCATTGCTTCATTTTCCTGATTATTGGAAACATCCAGATACTCAATCTCACTCTCCGGATAATTTGTAATAATTAACTTAACAGGATCCAAAACAGCCATCATTCTGGCGCGCTTCATCTTCAGATCCTCACGGATACAATACTCAAGCATCGCATAGTCTGAAGAACTCTGTGCCTTTGAAATACCGGATAATTCAATAAACATGCGAATAGACTCCGGCGTGAAACCACGTCTGCGCAAGGCAGCGATTGAAACTAAACGCGGATCATCCCAGCCGTCTACGATCCCTTCTTCCACCAGTTTTTTAATATATCGTTTTCCGGTAACCACATTGGTTAGATACAGTTTGGCGAACTCAATCTGTTTTGGCGGATGGTCAAACTCAAGTTCTTTTACGACCCAATTATATAGCGGGCGATGATCCTCAAACTCCAGCGTACATAGCGAATGGGTAACCCCTTCCAGGGCGTCCTCGATAGGATGCGCAAAATCATACATTGGATAAATACACCACTGGCTGCCTGTATTATGATGGTTCATGCGGGCCACGCGATACAGGATAGGATCCCTCATATTAATATTGGGCGATGCCATATCAATCTTTGCCCGAAGCACCTTGCAACCATCCTCAAACTCACCGGCACGCATCCGTTGAAATAAATCAAGGTTTTCTTCTACGGAACGCTCCCTATACGGACTATTGACGCCCGGTTCTTTCAGAGTGCCGCGGTATTCCCGTATCTGTTCAGCAGTCAGGTCGCAAACAAAGGCTTTTCCCTTTTTAATCAACTTAACAGCGCACTCATACATCTGATCAAAGTAATCAGAGGCATAATATATCTGCTCCGGATCTAAATCTCCGCAGATCCATTTAACGTCTTCCATAATGGAATCCACAAATTCTGTCCTTTCCTTCATCGGATTGGTATCATCAAACCGTAAATGAAAACTCCCCTGATATTCTCTGGCTAAACCAAAATTAAGCAATACAGACTTTGCATGCCCTATATGGAGATAACCGTTTGGCTCGGGGGGAAAACGCGTTACTACGGTACGATAGACGCCTTCCTCTAAATCTTTATCAATAATATTCTGGATAAAATTTCGGGATATCTTTTCTGTATTTTCCTCTTTCATTTCTTTTTCCTGATTCGGACTACTCACTGTGTCTCCTCCTTTAGTGATTTATCAAGCCGCAATGATAACGCTTTACAAAATCATTCCAAACATGCCATTATTTATCATAACACATTTCGGAAAAATAGTAAAATATTTATTGGGCTCCCACCCTGACAACATCTTTTTTCCTTTTTTTAAAAAAGCTGCCCTACCAAAATATTGGTAACGCAGCAAAATTTTCTTTATTTAAAACGATGTCCCCCCAACTTCAATCTGGCATGCGGCAAATGCACGCTAAAAAAATGGTACCCCTTCATATTCTTTACTTTTCCTTTGATAATAATCGTTCTCCGTCCTTTTAAGACTTTTTTAGCAGCCTGAATACATGATTTCCACTGGACAGAATGTATGCGGCCTCTGTCATATTGATTTAATCTCTTTCGAAGAGAGCCATTTCTGACCGGCGAAAACTGACCTTTCTGATAGACCACTTTTTTAATTGTGTTTGGAAATGACTTAGATTTAACACGGTTCATAATCACTACACCAACCGCAATCTTCCCCTGCATGCTTTCTCCGCCTGCTTCACAATTAATAATACTTGCCATCAGGCGCAGCTCGCTTTTTGTATAGATTTTCTTTTTGCTTTTTGAAGCTTTCTTTTTTTTCTTCTTTGCCGTTGTCTTTTTCTGTTCTGTGTCCGTACTCTGAATATTCGATATATTATTTTGACCGGTAAATGCCGTCATATTTTTCTTATCATCATAAGAACCCGTGTCGGCTGGTAACTCCGGATTTGTTATCAAATCAGCATCCTGTTCGGAAACTTTGGTACTGTCATCTGAAACATCAGAATTTATATTGATTTCTGTTGCAGTCTCATTTTCAGTCGTATTATTTGCAGAAGCAGATGCCGGTCGCATGCTAAATCCTGTTCCCAGAAACATCAGAAGCGCAAATAATGACAATTTCCTAAAAAACATACTATACTCCATTCCGGAGCGTTTACGCGACGGGGCGATGAGAAAACTGCGTATGCAGTTTCTCATCTGCCATCAAAGCTATTTGAGACGCTCCGGCACAAATAGCCGTGTAAAAAATAAGCTATCGAGCTTATTTTTTACACTAACCTCCTGAATTTCATTTCCCATGAAATTATGAACTTTTAAATTTCATTCTTAACATTTATGTAACAATTATATCATGCTTTTTTAAAAAATCAACCCATTTTGAAACATTTCAAAATGGGTTGCTATCATTAAGAATTATTTTTTGTATATTATGTATATTTTTCAAGAAAATACCATTGATATTTTTGTAAACCGTGTACAATAGATTTGGATTTTTTTCAAAAAATCAGCCAGAAATTTCCAAATATTACAAATTTATTACTTTATTTTCCCAACAATCTACAAAAGCAACAGGCTTTGATAGGGAATGGAGCCGCCAAAGAGATCCAAAGCGCTTCCTACCGTATAATCCACATTCCCCTGACCTGCCTGATCAATCCAATGAATATCTTCCATTGTATGGATACCGCCGGCGTATGTAACAGGACATAAGCGCTGGCTGCCGATTCTGCGAACCACTTCCTTTTCCACTCCGGAGGCTTTTCCCTCAACATCCACTGCATGAACCAAAAATTCATCACAATATCGTGACAGCTCAGAGATGGTATCCTGGTTCAACTTCTCTTTCGTTACTTTCTGCCAGCGATTGGTCACAATATAATAATCATCTTTCACAAAACGACAGCTTAAATCCAACACCAAATGTTCTTTCCCAATCTGGGCAGACAGTTTTTCTAACCGTTCCATATCAATGATACCGTCTCGAAAAATATAGGAGGTTACAATAACATGTGATGCTCCCATATCCAAAAATTTCTCTGCATTTTCAGGATGAATGCCGCCCCCAAGCTGCATTCCTTTTGGAAAAACAGTTAAGGCTTCCCTTGCCTGGAGCACATCTGCTTCATAATATTCCGAACCTTCCTTATTCAGTAGAATAATATGACCGCCCGTCAATCCATCATTCTGATACCGCTTCGCATAATATGCAGCATTCTGCTTCGAAACAAAGTTATCTGTCGCCTGATTTTCCTGATCCCTCAGACTTCCTCCCACAATTTGCTTTACCGCTCCATTGTGTATATCAATACAAGGACGAAATTTCATGATGTTTCTCCTGTCTATTTCTGTTATTTCCCTGTGATTTTGCGTGCCAGCTCCTGATACGTATCATCCATGGAAACATCATAGCTGCCTGCAGTAATTGAAGTGCTATAACCGTTTTTTTCCAAATAGTTGTCAAAATCACTGGCGCTATCTATAATTCCCAGATTTTCCAATTTTTTGCTGACATCAGAAGACCAGTCCCCTACGCTGATCGTTAGCTTTTTCTCTTCTTCGCGGATGCTTTTTTCCAACCTCTTTTTTTCCTTTTCCATATCGATTTCTTTATCTGAAGATTTTTGTTTGGAAGGAGCTTTCGTTGCTTTTGGACTCTTAGTCGCTAACGGCGATGCTGCGGGCGATTCCGCCGGTATAGAAGTGGTTGGCGGCGATGCTATGATTTTGGCAGAGGAATCCTGCTTTGCTGGCTTGCTTGTTGCTGTCGGCAATGCGCTTGCAGATGAGACCGGAGCCTCTGTCTCCGTCTCCTTCTGCACCAGTTTTCCCTTTGATTCTTTATCTGCCGCATATACCATTCCCAATTCCCTGGCACGTGAAGTAACAAAAGAATCCGATGTGCGGATAAAAAATGATATTCCCAAAATAACTGCAGTAAACAAAACACCTGTTCCAAATCCTCTGATAAATGACTTCTTATCCATTCTCATTCCCTTCTTCCAAACTATCTTGCATGATACATATCAATCACAAACTTAACCTCGCCCTGCCCCATGGAAAGCATTTTTGAAATTTCCAAAATGGAACGTCCCTTTTTATAGAGAGAAAGAATTTCATCATTGCGGTTGACCATATCTCCTTCCTGCTCAGACTTGGATTTGCCTGCTTCCCGGACCTTTGGGGACGCTTCTTCTTCCATTTTTGTCATTTCTTCATCAAACGCCGAAAGCGGAGACTTCGTCTCTTCATCCGGCATCGATTCCTTTTTCTCCAAAACGTTTTCCGTCTGCGCCAACAGCCTTTGAAGCTCTTCCATGGAATCATCCTCCGGATTTTCTGCAGAGCCTTCCGGAATGACTGGCGGTTCCTGTTCGGTTTCCTGTTTAGAAACCGCATATTTCTTTTGCGCAGCTTCATATTCCAACATTTCTACTTCAATATTTTTTCTCAGTTCCAGTAATTCCTTTTCCTGCTCCTTTAACTTTTGGTATTCTATAGCAGACTCATTGTGTAAATCTGCACGAATAGAATCCATATCCGCAACTAACTGCTTCATTTCCTCCTGCTTTTCATTTAACATATCATATAAAAAAACAGCCTCTGCATGATTTTTTTCAATCTTGTCCAAAACCTGATCGGAATATTCACTCATTCCCATTATTTTTTCATTGGAAAGTTCACTCAGCTTATCATCCGTTTCCCGGAAAAAGAGATCCGCGTTTTTTTCCAGTTGATCTATCGCTTCCTGCAGTTTGTCATCTATATCATTGACAGGAACCGGTATCATTTCCTGTCTGTCATCATCTGTCCGTTCAAATCCCTGTTTATCCGACATTCGGAAACTAAATGCAACTGCCCCTAACCCAATGATCAACATTACTATCTCTAAAAAAATCATATGTTTCTCCTATTCTGTTTTTTTACTATATTCTCATATCAAAATGGCTATCCTGCGTATGTTTACCTTCGCCGTTTTTTTCGTCAGAAGAGTTTTTCGCATGCTGACCGGAAGCATTCTGTTTCTTTTTCTGCCTTCTTCGGCGTTCCCGCTCCTCATTTTTCAGTTCTTCATTCTCCGCCTGATTTCTGCGTACCGTCTGCTCAGACTGTCTTTTTACCGCATCCTGAAACTGGGATTGAAGTTGTTGGTTCTCCTGCTCCATTTTATTGATTTCATTTGTTTGGATTTGTGAAGCCTCCTGTGATTTTGGAGGCATCGTTACATAATCAATGGTCAAAGACATAGAAACCACCTCATTTCACTTAATCGTTAAATTCCCTTGATCCTGATATCTGCGCCTTCTCTGACAAATGCGCTGTGCTGCACCTCACTGTGCAGATGATTGGTTATATTAGAAATTGTAAGCTTCACGCCGCTATAGGCAATATCCGTCACTACAATCTTTCCGTTTCCCTGCGTATTTCCCAACTCTTCATCCAGTTTCTCATATTCCTCCGTCAGGCGTTCCATCTCTGCGTCAATCTCTTCTACCCGCATCATATCTGTTTTCAGGCTGACCAATTTCTCCTGTTCCAGAGAACCAACCGATTTAAAACGCTTTTTTAACAATGCAATATTTTGTTCTAATTTTTCTTTTTCTTCTCCTAATGACTCCATGGTTCTTTCGATTTCATGGTATCTGTCCACCACATTTGGATCAGAACCTACTTCTAACTGTGTCTGTGTTCCCATTGTAGAACCAAGCGTTTTCGCTTCAATTTTTACAGTAGAACGTACACTTCCGCCAACAATCAGCCCTCTTTTGCCATTTACCTCAATCGTTCCTTTTGCGGTTACATCGCTATGTAACAACGCGTCGGTAATAATTTTGCCGCCGGAATAGACGCTGGAACTTTCAATAAAGTTAGAAATCACATCTCCGCCAGCTTTCATCACGCCTTTTCCCATGCCTTTAATGCCCCGGTTTAATACAATCTTTCCTCCGGCAATCAGAGTAGATCCTTCTACGGCGCCATTGACATAAATATCTCCGGTCACATTTACGGTATATCCCGTCAATACATTCCCTTTGATATTTACACTTCCGTCATACTCGATATCTCCGGTGGAAGGCCCTACATCAGCCGGCACCTCATAGCAATTGGACACAAAAACCATATCATCTACACAGGTAACATTTCCGGAAACATCAGAATACATGTTCAGCCCATCTTCTGATACATGTATATTTTTTCCATATCTTAATTTTTTTACAACTACCTTTTTCGGATAAATTGGATTTCCCGTAACATCCGTACCCGGCACTCCGTAATCTGCCGGCTGTAATGTTGCTAGGAGCTGCCCCTCCGTAACGGGCTCAATCATATCAAGCTTATGAAAATCAACATGACCGTCTTTGCCCACTTCCGGTTTATTCGTTTTGTCAATATTAAAGTGATATGTAATCACTGCGTCCGTACCGTGAACCGGCATTGTAGCCTTTGCGATCAGGACATTTGTACAATATAACCGGGCTTTTAGCATCATGTCAATATTCTTTTGCAAGATACCATAGGTAATCCCCTTCTGCTGCAGCAGATCTAGAATCTCCTCATTGGTCAGTCGTGCTCCTTCACTGGAATTTGGATACAATCTAATCGTTGCATACTGCCTTTTTTCATCCATTACTATCATAGCATATTCTTTTTCCGGCAACTGGTTGTTGACAGAAATTTTTACTTCAGCATTTTTGGCTTCCGATGCTTTTTTGATAAACGCTTTAATGGTATCCAACGTTACCATATCATATTTTTTCTTTTCTAAATAAGATAAAATGTCTTCTATCTGCAATGGCTGACCGCCGTCAACAGCCGGATAGGATTTTAAATACATACCATCGCTTTTATGAACCAACTGAAAAAATGCATTACGTTTCATAGCTTCATATCCTCTCATCCTCTCACTAAACATTACCGGGTCCCATAAAATTTATTTCACAGCCCATTTTGTCCCGCATCTTCCGCAATGCTTTCGTATGCAACTGTGAAACCCGCGACTCTGATACTTCCAATATTTTACTGATTTCTTTTAATGTCAGTTCTTCATAATAATAAAATGCAATGACTTTTTGTTCGTTTTCCGTCAAAGAGGCAATCGCCTCCGCCAGCATTTTCTTTAATTCCTGCCGCTCTATAATTTCTTCCGGCTGCTCAAAATGCTGTCTGTTCTCATATTCTGATCTGATTTCACTTCCCTGTTCCAGATATTCATCGAGAGAAACCAGATTGGCAAGCTGCGTCTGATTGATCAGCTTTTCCAAATCATTTACAGTCATATCAAGCATTTCAGCCAATTCCTCATTGGATGCGGCACGTCCATGCTCTGTTTCGAAATCCCGGATTGCATTTTCCAACTTTTTCTGTTTCTGGCGCAGCGTCCTTGGAATCCAATCCATCTTCCGGATCTGATCCAGGATGGACCCCCGGATACGCAGGCTGGCATACGTTTCAAACTTAACTCCCTTTGTAAGTTCAAACTTATCAATGGCATCAATTAGTCCAAAAATGCCATATCCAACCAAATCATCATATTCTACCGTATATCCCAGATACATTCCAAGTCTTCCTGCCACGATTTTAACCAGACCGGAATATGCAATAATTAACTGCTCGCGAATGGCAGGATCTTTATTTTTATCATATTCCTTCCATAACTCTTCTTTTTCCTTATCATTCATAGGCATTCCCCTTCAAAATTACTTCTGCTGCTCCTGATCTGCCTGTTCGTCGCCGGAAGATTCTGTGTTCAACGCCCCTTCGACAGAATTTGCCGTATGGGAAACTCCCTGGCCGCTTTCCTCCGCTTTTTGCCGTTTGACAAACATATTGCCATCTATGACCTTCTGGATGATTTTTTTAGCGAGCAAACCTATGATATAAAAGATAACCAACGTTGCTAATAAAACCTCTAAACTATACGTAACATCCATATCTTTCACAATAGTAATGATACATACAACTGCACCCGCCGATAAAGTGATAAACTTCGGAACAAATTCTAGTTTCAAAAAATCCCTCCTGCTTATATCGTTTTTACTGGTTTTCCTACTGACTTTATTACAAAATCTCCGCTTTCCGGATAAAATTCCACGGTACGTCCAAAATTTTCTCCTGTATCCTCGGACAATATCCGAATTCCCAACTGTTTTAACTTTTTTTTGACCGCCAGTACATTTCTTTCGCCAATACGCAGCATATCACTGTTTCCAGAAAATGCAAACATCTGTGCGCCTCCTGCAATTTTTGCGGTCAGCATACTGCGTTTTGCTCCATTCTTTTCCATAACTTCAATTAACATATCAATTCCGGTATCCGCAAATTTTGCCCTGTTCTGATTCTGACGAACCTGTGTGCTATCAGGCAGCATAATATGAACCAGACCCGCTAACGCCTTGGATTTATCATATAAAGCAACTCCGACACAGGAGCCAAGCCCCAGTGTGGTTATTGCATCCGGCGCATGACAGATATTTAAATCCGCCATTCCCACTTTTACCATTTCTGCCATTTTTATTCCCCTAATCCTAAAGACTTCATTATACGCTTATAAGACTCCATTGTAGGAATCAGAATAAAATAACCGCTAATATCAATATCCATATCTTTAAACTGTGATTCGATCAATAAAGCTTCATCGCCAAGCTTTCCAAATTCAATCGCAGGAACGCTTAAAATTGCTCCCGCCATATCAAAGGCAAGGCTTGGAACCGATACTGAAATTTCCAAACCAGTCATGGAAGAAATAGCAGATAAATAGGCTCCTGAAATAATATTACCAATTTCCTGAAGCGCTGATTTTTCCATATCCGTAAACGAACTGTCATCATCTGCTCCGGAACCGATTAGCCGACGCACCAGTAAATGTGCCGCTGAACTTTCCAACATAAACAGCATTGTTCCATTAATGTCTCTGTCAATGGAAAGAAGAATACCTGCCACTAAGGTTTCTGCACCGCCGACTACTTCCGCTAACTCTGCAAATGACAGCATTTCTACTTTAGGGACACGCATATCAATTCTTGCATTGATAAGTTGGGACAATGCAGTCGTTGCATTGCCCGCTCCAATATTTCCTATCTCTGTTAATACATCAAACTCCATGCTGTCCATGCTTCTCTGCTTTTCCTGCATAGATTCCCTCATTTCTATATTGCAATGATTTTAAGGTTGTTCCGGGAAAACCCTGGCACAACCTTAATTAAACAACTGTTTCTAATTTTAATTATTTGTTTCTTTTTCAATAATAACTGAAGCGATATTTAACAGAGTGATTAAACCGTCCTCATGCTTTCCAACTCCGCTTAGATATTGAAGCTGAACTTCATTTGAATCAGTAGAATTCGGATTCTCAATGGAATCCTCATCCAAAGTTACCACTTCTCTGACTTCATCTACCATAATTCCAATTGCAGACTGCGATTCCAGCTTAATAATAATAATACGGGTTGCATTGGTATATTTATCCGGTTCCAATCCAAACTTCAACCGCAGGCTCATAACAGGAATGATTTCGCCACGGAGATTGATCACTCCTTTAAAAAAGTCCTGTGCGCTTGGAATACGGGTAATCCGCTGATTTCTTACAATATTATCGACATATTTGATATCAATACCATACTGCTCGCTTCCCAAACGAACTACAATATATTGTTTTCCCTCGCCAACCGTTTCTAAATTTTGAATATCCTTAATATCGTCCATTGTTACGCCCCCTTACACTAAAGTATTTACTTCAAGAATAAGTGCAATCTCACCATCGCCAAGAATTGTAGCACCGCCTATTAACTTGCTGCAATGAATGTAATCGCCAATTGACTTGATAACGATTTCCTGTTGACCAATCAGATTGTCAACCACCAGACCGGCCTGCTTATCGCCCTTCTTAACAATGACAACTGTTAAACTTTCCGGCTCAAAATCGCCCGGTTCTACATTCAGTAATTGATTCAGACGAATCAAAGGAATGACGCTTCCGCGAAGATTGATCACTTCACGCGTCTGAACATGCTTTACATCCGTAAACGCTACATCTTCTATTGTCTGGATGCTTCCCAGAGGGATTGCGTACTTTTCTTTCCCCAGCTCAACCATAAGAGCCTGAATGATGGCAAGCGTCAGCGGCAGGCGAATAATAAAGCTGCTTCCTTCGCCAAGGGCAGAACGGCATTCAATATTACCGCCCAGGCCTTCGATTTTTGTCTTAACAACATCCAGACCAACACCACGGCCGGAAACATCAGTAATCTTTTCTGCCGTTGAAAAACTAGGCTTAAACAACAAATCAATAAATTCTTTGTCTGTCATAACTTCTGCCTGTTCCGGAGTAATAGACCCCTTTTCCAGAGCCTTCTTTTTGATTTTTTCCACATCAATTCCGCCGCCGTCATCACGAACTTCAATGTTTACATTATTTCCATCCTGGTATGCGTCCAAATAGATATTCCCCACTTCTTCTTTGCCCAGGGCAATTCGTTCTTCATTGGACTCCAGACCATGATCTGCCGCATTACGCAGCAAATGCTGTAACGGGTCGCCGATTTCATCAATAACCGTTCTATCCAGCTCAGTTTCTTCACCGGACATATGTAATTCCATTTTCTTGCCCAACTTTTTATTCAAATCACGAATCATACGCGGGAAACGGCTGACAACGCTTTCAATCGGAACCATTCGAACCTTCATAACAGACTCATGCAGATTTGTCGTAACACTCTCCAAATATTCAATCTGTTCATTAAAATCAGTATCCGTCCTGCTTTCATCAGCAGAACTCATAGAAACCAGACCATTCTTTGCAATGATCAACTCGCTGACCAGGTTCATCAATACATCCAGTTTTTCTATATCTACGCGGACGGTTCTTCCAACAGTTGGTTTTGCTGTCTTCTGAGCCGGATGCTTCGTTTCCTTCTTTTTTGTATCTGCAGTTGCTGCCGGTACGTTTTTAGAAGTTTTTTCCGGTGCTGCCGGTACTGCCGGTGCTGCTGGCTGTTCATTCGTCTCTGCGCTTTCTGCCGCCTGTTCCACTGTCCCGGATTTTTCTTCCTGATTGGAGGCAATTTCAAACGGACCTATGACAGCTTCTTTTATCTCAGATACAGCTTCTATTGTAGTTTTAATCTTATCGGCATTCTCATTGGTAAAGAAGATAATACTGAAATCCATGTCAAACTTCTCATCTTCAATATCCTGTACGCTCGGAGAAGCTTTCATTACCTCGCCCAATTCTTCCAATGCCTTAAATACTAAGAACGCTCTTGCTGCTTTTAAAATACAGGTCTCCTGTAAATATACAGTAATGCCAAAAATATTCTGGTTCTGTTTCTTTGCCTTATCAAAGGTATTCTGATCATATTCCGTAATCTTAATTTCTTTATATTTGGCAGCATCTCCAGAAACGGTCTGCGCTGGTGCCGGCGCTGGTTTTTCTTCTTTCGGTGTATTATCTTTACCGGTTGCCTGCTTCGCAATGGAGTTCAGCGTATTGATGATCTCCTCATTCTCCTCGGTTCCCTCATTTGCAGTTTCCATGATCTCTGCCAGATATGCCTCTAAAGCATCCAGCCCGCGGAACAATACGTCCACCAATTCCGGCTGAACTTTCATGTTTTCACTACGAATTTCCTGGAAAACATTTTCCATATCATGCGTCAAACGCTGCATACGCTTGAATCCCATGGTTCCCGCCATTCCTTTTAACGAATGGGCTGCCCGGAAAATCTCATTGATCGTATCCATGTTTTCCGGTTCCTGCTCTAAGATCATCAACTGATCGCTTAGAGTCTGTAAATGTTCTTTTGTCTCATCAATAAAAATTTCAAGATACTGACTAACGTCCATTTTAGCGCACCCCCACATGCTTTGTTATTGCATCTGCAATTTCTTTCAGCGTCACAACCTCATCTACGGCATCCGCCTCTGCAATTGCCTTTGGCATCCCGTATACGGTAGAACTTGATTCATCCTGTGCAATAACGTAAATTTTATTTGTTTGCTCTAGTTGTAGTATTCCCTTCGTGCCGTCTGCTCCCATCCCTGTCATTACCACGCAGGTAATCTCGTCATAAGACGAATTTTTCAGTGATTCGTACATAATGTCTGCGCATGGTTTCAAACCATTTCTGGCAGCTTCCGCAGTCACAGAAAGACTATGCTCCTTTTTTCCCTTTTCTATCATACGCATCTGGTAACCGCCCTTTGCCAGATATACGACTCCTTTCTTTAAAGAATCGCCATCCTCTGCTTCTTTTACTTTTACCCTGCTTAATTCATCCAGACGTTTGCTTAACGAAGAAGTAAATCCTTCCGGCATATGCTGCACAATCAAAACTGCCGCATCCAGATTTGCCGGTAAAAATGGAATGACATATTGCAAAGCTTTTGGTCCGCCGGTTGAGCATGCGAGCGCAACCAACTTCCTTTTTCCTCCACCCAAAGGCTTTTTGGAATGTCTGGCGGAATTACTTTTCAGCTTTATTTCAGCACTTTTTCCAATCTCTGTTGTTTCTCCTGCCTTCTGCTGTGTTTCGCCCGGCTTTCCGTCGCCGGAAGATCCGGTAGTAAGGTCGGCGGCAACATACAGCATGGAAAGCAGACGATGACTAAAAGAAGAGCCTTTTGCTTCTGCCAGACTGTCAGGTTTCGTAACGAAATCAAAAGCTCCGAGCTCCAATGCCTGAATGGTTTCCTTTGCGCCTTCTTTTGCAAGGGTGCTGACAATCAGCACTCTTTCCTGACGCCCGCGTCTCTTGAGCTCGCGCAGGAACTCAATTCCGTTCATCTTTGGCATATTAATGTCTAATACAATCACATCAAATTTCTCTTCTGATTCCAATATCCGCAATGCTTCTAAGCCATTGATCGCATAGTGCTGAGCTTGAAAATTACCATCTGCGTTTATTATATCAAACAGAACTCTTCTCATAAGTGCAGAATCATCTACAACTAATATATTTTTCATAACACCCTCCTCAATTCCAGTTTTTTTTCATGGCATCCCTTTCTAACCGAAATGCAAAACAAATAATTTGTTCTCTCTCCTGCTCAGAAAGCCCCACATATTTCATGCGGATATCATAGCATTTCTGATTGTTGGGCATCCGATTGGAATACACAACCTGCCCGACTATATTTAACTCTACTGCAATCTCCCCGGAAAGAATTTCAAATTGTACCAACAGATAATCATGAAAATTTACTTTTCTCCCGGTTGTAAAACGAATCCCGCCTCCGCTGATATCTACCATGGAGTCTTCAAAAGATTCCGTCTGCTCCGGCTGTTTTGCAAACAACGGATTCCCAGTCCTATTTTCTAATAATTCTTTTACCTGCGCTTCCTCTAGCGGCTGCATTTTGATTTTGGAATGGCAGGACACCCTCTGGTACATTCTCCTCTGGATTTTTTCCAAAGGCGACGCCACTTCCACGCATATATAATTTTTCCCCTCGTCAGCATACATCGAATGATAATGTATGCTGCATCGATATAAAGATTCCGCCGTATAGATATGTAACATATAGCAGATTTCCTTTTTTAACTCCGGAAACGGCTCTTCCTTTATCATTAGTTCCATTTCTGAATCTGAAATGATTTTTGCAACCTGTCCGGAGCATATCTGTATCTCTCTGGTATCTACCAAATCATCTACGACCTGTCCTATATGGTATATTTTTATCAAAGCGCTTTGATTAATATGATCATTCAGCATTGTTTTCCCCTTCTTCAAACCTTTTTATAATGAAACATCCTGGTCAAAAGCCCCGACAGCCCTTTGCTCTGCCCCTGTTCGATACCGTCTTTCCTATTCTCTAAAAACATTGCCATTTCCAGTATTGCACGCGAAGATGCTGCATTGGGATAGGCAAGCGATACCGGCAGTTGTTTCATAACTGCCTTCAACAGTTTTTCATCATATGGTATGTATCCGAGATATTCCATTTTCATTTTCAGGAACTTCTTAACAACGGTATCCAATTTATCAAACAATTCTTTTCCTTCATCATATCCATGAGTGCGGTTTGCCACCATCCGGATTTTGGAATGATTCTTATAAAATTCCGGCTTCCTGCAAAGCGTCTTCAGCAAAGCATAGGCATCTGTAATCGAGGTTGGTTCCGGTGTTGCGACAAGCAGCACTTCAGAACTTGCCATGACCAGCTCGATTACATTATCGGAAATTCCCGCTCCCGTGTCAATGATGACAACATCTGCAATGTTGTCCAGTCCGTATATCATCCGAACGAGATTCTGTACCTGGTCGCGGCTTAGGTTTGTCATTTCCCGCAATCCTGAACCGCCGGAAATAAACCCAATGTTTTCCGGTCCGGCAGAAATAACATCGCGAAGCGATTTTCCTTTGAACATCATGTCCGCCAAATTGTACTGCGGACGGATTCCAAGCATAACTTCTACATTTGCCAGCCCAAAATCCGCATCCAAAATAACGACTTTTTTATCCAGCCGGCTTAACTGAATCGCAAGATTGACAGAAATGTTGGACTTCCCAACACCGCCTTTTCCGCTGGTAACGGTAATGACTCTTGCCAAATGCTGTTGTTTATTCTGCTGTTTTATGATATTTCTTAACTGATCTGCCTGATCCATCAGCTATTTCCTCCCAAGAGTTGCTTTGCAATGTTTTGCGCATCGACTTTCCCAATGTCGTCCGGTACATTTTGTCCCCATGTTGTATAAGAAAGGGGAGCTCCCGTCAGCATATGGATATTAAAAATATTTCCAATCGTTTCTGTTTCATCTAACTTTGTGAAAATCAGATTATATTTTGTCATCTCTGAATAGGCTGTAGAAATTTTAACCAAATCCTTATATTTTGTTGTCGCACTCAATACCAGAAAGACTTCCCGGTTCTCTTCCGGCACCGTTTCCATCAACTTTCGGATATCCTCTCTCTGTTCCGGATTATTGTGCGAACGGCCTGCCGTATCTACAAATACCAGCTCAAACTCTCGCAGTTCCTCTATGGCATGCGTCATATCCTCTGCGGAATATACTACCTGAAGCGGGATCCCCAGGATATTTGCATATGTTTTTAACTGCTCTACTGCAGCAATCCGGTAAGTGTCCGAAGTAATCAGAGCAACCTTTGTTTTTTTCGTCAGCTTTAAAGTAGAAGCAATTTTAGCAATGGTAGTTGTTTTTCCAACGCCGGTTGGCCCTACAAAAAAAATAAATTTTGTCTTTTTAGTTTTAATATCAATCAAACGAGGCTGGCCAATCTTAAGCACAATCTTCTGATATACGCCTGCCAGAATACTATCCAGATTCGCATTCTTGCTAAGATTTTCAGAAATATCCTCCAAAATCTGATCCACATAAGTTTCTTCTACTTCATTATCAAGCAGTTTCTTGCGAATCAGATCAAAATATGCATGATTTACATTTTCCTCGTCTTTCTCTTCCTGCTCCTCTTTTGCCGCCTGCATCTGTTCCCGCAGCAAATCCTGCAGACTGTTCAGCCGCTCCTCAATATGGCTTGTATCGGTTTCTTTTTTTGAAGAAGACAATTTTTGTTCCTCCTCTTCTTTCAGGCTCTCTTTTTTGGCCGCAGGGACTTCCTGCTTATTTTTTTGGGCATCTGCTTCTAAGACAGCATTCGTCTCACGGATTGCTTCCTGCAGTTTGCTGAAATCCGGAAGATTCTCCTGTTTTTCCTGCGCATCCAGCGTTTCATCTATGGCGGCCGTTATCTCAACCGAAGGCTTTCGAAAAAACTTCATAATGCCTTTTGGATTCTTCTTTTTGGTATTCATAATAACTACGTCATTTCCCAATTCTGCTTTCGCCATACGGACTGCTTCATCCTCCGTAATTGCTATATACTTTCTGATAACCATTATACTGTCACCATCCCTATAGATTGTAATTCAACGTCCGTATCAATTTCATTGTAGGATACGACGATTAAATCCTTAAACTGATCTAATGTCAACTGCTTAAAGTACATTCGCACAATAGGCGAAGTAACGATGATCGGATTCTTTCCGAGTTCCTCCATCTTTTCCATCTCTTCCTGCACAGAATTTAAAATACTCTGCGTCTTCTCAGGATCTAAATTGATATATGCTCCCTGCTCCGTCTGTTTGATAGAATTCATAATGTCCTGCTCAATCTTTGGATCCAGTGTTACCACGCTTGTCATCTCATTGGCAGGGAAATATTTATTAGAAATCGCTCTCTTTAAGCTCTGTCTGACATATTCCGTCAAAACATCCGTATCGCGTGTCATGGATGCATTGTCTGCCAGGGATTCAAAGATCGTGACCAAATCCCGGATAGAAATCCCCTCCCGCAGCAGGTTCTGCAATACTTTCTGAATATCCCCCACACTAAGAAGCTTTGGCACCAGATCGGATATTAATGTAGTATTTGCTTCTTGGATATTATTAATCAGGTTCTGCACATCCTGTCTGGTCAGCAGTTCGTCCAGATGATTTCTGATAATCTCCGTCAAATGCGTTGCAATGATGGAAGGCGGATCTACAACGGTATAACCTAATGACTCTGCCCGCTCTCTCTGCGATTCTGTAATCCAAATCGCCGGCAAATGGAAAGACGGCTCAAAAGTAGGAATACCGGTAATCTCCTCTTCTACATATCCCGGATTCATGGCCATATAATGGTCAAACAGGATTTCTCCTTCACTGACAGGCACTCCTTTGATCTTGATAACATACTGATTTGGGTTCAACTGAATATTATCACGCAGACGAATCATTGGCACGACGCACCCAAGTTCCAAGGCAATCTGCCGTCGAATCATAACGACGCGGTCAAGCAAATCTCCGCCCTGATTGACATCTGCCAAAGGAATGATCCCGTATCCAAACTCCAACTCAATCGGATCGACCTGCAGCAGGGAAACGACATTCTCCGGCCTTCTGATCTCCTCGGCAGATTCTTCCTCTTCGTCTACCTCATTTTCAATCTCGACATTCTCCATCGTTGCTTCAATCGCGCGTCCCGCTACAATAAAGAGAATTGCATAGCAAAGACAGATGATCGTCGGCAACGGAGTAAATGCTAACACGACAAGCGTAATTCCAACCAGATATAAGACCTTTGGGATGGAAAAGAGCTGCCTTAATAATACATTGCCCAAGTCGGACTCTTTCGAAACCTTTGTTACCAAGATACCGGTGGACAGCGAAATAACCAGAGAAGGGATCTGGCTGACCAAACCGTCGCCAATGGTAAGAATGCAATAGCGTTGCAGGGCTTCCATCGCATCCATCCCCTGTAAGACAATCCCCAGAACCAGCCCGCCGATAAAGTTAATGACCGTAATGACAATGCCCGCCGTGGCGTCTCCCTTTACATACTTAGTCGCACCATCCATAGCGCCGAAAAACGTGGATTCATCCTGAATCTTCTGACGTCTCTCTTTTGCCTGATCATCATTGATGGCACCGGTATTCAAATCGGCATCAATCGCCATCTGTTTACCGGGCATAGCGTCCAGAGTAAAACGCGCTGTTACTTCCGCAACACGTTCGGATCCCTTGTTGATAACAATCAACTGTATTAAAATTAAGATCAAAAATATAATAATACCAACAACCAGATTACCCCCGCCAACGAAATTACCAAATGCATTTACAACTTCCCCGGCATATCCGTATAACAGGATATTACGTGTGGAGCTGACATTCAGCGCCATACGGAACAGAGTAGTAATCAGCAATAATGTGGGAAAGCTTGACATATTTAATGCTTCTTTGGAAAATAATGCATTAAATAAGATAATCAGTGCAATGGAAAGATTTAATAGCATCATCACATCCAACAGCACCGTAGGCACCGGTATAATCAAAAAGATAACCGGAACCAGTATGTAAATCCCCAACATAACATCTGTTTTTTTCATTGTTTGTCTCCTCTGTTTTCCCTATCTTCTATTCTTCAAACCGTATACATACGCCAGAACCTCCGCCACCATCTGATACAATTCCGGCGGAATCTGTTCTCCCAATTCTACATTGTGATAAAGCATACGCGCCAATGGTTTATTTTCAACAATCTCAACATCATGCGACCTTGCCACATCCTTAATCCGTTCTGCAAGATAATCCGCCCCTTTTGCAACCACTACCGGAGCATCATACTGCTCTTTATCATATTTCAATGCAACCGCAAGATGCGTCGGGTTCGTAATGACAACGTCTGCCTCCGGCACTGCATTCATCATCCTGCGCTGTGATGCCTGACGCATAACCTGACGCTGCCTGCTTTTTACTTTCGGATCTCCTTCTGCCTGTTTATATTCATCTTTTACTTCCTGTTTGGTCATCATCATGTCCTTGTGGAACTTCCACTTCTGATAAAAGATATCCGCTACGCCAATGACCAGAAATAAAATTGCCACACGCAGGCCAATGTCAAGCACAATATTTCCAATCATATCAATTGACTGCTGCAGACTGAAATCATACATATCCATCAGGAGGCCCCATTTATCGCCCAGCACACTATAGACAACGGCAACCAGAACGACCTGCTTTGCAATCGAAGTGAGCAGCATAATAAGCTTATCTTTTGAAAAAAGACGTTTAACGCCACTGATTGGATTAAATTTACTCAGCTTCGGCTTTAACGGTTCTGTCGATATCTTCCATTTTACCTGTACCAGAATTACTATGATACTGGTAAAAAAAGATAACAGCAAAAACGGAGCAATCAACTCAACGACCCTAACCAATCCGTCTCCGAGTATGGAAGACGCACGCTGAGTTGTAAATTCATCCCTGGTATAATCTGAAATATGTCCATATATATTGTTGTAATTTTCTAACAGGCGATTGCCTAACATACCTATATAAATTTTTAATACGCCAAAAAATACCAGCAAAGATACCGCTGCCGTCAAATCAACACTCTTGGCAACCTGCCCCTTATTTCTGGCGTTCCTGAGTTTCTTTGCGGTTGGTTCTTCTGTCTTTTCGCCGCCCGCGCCTTCCTTTGCAAATAACTGAAGATCATATTTCATATAAGGCATCATGACTATTTCCTTTTTTAGCATATATATAAAAATATAATACCCTATTTGCGGTAAAATAGCAAACTTTGTTCGTAAAAAAATACAATAGAAAAATTTTCTAACCTGAAATTTTCCTATTGTATTTTTCTAAGACGCCATGGACTGCATAAAAAGCTTTGTCAAAAGCTGCATCTCCTCAAAGAGAAAATCGGTAATTCCCGGCAGAAACGAGATAATGATCAATAATAACGCCAGACCGGAAAAAACCTTTAACTGCATACCAATAACAAACATATTCATCTGCGGTGCAACCTTAGCCAAAATCCCCAAAACCACATTTAAGATCAGGGTACAGGCAAAAAGCGGCAAAATAATTCGAAAACCAATGACAAAATAATCTACGATATATTTGGTAAAAATCTGATAGAGCGATGGCGAAAATACGGATTGGCCAATCGGCAGCAATTCATAAGAATCAAACAGAGCGTCCAAAATGAAATATTGTAAATCCGATGCTAAAAACATCAGCATAAATAATGCAGTAAATAAAGTAGAAGAAATCGTCGTCTGCACTTGGGTAGTAGGATCAAACTCCATAGCCATGGCAAATCCAATCTCCATATCGACCATATGGCCGGAAAAATTCAAAATATAAAGGCAGATCGCCGAACCGAAGCCAATCAGAATACCGGTGATTGCCTCTTTCAGAATGAGAATGCTATACCCCAGCATACCGTCATAAGATACCGAGGTATAATCTGTCATATTCATGACAAGTAACGATAAAAAAAAGGAAATTGCCGCCTTTGTCCGCATCGGTACATTGGTATTATTAAAAAAAGGCGCTACAAATACAATAGCAGTAATACGAGCAAATACTAAAAAAGCATATTCCACATAATCTAATGAATAACTCAATTTGCTCACTCCTAACCTTTTTGCTTCTACTTAATCAAACTGGGAATCTGCTCCATAATGTCAACAAGCAGAGTTGCCACTTTATTCATAATCCAACTTCCGCATAACAGCAATATCAGCATAATCGCGATAAACTTCGGAACAAAGGTCAAAGTCTGTTCCTGAAGCGATGTGATCGTCTGCAAAATGCTGACTATCAGGCCAATAATCAGCGAAACAACCAGTAAAGGCGCTGATGTCTCTATCACAGTCATAATCGTTGTATGGGAAATATCGATAATATTCTCCGGACTCATTTCTACCTCTTTTCTATTTCTTTACCAACATCAAACCATTCCGCTCTATTGGAAAGAAGCCACCAACTGTCCTATAACCAGATTCCATCCGTCTGCCAGAATAAATAACAAAATCTTAAACGGAAGGGAAATCGTAGTCGGGGGAAGCATCATCATACCCATCGACATCAATGTGGCCGCTACCACCATATCCATAACAATAAATGGCAGATAAAGAAGAAATCCAATAATAAACGCAGTTCGCAGTTCACTGATAATAAATGCCGGAATTACTGTTGTAAGCGGTATATCATCATAGCTTTCCAACTGATCCGAAGACTGGTTATTGATTGTCATAAACATCTTCAAATCCTTGTCTCTGGTCTGCTTTAGCATAAACTCACGAATCGGGGCAATTCCCTGTTTTATGGCTGCATCCTGGTCAACCTTCCCGGAAATAAAGGGCTGTACTGCATCATCATTGACCTGCGTAATAACAGGAGACATAACCGCCAGCGTAATGAACAGCGCCAGACCGACCATAACCTGATTTGGTGGCGTCGTTTGCGTTCCCAACGCCGTCCGCAGAAAATGCAGGACAACGATAATCCTTGTAAAGGACGTCAACATAATCAGGATAGACGGTGCAAGCGACAACGCCGTCAGTATCAATAAAATCTGCAGGGTTGCCTCCAGATTTGTGCTTCCCGCATTAGAAGAAATATTTAATTCAAAAGAATCGTCATTATCCGGCACGCCGTCAATTTCGTTCTGTGTTGTAGAATCTATACTATTTCCGTTTCTGCTTGTTGCACGAACATACGCCGGATTTGCCGCAACAAAAATTGTGACAAACAGAACGATTGTTATCAAAAATCGAATCAGCGATTTTTTCTTCCTACTCTTCGTATGCTTCATGGTCCTAACTGCTCTCCCTGTTCTTTAAAAATGCTCTGTCTGCATTTTTTATAATCTTACTTATTATCTTTCACTTTCATCAGGATATCCTTAAAAGATTTTCCAGATGTCTCCGGCGGCGCCGTAATGGTAAGCTCTTCTTCCTTTAGTTCCGTTAACAATACCGCATTGTCTTTCAGTAGAAGAAAGGAAACATATTTATTGCCAATCTTTGCAATGATAATATTTTTCCCCGGCGATAGCTGCTGCGACTCAAGAATGGATATATTTGCCGTCCTGGCATTCACATACCCGGACTTTGCATACCATTTTGTAAAATAATGCGCTGCAATCAAAAGAAGGAAAAATACAAGTAACAGCAAAACTAATTTAAAAACGCTGGCAAGCGTAGATATCCCATATAAACTTACAAGCATAACTACACCTCCAGCATTTTATTATTTCGAAATTTCCACTAAGCGAATACCAAAGTTTTCTTCAATGACAACCACTTCGCCTTTCGCTACAAACTTACCATTTACCAAAACATCAACCGGCTCTCCCGCTAATTTATTCAGCTCCAGAATCGTTCCTGGCGAAAAATCCAATATCTCCTTAATCGACTTATTGGAACGACCAAGCTCAACCGTTACTTCTAACGGAACATCCATGATCAGGTCAATATTTTCCTGCTGCAGCAACGGACTGATTCCAGGATTAAAGTTCTGGAACTGTGCAGGCTGTACATTGACATTCTGCGCAGGCATCATATACGGCTGCTGCATCTGCATTGCACTCGGATCCGGCATTTGTACCGGCTGCTGCATCTGCGGCATAGGCGTTGCCTGCGGTGAAGCTGCCGGCTGTGGCGCTGCTTCCGCTGCCGGCTGTGGCGCCGGAGACGCTTCTTCCGTAACCACATCACTATTTATCATAAACTTACCGATAATCTCTTTTGCAAAGTCAAACGGATACAACTGCATAATCTGACTGTCAATCAAATCGCCGATTTTCATATCGAATGCAACCTGAACAACTTCATCCTTTAAAAATGTAGAAATTGATATATCATCAATCGTATCGTTCAAATCCACCAGACTGGCAGTAGGCGGACTGATATCAATTTTCTTCTCTAACATGGAAGAAAGCGATGTGGCTGCAGAACCCATCATCTGGTTCATTGCCTCGCTGATTGCACTCAGATGCAATTCAGACAGTTCTCCATCGACATTGCTTCCATCGCCTCCCATCATCAAATCCGTAATAATTTTAACATCCGATTCCTTTAAAATCAGAATATTATTACCATCAATTCCTTCAATATAGGAAATATGTATAAAAACACATGGTCTGTCATATTGCTTTGATAACTCATCTATCGAAACATAAGAAACGCGCGGAGTCGTAATAGTAACTTTGTTGTTTAACAGTGTTGACAAGGTTGTTGCTGCTGTCCCCATATTGATATTCGCAATCTCACCGACAGCATCCCGTTCTGTAGCTGTTAATTTTTCATCTCCCGCCGGCTCAGCTGATGATGCATTTCCACCTGTTAACGCATCAATTTCTTCCTGAGATAACATTCCATCCATAACCTACTGCTCCTCCCTTATTATTGAAGTGACTCTGACAGCATATGAGTTCGAAGCCGCGCCCGGCAAAGCGCTGAACTTCTTAATATTTCCCACATATACGTCTAACTCATCATCCACTTTCGTATCTAATTTAATTATATCGCCTAACTGTAAATTTGCAAAATCATTTACAGAGATAGAACTCCTTCCCAACATAGCACGCACCGGAAGCTTGGCATAATCAATAATGTTCTGAATGGCATCCTGATATTTTCCGGAGGAATCTTCTTTCATTGCAGAATACCAATATTTTGTATTCAGTTTATCAATAACCGGTTCTACGCAGGAGTATGGGACACAGATATTCATCAATCCCTCAATATCGCCAATCTTAAGGTTCAGCGTTACAATTGCCGTCATTTCGCTCGGCGAAATAAACTGAGCAAACTGGGAATTCGTCTCAATACGTTCCAGCCTTGGTTCGATTGAAACCACACTGCTCCACGGTTCAATCAACAGATTGGTACAAATTTCCATGATTCTTTCCAGGATCACCAATTCAATTTCTGTAAACTCTCTACTTTTTTCCAGAGGATTACCAAAACCTCCAAGCATTCTGTCAACAATCGCAAAGCCTAAATTTGCCGCTAATTCTATAATGATAGTACCATCTAAAGGTGCAAAATTTACAACTCCCAACAATACAGGGTTTGATAATGCATTTGAAAATTCCGAGTAGGTATTTGCTTCTGCATTCATTACCTCTACCTGTACATTCTTTCGGAGATATGCCGGCATATTGGTAGAAAGCAAACGTCCGTAATTCTCAAAAATAATCTCTAAAGTCCGCAAATGATCTTTAGAAAACTTAGATGGTCTGGCAAAATCATAATTTTTGACAGTCTTTTCCTGCGTTTCATCCAACTCGTCCGGATTTAACTCGCCGGTACTCAATGCATTGAGAAGACTATCAATCTCGGCTTGAGATAAGGTATCTCCCATAATTTCCACCTCACACCTGAACCTGACCACGCCATACCGCTATGGAAATAAATTCAGTTTTTTTCGTACTATACTGTGAATTTTTCACTCACAGCCCTGTCGCATCTTCACATATTCCGTATGCTCAGCCTGCTATTATATTATCATACCATATTTCCGCATATAACGCAAAGTAATTTTTTACCTGCAGATCTGTTGGAAAACAGCGGAATGCAGGAAATCCAACAAAAACCTCTTTTATTGCGTAACATACCCATCTAATACTAACTGTACGGCTACTTTGGAATCCAAAGACTTCTGAATTTCTTCTAACCCTTCCTTTTCAATCAGAGCCTGTGTTGCGTCCGTCTTTGTATGGGACTGGATTACCGTGGAAATAATTCCTGTGATCTGTGCCTGATCTGCTGTCAATACCTCATTGACATCATCAAAATCATCTGCATTTTTATTCAGATACAGGGTGTAGCCTTTTAACATGGCATAGTGCTCTTTCCCATCACTCCCTGCCGCCAGATTATATGTCTGCTGCGATTCCCAGGAAACCGTGATCGGCGATTTGTCAGACATCTTTACCTCTGCATCTGCTGACGCAGCTTCATCCGCATCCAAATCCAAATTTAACACAGTTGCAACCTGAGACATTAAACGATTGGTCTTTTGAAATGTCGGCAGCATGACAAAAAACAGGACTGCTGTTAAAACAACGTTGATAACAGTCAAAGCAGTGATAATAACGCTAAAAATATTTTTTTTCATAATGTTTCCTTTCTATGGTGTTTTTTTGCTGTAACAGCCTAATCCACATCATTATATATTTTTATCTCAACGCGGCGGTTCTTGGATCTTCCCTCCGCCGTTTTATTACTTGCTATCGGATCAACCGAGCCCCTGCCGGAAGCTTCCACATGTTTTTTGGATAAATGTTTTGTCTCCGTCAGATATTCCAATACTTTTGTTGCACGGGCAGTAGAAAGCCACAGGTTACTCTCATATTTTGAATTACTGATTGGTACATTGTCGGTATGCCCCTCAATTTTAATCTGCCTGTCCTCGTAAGATTTCAGGATACTTGCTACACGGCTTAAAATCTGCTTTGCACCAGACTGTATCTCAGCGCTTCCCGACTCGAAAAGCACGCCTCCGCTCAACGAAAGCATAACATAATCATAACCATCATCAATCGTAACTGCTACGGCATCGGAGACACGGTTTGTCTCCGATGTCTCAACAATATCGCTGTACATTTGTTCGATTTCCGTCTGCTTCTTTTGCTGCTGCTGTTGCTGATACTGCGTATAGGGATCCTCCTCTGACTGGGAATCCGCAGCCTTACCCATATCCGTATAATAATCATCCAGATTGCTAAGCTGGGTTGCCCCGCTGGAAATCAAATTTCCTTCTCCCAGGGACATTGCGCCGCCCTGAAAAATACTAAAACTGTTGGACATGGATGCAACCAGTTCCGCATACTTTACTGTATCCACATTGGACATGGAAAATAACAATACGAAAAAACAGAGCAAAAGATTCATCAAGTCTGAAAAAGTATCTTTCCAGCCATCGGTTCTGATTTCCTCTTCCTGCTTCCTTTCCTTTGCCATTAGCTTTCACCACCTTCAGTTGCCGCATTGGCATTGTTTGCCTCCGCTCCAATTCCTTCTCTGGTGTTTGGCGCCAGGAATGACTTCAGTTTTTCCTCGATTACTCGTGGATTTTCTCCTGCCTGAATTGACAAAAGTCCCTCTACCATAACTTCTTTTATGGAAATCTCCAGCTCGTTATTGCTCTTGAGTTTAAAGGAAATCGGGATACAAATCCAGTTAGAAAGCAAAGAACCATATAAGGTTGTCAGCAGGGCGACCGCCATATTCGGTCCGATGGAAGACATATCTTCCATGTTATACAACATGTTTACCAACCCGATCAGGGTACCGATCATACCCCATGCAGGTCCCATGCCTCCCCATTTTGCCCAGAAACTGATCTTTTCATTGTGACGTCTGTCCAGAGACAATAATTCCGTCTCCATAATATTGCGAACCAATTCAGGATCCGTACCATCCACAATCAGCATAATTCCCTTTTTCAGGAACTCATCCTCAATATTATTTGCCATCTCCTCCAGAGCCAGCAGACCTTCCTTACGCGCCACATTTGATAATCTGACAATATTATTGATTACCTCAGCCTCATCCTCTGTCGGCTGCTTCAGCGCCAGTTTAAAGGACTTTACACTCGCTAAAAACCCCGGAATGCTCTTTGCCTGCATGAACATACAAATCGTTGAACCGCCCATGGTAATGATGACCGATGGTATATCGGCGAAATGCGGCAGACCTGCCATGCCATCAACGCCGGTAATAATACCAAAGAATACGATGAGCGCGCCGCCCACTAATCCTATTATTGTTGCAATATCCAAAACGTACACCACCTTATGTAATAATTAATCTTATTCCATCAAATTTCCAGAATTACATTCAATCTTATATAATTTTACTAGATTTTTTATCATCTGTCTACTTTCTTTTACAATTATTTTTTTCCCGGTCGTCAGAGTAATGACTGTATCGGGTGTTTCTTCTACCGTCTCAATCAATTCTGCATTGACAGTAATTTCTTTGCCATTGAGCTTTGTAACATCAATCATGTGTTTCCCTCCGTTAAAAATGCCTTCTCCAAATCATTTACATGAATAGAGGAGCGACTTTTCTCCAAGCGCTCCTCTATTTACCTTGCATTCCTAAACGGCTATGCATACTGAGCCATACTAATATCAATTAACGTTTTAAGTTGACAAGTTCTTCCAACATAGAGTCTGATGTTGTAATGATTCTTGAGTTTGCCTGGAAACCACGCTGTGTTGTGATCATCTGCGTAAACTCATTTGCCAAATCGACATTTGACATTTCCAGGGCGCCTACCGTAAAGGAACCGGTTAAAGCCACTTCCTCTCCAATACCATCAAACTCTCCGGAGTTCAATGTAGCGGCAAATAAACTTGTTCCTACCGCTTCCAAACCGGAAGGATTCGCAAAAGTTGCAACGGCAATCTGCGCCAAACACTTTTTCATACCATTATCATAAGTGCCATAAACCATACCCTTGTCATCAACGGAAATACCAATCATATTACCTGCTTTATTACCGCCATCACGATTGTCAGGGTCTCCTTTCAAATAGGTAAGCTTGGAAGTTCCGCCGTTTGAATACTGTGTCAACTGGTTAAAGTAAACTTTGACGCCGCCAGTGCCATTTGTCGCATCATACTGCGGAAAAGTGCTGTTTGCGCCAGTATTTGTTTTATCTAAACCAATCACAGAAAATACAAGCGCATTTCCAAGCCAGTCCGGAGCCGGACTGGTCGGTGCATTCTGTGCGGTAACGCTGCTGAACTCGCCATTCGAACTGTCATATGTCAGAGTATTGATATTTTCAGGAATAATCAGTTCGCCGGTTGTTTTATTAATGTTGGCGTCGGCTGGTGTGATCGTGATATTACCAAAGGTAACCGAAGCGCCGGTTGCAACATACTCTCCATCTTCATTCTGTGTTACAAAAATGGATTCGCCAAGGGAATCACAGACATCTACCACACTGACGTCATAATTAACTACGCCTTCTGCCGAAGTTTCGGCTTTCTTGATACTCAGCTTAACCATATAGGAATCTCCGATATTGTCGAAGAAACTAAACGTTACAATCTCGCCGTCTGCAGCAGACTGTACATCCTTATCATCCGGATCAATATTGCCGGATAAAGTAACCGCTCCGGTTGCTTCCGGTTCATAATACATATTGGCCGCGCTTCGAATGACCAGATCCTGTACCGTATCTTTGATAATATTACCATCATCATCAGCCAGCCATCCCTGAACAATGGAATTGTTCGTTGTACAGTAAAGGTTTCCTGCCGGATCAATATTCAAAGCGCCTGATTTTGTAAAACAGGTCTGCGTCCCGGAACGAACAATCAAAAATGATTCGCCGTTGATAGCAATATCCAATGCGCGGTTCGTTGTAGAAGGTCCACCCTGTTCCGTAATATTCTGCTGAATTGCAGCCACTACAGAACCAAGACCAATCTGTTTTGCGTTTGTACCAGACACGCCTAAATCAGCGTTTGCTCCGGAAGCATTGGAAATCATCTGATAGTATGTATCAGAGAAGTTCACACTGCTTGCCTTAAAGCCTGCCGTATTTACGTTTGCAATGTTATTACCAATTACATCCATCTTTGTCTGATGTGATTTTAATCCTGCCACACCAGAAAAAAGTGATCTCATCATAATATTTTTCCTCCTAAAATCCGGAATGTTTTTCAGGATTTCTCTGGCATTCAAAATCCTTTTGCTTCCTTATGAGGTCCAGCAAATCCCATTCCTTATTAACTGATAACAGCTCCGTCAATATTTGTAAAGATAGAGTCTGTCGAATCACCAACTGCTGTTATAACGGTATTATTCTTAACGTTTACAATAAACGCAAGATTATCTACCATAACTAAAGACTCCTGAATTCCTTTTTCCCTGGCCTTTGTTGTACCATTCTCCAAGCGTTCCATCTGCTCCGCGGATAGATTGATATTTCTGGTTGCCAAACGTTCGTTTGCATGCTTTGAGAACTTTAAGTGATGAACTGCCTTTTCCTTTGCCGCACTAAAAATATCCTGGAAAGAAAGTTCAGAAGGCTTGGAATCCTCCTTCTTAGGAGCACCTTGCAGCAACCGATCTCTCATCTGCTCAATTGATGAATAATTTTCCTGTAAGCGTTGCATGTCCATTCCACCTTTCACTACATTTTTATGCAGTTTCCTCACTCTCTTCACTGCCATCTTCTGCAGAAGAATCTCCATCCTCTGAAGGGTTCCCCTCTTCCGGCGGCTTTTCTTCCGGCGTACCATTGATGATCAAAGTAACACTCTGATAATCCATTGTATTGTTTGTATCGTCAAATACGAATGCTACCGTATAAGTGCCTGCCGGTAAATATTTAAATGCTTCGTTGTCAATTGTAAGCTTACCCTTTTCAAATTTCAGGTATTTCGCATCAATGCCGGTTGCCTGATTATATTCATCCACCAGAACCACGGCAAAACTGGATGCTTCATAACCATTGGATCCAAGACTGACCCCCTGAATCGTAACATCAGATGAGTCTCCATGCGTATAGGAAACTGTCTGTGACATAACGGATGGAAGATACATGGATATCAGATAATATGAATCAAATACCGTTACAATATCGTCATATGAATATTCCTGACCGTCAATGACCACATATGCCTCTCCGCTTTTAATAGTAACATACTGGACCGTTCCCTGTATTTCCTGAGTCTGACCGGTTGATGAAGTCTGGCGTACCAGAACGTCTTTGCCGACAAGAGAATATGCCGATGTATTCGTTGTCGTACTGTTTAAGTTGGTCATCTGCTCCAATTCGCTGAACTGCGCAAGCTGTGCTACATATTCCGTATTATCTGCCGGATCGAGGGGATCCTGATACTGCATCTGCGTTACCAGCAAAAGCAGAAAGTCATCTTTTCCAAGATCGGCGCCGGATTTTTTTGTTTTCTGCTGCGAATCTTCAGGAACCTGTATTTCTCCGTCTACTACCGGAACTTCTAACGCCATAACCTAAATCCTCCTTTCATAAAATTTTGTTTCCATAAAACTATGCTGTAAAATCAATACTTCCACCAGAATCATGCATTACGCGCTCACGGACCTGCTGCGCCGTCTCTTCTTCAGAACGTTCTGTTTCCTCTGAAATTTCAGAATCATACCGGAATCTCTTATGATCCTTTTTTTGCGACTCATTCTGTCCCTGTCCGTCCGCCTCATTGCTCTGTGAAAAGCTGAAATCTGATATCTGTACATCTACAGATTCCACTTTCAAATCTTTCGACTCCAAACTTTCCCGCAACTGATACATCTGGCTTTCTAACGCATTCTTTGCCTCGTCTGTCTGAACATGGAATGTCGCCGTCATCACACCGTCTTTAGAAATAACGGATAGAAATACTTTTCCAAGACTTTCTGGATTCAGTTGGACTTCCATTGTTGTCGTATTGGCATTGATTACGTTTCGAATAGAATTGCTGACCTGATTGATAATATCAATCATCTGCTGCATATTCCGATTCTCCGGCACATTCTCCATGAACAATCGGAAATCCTGATTCTGCGACATATCAAACTGCTCTGTGATAACGGGAACCGGAGCTTTTTCCATATCTTCGGAACGGGCAAACAACATTTCTGATGAATCCTTTTCCTGAAAATCCTGTGAAAAGGAACTCTGCTCCTCATCAGCAGTCTCCTGCATACCAGAAACCATTTCCTTTGTATCAGCCGTTTCTTCTGTATGCACCGTAATCTTTTCCACCATAGCCGTTTCCGGCTTTTCTTCCTGTACGGCTAACAGACTTTCCGGTATTTCAGCAGCAGAAGGCGTTGTCTCTGCCTCAACGACTGTTTCTGCAAAAGAAGACGCCGTGTCTGCCTCAACGGCAGTTTCAGTATTGGCTGTCAGGTCAGGATGTTCTGCTCCTTCCTGCGTCAGAAATTCATCCAACGTTACCGGAGTATCGATTGGTTCCATCTGTGCGACCAGAGCTTTCATGTCATCCGACAGAAATGATTCCAAAGCCTGCTGCAGTTCAGAAAAATCATTCATCATATTTTCATTGAACAGAAAATCCATATTTTCTTCCCCGCCATGCAGTTGTAACACAAACTGCTGAAGAATCTGCGGATTGAACAGATCAAAGAACGAAATTCCCATAAAATCTAACAGTTGATCAATCCCTTCATCTGTCAGGTTCAGTTTTTCTTTCAGAAGATCTCGTACTGCCTCCTGCAGTTCAGCCAACGTTTCGTCCGGATTTTCCATTCCCGTTTTCTGTTCCGCTGTCATCACCTGTCCGGAATCTTTTACAATGGTATCCTGTCTGCTGTATGGATTTTCATTTCCCTGTTGATACACGGAATGAGCGGAACCATCTTTTCCTGAAATACTCTCAGACTGTTTAGCAGAAAAAGATCTGCCATCCTTCAGAAAATGCTGAAACGGATTGCTGTTATCGGAAACAGCAGTGGGTTTTTGGACTGATTTTACCATGCCGGAAACGATATCCCCTAATTGTATCGCTTCAACGCCTGCCATCTTTTCACCTCCTTTCCTAAATAATTAATCTATGTCAACAGATTTCTCTGTGGACAACTAATCCTCGCCTCCGCTTGAAGCGGATATTTTCTTTGTAATCTGCGCCGCGTAAGTACTGTCTAATTCCTGTAAAACTGCCGCTGCTTTATCATCCTTCATATTCTGCAGGATATCGCAAACCAATTGAAGATCTTCTGACATCTCTGTCAGTATTCTGGCCGCTGCCGCTGCATCCATTTTTTCATATCTTGCAGCATGCTCTTTGGCTCTCTCGCTGTACTGCAGCTTATCCAGTACCTGTTTATAGATTTTCTCTGCATTTTCCGGTGCAATTTCTTCATAATATTTCCGGTACTCAGAGATATCCGGCGCATTATCCGTAAAGACAACTTCCTGATCAAACTCGCTGACCCGCTTATCAAAAGCTTCCTGTTCATTCTTGTATCGCTGCAGGTTTTTAACTTCAGCCTCCAACTCTGCAATATAATCGGAATTGGCAGTCGTCATCCCCGTCTCCGATTCGAGACGTCTCTCTAATTCATTGATTCGGTCATTTGCCGACTTTAAGGTATTGTATTTATAATTCCCTTCCTCTGCCTGCTGTTCCTCGGATGGATTCGGTAAAATTTTATTGATGACCGGAACATCCTTTAACACCGGATATAATATATTACTTCCAATCCCTCCGATATCTAACTTTATCAAGAAAGCAAATACCGCAAGCCAGATAAGAATAATAATAATGGCAATCAAAGCCGTAACAACCCTGCTTCCTTTACTTTCTTCCGAATTTTCCATAGGTAATTCGTCTTTTTTCTTTCTAGGCATTTATCAATTATCCTCACTTTCCTTTGCGCTGCCAAAACGGAAACTAACCAATTCGTCAACTTCCTTTCTCTCCTGTGCCTCTATTTCCAGTTTAAACTCCTCAAAGGCTTTCTCTTTCAATTTTTCAAAGGTTTTTCTTTCTTTCATCGCCTCATCCAGTTTTTCCCTTGCCTCCTCCACTTTCAACTCCTGTTGGTGGATGATCAGTTTCTGAATATTGATATTATATTTGACATTTTCCACACTATTTTCCAATTCTTTGATCCTGCGGATATCCAACCGGTCGGAAACCGCCTCCCGTAATTCCGCCTGAAATTTCTGTTTTCGTTCTTCCAACCGCTCTAACTTTTCCTCTTCCTCATGAAGCTTTGCGATTTCCAAACCATATTCCGCTTTTGCCTGATCTTCCAGTTTATATTTAATGGATAAGATACTTTCCATCGGAAAAACAAATTTTGCCATGAGAAACCTCATTTATCTCATCTTTCATCATGTCTCCGCCGCTTCTTCCTCCGGCTCATCCTGAAAGATTGCGATTAATCTATTTACTATTTCGTCATAATTATACTTATCATAAACATCTTGCACCAAAAAATTATTCACTTCATCAATTTTTGATAACGCAAAATCGATTGCCGGGTTAGAACCCGGCTTATATGCGCCTATATTGACCAAATCCTCCGCTTCCGCATAAGTCGCCAATACATTTTTCAGCTTTCCGCTGGCTTCCTTTTGCTCTTTCCCTACGATACTGCTCATTACACGGGATATGCTTTGCAACACATCAATCGCAGGATAATGGTTTTTATGCGCTATTTTCCGATCCAGCATAATATGTCCATCTAAAATGCTTCTTGCCGTATCTGTAATCGGTTCATTAAAATCGTCTCCATCTACCAAAACAGTATAGAGTCCCGTAATAGACCCCTTATCCGATCTGCCTGCACGTTCCAGAAGTTTTGGCATCTCCGAATATACGCTCGGCGGATATCCTCTGGAAACCGGGGGTTCTCCTGAGGCCAGACCAATCTCTCTTTGTGCCATGGAAAAACGCGTCAGGGAATCCATCATCAGCAAGACATCTTTTCCCTGATCCCGGAAATATTCTGCAATCGCGGTTGCTGTTTTTGCCGCCTTATTTCGTATCAACGCCGGTTTATCCGATGTTGCCACTACGACAACAGACCGTTTCATTCCCTCCGGGCCCAAATCGCGTTCAATAAATTCCCTGACTTCACGGCCGCGCTCTCCAATCAGGGCAATCACATTAATATCTGCTTTTGTATTTCTTGCAAACATCCCCAAAAGGGTGCTTTTTCCTACGCCGCTTCCTGCAAAAATGCCAATTCGCTGTCCCTTCCCTACCGTAATCAGGCCATCCACTGCTTTTACCCCCAGCGGAAGCACCTGATCAATAATCTCTCTGGTCAGCGGATCCGGCGGCTCTGCCTCTACCGAATACCCCTGCATTCCGGAAAGAACGGTTTGATCGATTGGATTCCCCAAACCATCCAAAGTTTTTCCAAGCAGTTCTTCGCCTACCTTGACTTTAAGCGGTGCATTTGTATTTTCCACACGGCACCCCAAAGCAACGCCCTCTGTATCGTCATAGGGCATCAAAAGAACACGGTCATCACGAAAGCCCACTACCTCGGCATGGATAATCTGATTTGTATCCTTAGTGATAATATGGCACAAATCATTCAGCCTGGCGGCAGGACCAATTGATTCAATCGTAAGACCTACTACTTTTGCAACTTTGCCGAGACGTTTTTCATATGTCCTGTTTAACAGCATATTATATTTTGAAAGATCAATGTCTAACATACAAATACGCTCCTCATTCTCTGCATCAGAAAACCAGCAACTTAACACTTTCCTCCAGATTTTGAAGCTGTGCGTCCAAACTACAGTCAATTACCTTATTATCCATTTCAATAATACACTGATTCTCCGTTAAATTCTCGTCTTCCACAATATCAAATTCCTGTATGCCTTTTGCAAGCATCTGAAACGTGGATTTTTTCTCCATAACCCGGCCAATATCTGATTTTGATACGCGCAGGATCAGCGTTTTTGTGCGTTCCATATTTTTCATCGCACTGCCAATCAAATACAGAATAATCCCTTTTTTGTCCTCACAAACCACACCGGTAAGTTTTCGGACTAAAGAAACCGTTAAATCAGCAAAAGCCGGCTCCAAATTTTCTTCCTGCTCCTTCAGTTCCTGAAAACGCCGTTCATATTCCTGCTCTAATTCCTGACGCTTCTGTTCCAGATCCTTAGCGGCTTGTATTTTTCCTTCCGCAAGCCCCTGCTCGACCCCTTCAATATAAGCAGACTGTTTAATGGAAGCGCTCTGCTCCTCCGCATCCTTTATCATTCTGGCAGCCTCTTCTTCCGCTTCCTCAAGAATCTGCTGTTTCTGCTCTGAAATCTGCTGTTCTACCTTTTCCATTTCCTGATTGACCACATCATCCATATGAATCACTGACAATCCGTTTTCAAAGGCCGCCTGCGTATCGTTTTCTCCTGATTGTTTTAATTCCAACTGCTGAAAATCATGTACTTCCGCTGTCTGTTCTTTCTGAAAAATATCCGGGATAAATTCCTCTACCTTTTCATCGGAATCAATCATGCGAACCTCCGATGGATTTACATTGAAATATACCGATTTAATTAAATTAGACAACGATCTCGTCACCTCCGCCTCTGGAGATAATAATCTCTGCAGAATCCTCTAACTTACGTATAATATTAACAATCTTCTGCTGTGCCTCTTCTACATCCTTCATACGTACAGGACCCATAAATTCCATATCCTCTTTGATCATAGTAGCCAGTCTGGATGAAAGATTGCTAAAGATAAGATTCTGAACTTCTTCATTGGAGCCCT
The DNA here is from genome assembly GCA_947630925.1 of uncultured Lachnospiraceae bacterium. Lineage (GTDB taxonomy): Bacteria > Bacillota > Clostridia > Lachnospirales > Lachnospiraceae > Butyribacter. The sequence continues at coordinate 118,009 of CANRJM010000004.1, forward strand.
TTAAGGCAACCGCTAATTCATTATTATCTACCTCACGCAGTACACGCTGTATAGAACGGTCATCCAGTGACAGAATATCCTCGAATACAAACATCTTTCTTCTGATTTCGTCCGCAAGCTCCGGATCTTCGATTTCCATGCTTTCCATAATATGTTTCTCCGTACCGCGGTCAACCGTATTTAAGATTTCTACAATGGAATCAACACCACCGACAATCGTGTAATCCTGGTTGACCAAAGAAGCAAGCTTCTGTTCCAAAACCTTTTCAACCTCCTTAATGACATCCGGCGCCGTACGATCCATCTGTGCAATACGTTTTGCAACATCGGTCTGCTTATCCGGCGTCAAGGCTGAAATAATCGCAGAAGAATGTGCCGCAGGTAAATAGGAAAGAATCAATGCAATCGTCTGCGGATGTTCGTCCTGAATGAAATTTAACAGTTGGCTCGCATCCGTCTTACGGACAAATTCAAACGGACGCACCTGTAATGACGCTGTCAGCTTGCCAATCACATCCTTTGCCCGCTCGGAGCCAAGTGATTTCTCCAACAAATCCTTTGCATAGGCAATACCGCCCTCCGCAATATACTGCTGTGCAAGACAAACTTCATAAAATTCATCCAACACAGAATCTTTCATTGCAGGCGAAACACTTCGTGTATTGGCAATCTCAAGTGTAAGCTGCTCAATTTCATCCTCCTTCAAATGTTTAAACACATTGGAAGATTTTTCAGGTCCCAAAGCAATTAATAGAATCGCGGCTTTCTGAACGCCTGAAATTTCATCTGATTTTGCCATAATACAACCATCCTTTCACATTTATCTGCATTTGTCTGTGTTATACATCCCAATCATCATTCAGCCAGTTCCGCAATAACTGTGCAACCGCCTCTGGATTTTCATCCACAAACTTCTCAATCATCTTTCTGGTCTCTGATTTATCACTAAATTCTATATCATCCAATGACTGATTCTCCTTAGTTGTAGCAAGCAGTTGCTCTACAGAAAGCTCTGGCTCTTCTTCGGATACTCTTACCGGTGCGGTACCTCGTATTACTACAAAGATCAGAAGCGCAATAATCAGAATTGCTAAAATAATCATCAGATAATCTGCAATTCCTCTTGAAGTATCCGTACTTTCAACAAACTTCGGCACCTCGTATGCCATAACGGAAATCCTTGCGGCATCTACGCCCGTTGCCTGTGCCAGCAAAGAGATTTCATCATCCGTAAACTCTGCCGTTCTCCTTTCATTGTTCTGTGCCATGAACTCATCAAACGTCATATTGTCTAATGTGCCGTCTGCTCTTAACTGATCCTCATCATAGATCACATAGCGGAGAGCCACAACTGCAAGAGAAGACTCATCATACTCAATGGCCGGTGTTTCCCGTTTAATATTTTCAATTGTCTCATCCGTTAAAAGTCCCTGCAGTTTCTGAATTTCCAAACTGCTGGAAGAACCGTTTCCGGTTTCGTATACATAATCCGTATCATCATCATTGGAAGCCGTCCCCGGCTCGCCGCCGGAAGTGTTTGCGCCTCCTTCTGACGTATAGGTATACAGATTTGTCGGATAGCCATATTCCCGTCCTTCGGAAACGGAATAGGTCTTTGTCAGTCTTTCCAGCTTGCTCATGTCAAAACGGATTCCCTGTGTACCGATCTGAACATCATCATAACCGCTTTTTATCAACAAATCTGTTACATTTTCGGCAATGGTATTCCGCAGCTTCTCAGAATATTCCGCTGTACCGCCGGTAATGCTGCCACCCAGAGAATCAGCCGTAGAACCGTTATACAGGCAATTTCCATCAATATCATTGATAATGACATGCTCCACATCTGTCCCAACTGTGTTTGCAAGCCAACTGGCAAGAGCCTGCGCTGTATTTTCTGTTACCTGCTCTTTTTTGGAATCGCTCACGGCAATCGTCGCTGTGATCGAAGTATCTCCCTCTTCATCCAGTACGCTATATGTAGTTTCCGGAATATCAATAAATACATTTGCATCCTCAATAAAGGAATAATCTACCAGACTTTTCCGTATTTCATTCTGCAATGCCAGAATGCGCTTTTGGCTTTTTTCGTTTTCTGTCGTTGACATGGAATTGTCAAACGCCTGATCCCAAGTATATCCGGTATCAGTCAATCCGTTATCGCTCATAACATATAATGCATTTGTCATATCCCCTTCTTTGACATACAGGGTCAAACCATTGTCAGAGGAACGATAACTGATGCCCTGTTCATCCAATGCATCTGTCATTTTACTTGCATCTTCCAGAGTGCTGAAACTCTGGAATCTTGTCCATGTTGGTCTGGAGACCAGATATGCGGTAATGCCAATCGCCACTAATACAAGACAAATGATGGCAATAATAATTGTTTTCTGTTTGCTGGAATATCTCTTCCAAAATTCCAGTATCCGCGTTGGAATTTCTTTTAATCTCTCTTGCATCACATACTCCCCTGTTGTTCTTTTAAAATATTGCTAGAATTGTAAATTCATCAATTCTCTATATGCACTGATAAAAGCATCGCGTACAGCTACTGTATACTGCAAAGATACATTCGCCTTTTGCTGTGCAATCTGCACATCATGGATACTGTCTGTTTCGCCAAGTGCAAATTTCATTTCTTCCTCTTCTGCCGCATTGCTGTATGCATTCGCCTCACTGACTAACTTAACTGCAGAATCCAAAATAGAACCAAAAACACCTTTCTTCTCATCCTCCTGAATCAGCAGTGAATCCGAATTGGATGCCAACGGAGAGGTAATCACAGGGGACTGGTATACGGAATCTAAATCAATCCCTGACAATGCCGATAAGTTCATAATCTTCTCCTTCCATCAGTTAATCTTAACTGGATTTTCCTATATCTAATGCTTTCAACTGCATATTTTTTGACGCATTAAACGCCGTTACGTTTGCTTCATATGCACGGCTGGCATCGATCATATCCGTCATTTCCGTTACCGTATTGACATTTGGATAAGTAACATATCCGTTCTCATCTGCGTCCGGATGGGCCGGGTCGTATACCATCCGGCATTCCGTCTCGTCATCCTCGATAATCTGCGTAATCTTAACGCCTTTCCCTACATATCCTGATGTTCCCAAGAGGGTTTCGTGAAAAGACGGATATCCTTTCTCATGGAAAATCACAGACTTCCTCTTATAGATATTTCCATCCGCATCTCTTGTTGAATTAACATTTGCAATATTTTCTGAAATAATATCCAGTCTTGTTCTCTGTGCCGTCATTCCTGACGCACTGATATTCATTCCGGAAAAAACACCTTCCATACGAACCTCCTAATCTGATACTGTATTATAAACTACGAATTCCCCTTTGTTACCATCTTCAGTCTTGAAAATTCCTGAGACACCGAATCGACCATGGTATAGTACTTGATCTGATTTTTAGCCAATTCAACATTTTCCGTATCAATGTCTACGTTATTGCCATCCAGTCGGTAGCTTACCGCAGCATAATCCGTATATGTAGTCGCATTCAAAGCGTCTAATTCCGCATCTGCCACCTCATCATCCAAAGAGTCCGTAAATCCAAGTTCTCCCATGAGATACTCTTCAAACTGTACGTCTCTGCGCTTAAAGCCCGGCGTGTCCACATTTGCAATATTATCTGCCAAAACGGAATTTCTGGTCCAACTCGCATCACAAGCCTTCTCCAGTACATTTATATAATCAAATGCGCCTGTTCTTGTCATAGCAAAACTCCTTTCAAGCCATATTCGCATAATTCACCTAACTATACATTTATAATTATAGAGGAAATGATAGAAATTACAAGAGAAATTGCAAAATATTTTTAAAAAATGACCTCCAAATTTTGTCAGTTCTTTTCCTATCATCACAATTTCTCCCTATTTTCCTATTATTCTGTTTGCCAAATAGAAACTTCCCTTTGTTCCTGTTTCAATGCCTGTGATTTTCAATCCTCCTTTTTCTTTTTTGATTCTACATATCCGCATTGTTCATCCATGCATACAATACGGTTTCCTTTTTCCAACATCATCCCTCCGCATTTTGGACATTTTTTGTCAGACGGTTTCTGCCATGACATAAAATCACAGTCCGGATAACTGATGCATCCGTAATATTTTCGTCCTTTCTTTGTCTTACGCCCTACAATATCTGCCCCGCACTTTGGACAGGCAACGCCGATTTTTTCCAAATACGGCTTTGTATTGCGGCATTCCGGAAATCCCGGACAAGCAAGAAACTTCCCATGTGGACCGTATTTGACCACCATATTCCTTCCACACTCTTCACAGATGACATCTGTTACCTCGTCCTCTATGGTAACCTCTTCCAATTCTTTCTGTGCAGCCTGTACTGCTTCGTTTAAATCCGGATAAAAATTTTCTACGACTGTCTTCCAACGAACGGTTCCATCTTCCACGCAGTCAAGCAGTCCCTCCATATAGGCGGTAAAATTGACGTCTACAATACTGGCAAAGGATTTCTTCATAATAGAATTGACAACCTCGCCAAGTTCCGTAATATACAGATTCTTCTGCTCCTTCGCCACATAATGGCGGTTGATAATGGTAGAAATGGTAGGCGAATACGTACTTGGCCGTCCAATCCCCAGTTCCTCCAATGTCTTAACTAAAGACGCTTCCGTAAAATGCGCCGGCGGTTGTGTAAAATGCTGCTTTTTCTCAAAATCTCCTGCTTCAACCGGCATTCCGACCTTTATGTTCTTAGGCAAAACTTTTTTTTCAATTTTATCTTCTTCTGTCTGATATATCGTTAAATAACCGGAAAATTTAACTTTAGAAACCGCTGCTGTAAAGCGATATTTCTCTGAATCAATTTTTATGGTTGTGGTTTCAAATTTTGCAGGCGCCATCCTGCTCGCTAAAAAACGTCTCCAAATCAACTGATACAGGCGGAACTGGTCTCTGGACAAAGCATCCTTTACTGCCGTCGGCGTCAAATCGACATAAGTCGGCCGGATTGCTTCATGCGCATCCTGGATCTTTTTTTTGCTTTGCTCCTTTTTCTCTGCTGTTGCACGAAATTCCGCCCCATAATTTTCTTCAATATAGTCGTCTGCCATTTTTTTTGCGTCATCGGAAATACGGGTGGAATCCGTTCGTAAATACGTGATCAGACCAACGGTCCCTCTTCCTTTGACCGCAACTCCTTCATAAAGATTCTGCGCCAGACGCATGGTCTTCTGTGTAGAAAAATTCAGTCTTTTTGCCGCCTCCTGCTGCAATGTACTGGTTGTAAACGGCAATGGACTTTTTTTGGCACGTACCGTCTCTTTTTTATCCGAAATAGTAAACTTGGATTTTTTTAATTCTTTCAGGATCTGGTCCAACTGTTCCTCCGAATCAATGGACATCTTCTTATCTTTTGTTCCATAGAAATCAGCCGTAAACGTCTTCTTATCGCCCGCTGCGCTAAACTCTCCGGATAACGTCCAATATTCTTTCGAAATAAACGCATTGATTGCTTCCTCTCGATCGGCAATGATGCGCAGCGCAACCGATTGTACGCGGCCCGCACTTAATCCTCTCTTTACTTTCGCCCATAAAACGGGACTGATCTGATATCCCACCAGACGATCCAGAACACGACGCGCCTGCTGTGCGTCTACTAAATCCATATCAATCTGACGGGCCTCTTTGATTGACTGCTTTACCGCATTTTTTGTGATTTCATTAAAAGTGATACGTCTGGTATTTTTTTCATCCAGTTTCAACGCATGAAACAGATGCCATGAAATTGCCTCTCCCTCGCGATCCGGATCTGTTGCCAGATAGATTTTATCCGCCTTTTTCACTTCTCTACGAAGTTTTGCCAACAGCTCACCCTTTCCGCGAATGGTAATATATTTTGGCTCAAAATCATTTTCTATATCAATTCCCAACTGGCTTTTCGGCAAGTCCCTTACATGACCGTTAGAAGCAATAACCTCATAAGTACTTCCTAAAAACTTCTTAATCGTCGTTGCTTTTGAAGGTGACTCCACGATTACAAGATTTTTTGCCATTTTACTACCTGCCTTTCAACCCTTTATCCGCTCTATAACTTAATTGCATAATAATGATTTCCTATCGACTGTACCAGTTTCTTCTGATGCAAGGACAGCACCGCTTCCATTACTTTTTGCAGCTCCAATCCCGTATCTTCTGCTATTTGAGAAATATGAACCGGCTCCAAACGTAAAATAGAATACACTATTTTTTCTGTCGTTTCAAGCATATTCTCATATTTTTTCTTTCTTCCTACGACATCTTCATCAAAAAACAAGCCAAATCCATCTAAAATATCCCTGACATTCTGCACTAAAGCAGCCCCGTTCTGAAGCAGACGGTTACTTCCTTCATACTGTGCATTCATGATGCTTCCCGGTACGACAAAAATTTCTTTCCCCTGCTCCAGTCCTGTCTCTGCCGTTATCAGGGAGCCGCTGTCTTTTTTTGCTTCAATTACCAGAATGCCATCGGATAAGCCGCTGATGATACGGTTCCGCAATGGAAAATGATAAGGAAGCGGCGGCGTTTGCAATGGAAATTCCGAAATCACGCCTCCGTATTCCTGCATCTGCATATATGCTCCAATATGACACCGTGGATAACACAAATCGACTCCTGTTCCCAAAATCCCATATGTTCTTCCTCCGGCCACTTCCATAACGCCACGCTGCGCAGAGATATCGACGCCATATGCCATACCGCTGATAACCTGAATCCCGTTTTCCGCCAGTTCCCTCCCAAATTTCCCAGCCACTTCCCTTGCTTCTAAGGATGCCTTCCGCGCTCCGACAATCGCTACAGACAAGACATTTTCTAACGGTAGTTTCCCTTTATAAAACAAACCGTACGGCGCATCAGGAATGGAAAGAAGTTTTTTGGGGAAATCCGGTTCATCCCGATAGGCAAATCGGATTCCTTTATTATATAACATTTCATACTGTTTTATGACAGTCTCGGCGTTTCTTCCGGAAAAAATTCTTTCCTTATCTTTTTGGCTTAAACAGGTAAGCTGTTCCAAATATTTTTGTCCGGCGGAAAAGATTTCTTTCGGACTTTCAAAACAGGATAACAGACGCTCTATTTTTCGATTGTTCATCCCCGGTATATTGCACAGCCAGAAAGCATATAATTTATCTTTCAAATGCTTCTTCCACTCCTCCCCAGTATTTTTTATCCGGTATCCGATAGAAAGCAGCTTCCGCAATATGCCGTTTTTCAATTCTTTCTGTTCCTTCCAAATCTGCAATCGTCCTGCTTATTTTAAGTACTTTATGATAGACGCGGGCGCTAAATTCCATCTCTTCAAAAGTTTGGGCAATATATTCCTTTGCTTCGTCTGACATCATGCAATATTTCTCTATCAGCGACGGCGTGAGCTGCGCATTGTGAAAAAATTTTTCCTGACGGTACCGTTTCCCCTGAATGGCATGCGCCGCTACAATTCTTTCACGGATTGCGAAAGAGGTCTCTTCGCCGGAATTTTTCCCTGTATTTTGAAGTTCCTGATATGCCAATGGAATTGTTTCCGCACAGATGTCAATCCTGTCAAGCATTGGCTGGCTCAATCTGCTTAAGTAATTTTTAATCTGCCAGCTTGTACAGGTACATTTTTTCCGATCCGGATAATAACCGCACTTGCAGGGATTCATTGCGGCAACCAGTTGAAATTTCGCCGGATAGCGATAGGTACCGTCAAGACGGGAAATAGTAACATAGCCATCCTCCAATGGCTCTCTGAGGACTTCTATTGTCTGTCTCTGAAATTCTGTCAGCTCATCCAAAAAAAGTACACCGCCGCTTGCAAGGCTGATTTCTCCGGGTTTGGGCAGATGCCCTCCTCCTATCAGCGCTTTTTGCGTAACGGTATGATGCGGTTCCCGGAAGGGACGTTCCGTTATAAAAGGCCGCGTTTTAGAAAGCAGTCCCGCCACGCTGTAAATCTTAGAAATCTCCATTTGCTCTTCAAATTCCATACAAGGCATAATCCCCGGTATCCTCTTTGCGATCATGGTCTTGCCGGAGCCCGGCGGTCCGATCAGCAGCAAATTGTGCATACCGGCAACAGATACCTCCACTGCGCGGCGTACCATCTTCTGACCGATCACATCCTGAAAATCCAGGGGTTGCGGCTGTGTTTTACAAAAATCATAGAGAATTCTTTTCTCATCAGGAAATTCTTCTTTCTGTAAAATCGCAGCCACCTCTTTCAGACATGCAGCTCCAATGATATGCATGCCTTCTACGATTCCTGCCTCCATCTGATTCTCTTTGGGAAGAATACAATACTGAAATCCCTGTTGATACGCCGTATAGACCATTGGAAGAACCCCTTGGACATTCTGCAGCTTTCCCTCAAAATCAAGTTCTCCCAAAAAAAGAATCTTTTTAACAAACTCCTGTGAAAAATAACCAAATGACGTTAAGACTGCTACCGCTACAGCAAGATCGTATCCCGTACCATCCTTTCGGATATCTGCGGGCGAAAGATTGATTGTTATCTTCTTCGGCGGTAAACGGAAACCGGAATTTTTGATTGCGATTCGTACACGTTCCCTTGCTTCCTTTCCCTCCGAAGACAAATAACCAACTAAAGAAAATCCCGGCAGACCATCAGATACGTCTGCCTCTGCCTGAACCATGCAGCCGTCAATCCCTCTGACAGTTGCACAATAAGATACACTATACATTCTGCTCCTTCCACTTGCCAAGCAGGAGCTCCCGATATTATGTTACATATGTAACATAATATCTTTTATTTGTCAAGTATTTTCTTAATCTCGTCCATAAAAATACTGACATCCTTAAATTCTCTGTAAATAGACGCAAAACGCACATATGCTACGGCGTCCAGATCTTCCAGTCCTTTCATGACCAATTCCCCGATAAAGCTGCTTTTTACCTCACGCGCCCCAAGATTAAAAACTTCCGCTTCTACTTTATCGACCAAAGCATTCATCTGGGGAACGGATACTGGTCTTTTATGGCAGGAGCGGAAGACGCCTCTTTCAATTTTTGTCCGGTCATACGGCTCCCGTGTCAAATCTTTCTTGATGACTACTAAAGGAATTGCCTCTACCTTCTCATAAGTGGTAAAACGCTTACTGCACTTATCGCACTGACGTCTTCTTCGGATGGAAGCCCCCTCATCCGCCGGCCGTGAGTCAATCACTCTGGTATCTTCCTCTCCACAAAATGGACACTTCATATTGTTCCGCCTTTCTCTTACGCTTTCGTTCCTTCTGCGCTCGCTTTATTTGATACTTTATCATATCATGCGGCAGACGGATTTTGCAAGTATTAACTCCAATCACATTTATGAAGGCACTTCTCTCTTTCTATTTCTACGAGAATCACATCCGCTCCTATCCTCTGTACGTTGCCATAAGGTATAATATATTCATGATCTCTTCCTATGATTCCGAACATTTTACATGGTCCTGGTATGATCAGCGCGCAGATTCTCCCGGTTTTAACATCAAAATCTATGTCGCATACATTTCCCAGTTTTTCCCCGTCACAAATATTAATGACTTCTTTTTCCCTCAGTTCACATAATCGCATATACTCTGAATCCTAAAACCCATTTTCTACTATCTTATGATAGGAGCGGATAAATATTCAATTTAAATACTGTTTCATAGACTGTAGCGCTTTCTTTTCCAGACGGCTGACCTGCGCCTGGGAAATGTGGATCTCCTCTGCAACCTCCATCTGTGTCTTCCCCTCAAAATAGCGTAGTTGAATAATCCGATGCTCTCTTTGTGACAGACGCTCAATCGCTGCTTTTAATGATATCTCCTCTATCCAGCAATCTTCTTTATTCTTCTTATCGCTAATCTGATCCATAATGTGCAGCGTATCGCCGCTCTCGCCATAAACCGGCTCATACAGGGAAACAGGATTTTGTATCGCATCCAGCGCTACCACAATGGTTTCCGGCGGGACGCCGATTTTTTTTGCGATTTCTTCTACCGTAGGCTCCTTATCACTCTCCTTCATCATGGCTTCTTTTGCGTAAATGGCCTTGTACGCCGTATCACGAAGGGAACGGCTTACGCGGATACTGTTATTATCGCGCAGATACCTTCTGATTTCGCCGATAATCATAGGCACCGCATACGTACTGAATTTTACATTCATAGTCACGTCAAAATGATCAATCGATTTCATCAGACCAATGCAGCCTATCTGAAACAGATCGTCGATATTTTCTCCGGAATTGGAAAAACGCTGGATAATACTTAAAACCAGGCGCAGATTCCCCTTAATAAATTCTTCTCTGGCGTTTTTGTCTCCATTTTGGATTTTATCAATCAGTTCTTTTTTTTGTTCATCCGTAAGGAGCGGTAATTTTGATGTATTGACACCGCAAATCTCTACTTTATACATTGCCATACTGTTTCCCTCCGCCAAAAGCTAATATAAAGTAGGATTTACAAAAATCATTTTATTATACCTGCTCCATCTTAAGAATTTCTTTTTTTAACCGTTTCATGATCTTTTTTTCCAAACGGGATATGTACGATTGTGAAATTCCCATCAAATCCGCCACTTCTTTCTGTGTTCGCTCCCTGCCGTCAGAACGGTTGATACCAAAACGAAGTTCAATAATATCACGTTCCCTGTCGTTTAATTTCTCAAGCGCCATACGGAGCAGCCTTTTATCCACCTCATCTTCCAAATCTTTGGAAATAATATTTTCGTCTGTTCCAAGGATATCGGACAAAAGCAGTTCATTTCCATCCCAATCGACATTAAGCGGTTCATCAATGGAAACTTCATAGCGAATTTTGTTGTTTCTTCGCAGATACATTAAAATCTCATTTTCAATGCAACGTGAAGCATACGTTGCCAGTTTAATATTTTTTAACGGATTAAACGTGTTGATTGCCTTGATCAATCCAATGGTTCCAATGGATATCAAATCCTCTACGCCAATCCCGGTATTGTCAAACTTTTTGGCAATATAGACAACAAGCCTTAAATTATGTTCAATCAGCCGGCTTCTTGCCTCCTGGTCCTGCGTCCCGCCCAATTTTTCTAAAACCTCTTTTTCTTCTTCTGACGTAAAGGGAGCCGGTAATATTTCCGCGCCGCCAATATAATGGATCCCGCCCCGCTTATGAGAGCAAAATAACCCCTTAAATTCCGACATTACGCGGAATTGAAATCGATTTGACATTGATATCTTAAGCATAGTTTCCTCCATTCTGCTACCTTGCAGCATATCTGAATTTTTAATATTCCTTTTCGTTCTATCTGCAGTTATCTCCTGCCTAAAATCATTTGTACTTCATCGTCTCTTTTTATATTTTCGCTAACCGCCGCCAAAACTTCCCGTTTTATCGCTCCATCCGAAAGAAAGACCATTTCAATCCGGTATGCTTTTAACAAACCGCTTCCCCCGATAGAAGAATAGGGAATCAGCAAGGGGTTTTGTTCATGGGCAAGCCCAATCTTCTCTGACAGTGTTTCTGAAACCACAGCTACGTTTTCGCCGGTATAAGGACTGAACAGTTGATTTCCCGTATCATATAATACCCTGATATCATATTCTTTTCCTTTGTGGACAATTTTTGCCGACAAAACATTTCTGTTCCGCCCCTGCTCTGCCAACTGGAACCGAAACAGAAAAAACAAGATGAGTAATATGATAACGGCTGTAAGGATTCCGCCCATTGCAATACGCTTCTTTGTTGTCCAAACAGAAGAAAATAGATGCAGAAAAACTCCAATACAGCCACCGGCAAAAAAAGTCAAAAAAAGAAATGTCAAACAATCTCCCAAAAATGCGTGCTTCCCTTCATATGTAAATGCCATGCGCACCAGCCCTGTTATCTGTACCGCCGCAAAGAACAACTGCCAGCCTGATTTCCCCCAGAAAAAACAAGTGACGGCCGCTGAAAGGAGCGAAACAAATAAAGAAACCAGAAAAAGACGAAATATGCGACATTTTTTTTGTCGAACAACTGCCGTTATCATGAGCAGAAACAAATTCATAATGAAGTTCAGAAGAATATAAACATCAAGATATAAATACACCTTCACTTTCCCACTTCCTTCTACAAAACCCTGCCTTCCCTATCTTATTTTAAACTTCCTGCCCTCTGTCCAAAGACAGCGGTATGATTCATTTCTTCTCATCTTCCTCTGAAGGTAGTATAACGAATTTCTCCTGCGAAAGATGTCAAAGGAAGGTAGAAAAAAAAAGAGTCATACTCTGTCCTTCGACAAAGTATGACACTTCTGCTTCTCATGATTTTTATTTGGCAAGAGACGTATTCTCCCACTTTACTACTTCACTTTCACTTAAAACCGTTCCTCCATCCGTCTTCATCTTAACAAAGAACGCATTGGGAATACTTTCTTTTTTTACCACGGTACCCTGCGGGACCGGCGTAGCCTGCGCCGCCTGTGCGGCTGCCTCTGCATCATATTCGATCGCTTCTGTAATCTGGAGATGGCTTTCGTCTACCCACTCTGCATCAATCTCCTTTCCATTAAACAAAATATGGCAGTATGGTGTAAAACCAACACCGGACACAAGATATCCTTTCTCATTTTTTACGACGTCCGTAATAGAGAGCGCGCCGGTTCCCATATGAAGGTTCGTCATCTGATATGGTTTATTGCCCTGATAGGCAAAGTTGTCTCCATACAGCATATCATACTCTAACATTTTCAGATTTTCATGATATGTCTTAGTTTTCCACTCTGCACTCTGATGAAACTTTGTGAGATTTCCCTCATGAATCCCAAGACGATTTAAAACCTCTGGATAAAGCTGATAAGCGCTCAGATTTTCATCTTCTTTTGTAAGTCCCATATTATCCCATATCACATACTGCGTCTGGTACAGATTGGTATCCTTTAAATCCTTCTTTTTAATATCCAGGCTTGGCAGATGATCCCCATATAGAACCAATACCGTCTTTTCCTGACGGCTGCTTAGCTGTGCCGTCAATTCGCCTATCATCTGATCGACCTCATATAACTGGTTAACATAATATGCGTAACTCTCTTCCATTCCCTCCGGCGCTTTCTTCACTTTTATCGGCGCATTTTTCCCCGCTTCAAAACCGGTATATTTTCCATGGCTCTGCACTGTGATTCCCAAAGTAAAATCAGCGCCCGCCGTATTATTTAATGTATTTATGATTTCCTTTGTCAAAATTTTATCTTTTTTCCAACCATTGGGATTATCTTCCAGACCGTTCATGTATTCCATAGAAGTAAAACTGTCAAATCCCAAATTTGAAAATACTTTATTTCTTCCATAAAAAGTACCTTCATTATTATGGACACAATGGCTGGTATAGCCCAGTTTTTTCAAATCATAGCAGATACTTTCCGCCGTCGTATCCCGAAGGACCGTCTTATACGGATACTCCGAAGTCCCGAAGTCCTTCTGGCTCATACCTGTCAGCACTTCAAACTCCGTATTGACAGTTCCCGCGCCAATCGTCGGCACGGTCAAAAGACCATGTGAAAAATTCTGCTGCAGCTTATGGAAATTAGGAAGCGCATCCTGCGAAAGCTTCAACGATTTTAACGTATTCACATCAAAAAAGGATTCCAACTGAACAAAAATGATATTGGGTTTAACAGCCGCTGTTGTATTTCCACCGGATATTCCGGACAAAATCTTCTGCACATTTTCCTGCGAATAGTCTGCCGGTTTTGAAATGCCCGTATCGATGATACTGTTTGTAAAACAATAGACAAAACCATAATTTTCATATGCTTCTGAAATATTGGTATAGTTATTCGACAACGCCTGTACGGAATTGCTTTTATTTCTCAGGAAAAAGATAGCCATTGAAATCAATGCCACGCATATTCCCGCCATAATCAACTTCTTCTGCGTGGTATGGGAATGCTTTGGCGCCTTGCGGTACAGACAGATCATACTAACCAGTACTAAGATGACTGCCACAATAATCATTGCAATATTCTGCGCATTCAGATAATGTCCCGAAACGCTGATTGCGCTTTCCAATAATGTGATATCCACTGCTGAAAACGGAGTGACCCGGAAACTGAGAATAATGAAATTCACAATCCCAAAAATCAGCCAAACGGCTGAAATAACCGTAAAGACAAAAATCTCCCGCTTAAAAAACAGCGCCACTGATACTGTCAGCATAATAATCAGGGTATTAAAGATAAAAAGCGACGGCCACTCAATCATATACTGAAATCCTGCAGTAATTGACTTGTGATTTAATGATTCAATGATTAACTCCAAAACAATCGGTATCCCCACATACCGGAATATATGCTGAAGCAGCTTATTCCATTTTTCTTTTTTTTCAGATTTCATATGTTTCCCTCTCTGGTTCCTGATTTGCTTATTTTATCACCTTGACCAAAACCTGTTTCGTTGCTGTGTGTTTCTGGCTGTCTGTTACCCTGAAGACTACCTGATAAACCAAAGTACCGTTTTCATTCAATGTAACAATCTCTATCTGATCGGTAAGATTCTTATTGTCATATGTTTTTGCTGTAATACCGGCATTGCTTAACAAATATGCTCTTAGTTTATTCTCCAGCCAGTTTTGGGACATATCATCCGTATACCCAAGTTCCTCGGCAGAGATATCCAGCGTAGAAGGCCCCGTAATTGTTACAAATTCGGTTGGAATAATATAAATCTTAACCGTTGTCTGATTGCCCGCCTGATCTTTCAGTTTATATATGATCTGATATCTTGCACCATTGTCTAATTTGGTAATCGTGATTGAAACGTTCTGTACCTTAACCGCTGTATAATTATCAGATACACTTTTGATCAATCCTTTTGCATATGTTTTATTTACCTTGACAGACTGCTCAACCCGGTATGTCGCATGATTGGAAATTCCATTGATAACAGGAGCTTTCTTATCAATATATGCTTTTGCGGTTGCTACGGCTGCTATGCTTGCATTCTGTACCGTATATGTAATCTTATATACGTTTTTCTTTATCTTTTTCTTTGTAACCTTAATGTATTTAGACGCCAGCTTTTTCCCTGCCTGTGTCGCCGTAACTGACTTTAACATCAATTTCTTTGTCAGCTTGCCTTTAGAAGTCACATACAGATTCTTCACTCCTGAAATTGTCGGTTTTTCTTTGGAAGGAGTCACTTTAACCGTAATGTTAGCTCTTGCCTTACGTCCAATTTCATCCGTCAGCATATAGGTTACCTTATACTTGCCGGGTTTTTTCGTATTGATCTTCGCTACTTTCTTTCCTTTATATGTAATCTTTGTTTTTACCAGCGCTTTTGCATCAAACCCCGTTGTATTTTTTGCTTTGATGCCTTTCATAATATGATAAGAAGAATTATAGGCAATCACAAGATTTTTAGCGCCTGTAATAACCGGTTTCTTTTTATTCCATGGATTTCCCGGATTTCCGGTATCGGTAGGATCCCATCTACAGGTATAGGGCAGTTTGATTGCCTTTGGCTTTCCAAGCGGTCCCGGATTCTTTGCAGAATAAATCACAACCTTTGTACCGGAGGGCACGTGGTTATATATCCACTTTGCGCCGGCAACCGTCAGGCGAACGCAGCCATGGGAAGCTGTCGTACCCAGTTTATTGTAAGAAGAAATGGAGAGCGTCGCCGGGTTATTCTGACCGGTATACCATACGGAATGGAACAATACGCCGCCATAAATCCGGGTGCAGTACTGTCCATAGCACGGTCCATCCAGTACATGCCAACGCATCTTCTCTCCCAACGAATACGTTCCCAGTTTTGTCGCATAGCCTGTTGAACAAACCAATGCCTTTATCGGTTTATAACCATTCTTTTTCTGTCGATATATCGTTACACAATTGGCCTGCTTATTAATCCTGATCATATAACCGGAAGAAGCATCCGCCATACTCTGGCGGCAGAATACCCCTGCCATGATCCCAAAACTCAAAATAAAAAAAATGCGGATCAAATGATACTTCTTTTTCGGTAAAATCCCCTGTTCCATTGTCTGCCTCCTATAATACCAAGATTTTATTCTGTCATATTTTTGTAGATTCTTGCTACCTTTTCTACCGGCCCCTTTGCCACCAAACGGCCGCTGTCTAAAATAATTGCCTGATTACAAAGTCTTAACACCTGTTCCAGTGAATGTGATACAAACATCACGGTTACGCCCTCGTCAAACATACTCAAAATTTTATTTTCACTCTTCTTCCGAAACTTTTTATCTCCGACGGAGAGCACTTCATCCAAGATCAAAATATCCGGCTCAACCACCGTAGCAATGGAGAAACCAAGCCTTGCTTTCATACCGGAGGAATAATTTTTCAGCGGCACTTCAATAAATTCCCCTAATCCCGAAAAGTCCACAATTTCATCAAATCTCTCATCCAAAAACTCTTTTGTATAACCTAATACCGCGCCATACAAATAAATGTTTTCTCTTCCTGTATACTCTGGACTAAAACCGGCGCCTAACTCCAGTAACGGCGCAACCACCCCACGGGTTTCCACAGAACCGGCCGATGGTTTTAAGACTCCTGAAACCACCTTTAACAAAGTACTCTTGCCGGAACCATTCAGTCCTAATACGCCAAGCCGTTCCCCTTTCTTAATTTCAAAATCAATATCTTTCAGAGCCCAAAACTCATTAAACTTTAAATCTTTGCGCAAAAACTTAATTACAAACTCCTTTAGATTGTCAACCCTTTCCTGACTGAGATTAAATCGCATTCCAACGTTATTTACACTAACTGCGACATCCTTTTTCATAACAGCCTCCTATACATATAAGATAAACTTATCCTGCTTCCTGCAAAACAGAATAGCGCCAATTATCAGCATAACTACCGCTACAACTGCAGAGGTCAAACAATATGACATATTCATCGGCGAACCGTAAAGAATCGCATCACGGAAGTTTGAAATACACATATAGACCGGATTGATGTTGAATACCCATCCGTTTCCTGTATTGATCACACGGTCGGTCTGATAAAAAATAGCAGATGCATACATGATTAACAATGTTGCCACAGACCAGATATATTCAATATCCCGGAAAAACACATTTAATGTTGCTAAAATCAAACCGACTCCTAACGTAAGAACAAACAGGATGATCATCGGTATGATTGCCTGTATCATATACGGAGTAACCTTTACCTTTAATACTGCCCCAACCCCTACCAAAACAATCAGGGAAATTAAAAATGTCACAAAATTTGACAGTATCGCGGAAATCACATAAATGTATTTGGGAACGTATACTTTCTTGATCATGGATGCATTGCTGCTGATGGACTTCAGTCCCGCCTTGGAAGCGGAGGAAAAAAAACTGTACAGCAAACGGCCGCACAAAATATATACCGGATACTGCGGGTCATCATTTCCAAAAAAGGTTCCAAACACTAACGTTAATACCATCATTGTCAGCAAAGGCTCAATTAATGTCCACAAAATTCCCAGATAAGAACGACGATACTTTAACTTTATATATTTCTTAACTAATTCTACTAATAAATACTTATAGCGAAAAAAATTCTTCATATATCTTTTAATAGTCATAAGCACTCCATTTTTCAAACATCAGAATATAATCATTCTTTTTTGACAATACGAAAATTATTATATCATAGACAAATAAAATGTCAACAACGCCGCAGCCGTAAAAAGAGACCAAAGCGCTCACTCTGGTCTCTTATCTGCTGCATGATTACCAGTCTTCTACATCACTAAATGCATTCACTGTTTCTTCTACCGCATCTATCTTGTCCTTCCCTGTCTCTCCTTCGGAAAAAGCATTTCCATTTTCATCAAGCAGCGTCTGTATCTGTTCCTGTGTTACCTCATCTTCCCCGGCAATTTTGACCACCTCTGTCTTACGCTCTGCAAGCCTCTTTCTCTCCTCTGCCAAAATTGATTCAAGAATCTGCTCGATTTGATCGTCTTTATTGTCAATAGGAATCCTTTCCGGCTGATTGACACATAAATAATATTTAATGACTCTGCCGCTGTATAATGCCACCTTCTCTATATTGCAGTAATCTGCATCTCGCTGATATGGTAAATTGTCATACATCGTTACGTGGAAATCCAAAAAGGAATCGTATTTATTCGATACAATATTCGTTGGCTGGGGACCGTTCTGCATAACATGTCCTCCTTTCTGATCTGACAAATAATACTGTCTTTCTTCATAGTATATCGTATTTTCATGACCGATTCAATCATTATTTTTCCAGATCCGCATTTTCCCAAAGTCCCAAAAAAGGGCAACATACAGACGTTGCCCTTTTTTATACCTGCCGATTTTTAGAATTTTTCCAGCAGAAACTTCTTATTTTTTACGCTTGATTCCCTTTTTCTTTGGTTTTGGGTCTTCCGTATGTTCTTCCTGCTCGCCATACATAACCTTATCAAACTCCATCAACTGTTCTCTCTGCAGCGCCGTCATTTTTGTCGGAATCTGTACAACCAAGGTAACATAATGATCGCCCCGAACCTGTTTATTGCGCAGGGAAGGAACTCCCTTTCCACGCAGTCGTACCCTGGTATCTGTCTGTGTACCCGCTTTTACAGTATACATAACCTCTCCGTCAATTGTTTTGATCCGGATATCGCCTCCCAATGCAGCTTTTGTAAAAGTAATCGGCACGGTAGAATAGATATCCATATCCTGGCGTTTAAAAATCGGATCGTTCCCAACAATCACTTCGACCAGCAAATCGCCTCTTCCACCGCCATTCACACCTGGCTCGCCTTTATCCCGGATACGGACGCACTGCCCATTATCAATTCCCGCCGGAATGGAAACCGATAGATTACGCTTTCTGCTAATATAACCGGAACCACCACAATCCGGACAACGCTCCTTAATAATCTTACCCGTTCCATGGCAGTCCGGACAGGACTGTACATTACGCACCACGCCAAACAGCGACTGCTGCGTAAAGACCACCTGCCCTTTTCCACCGCATTTTGGACAAGTCTGCGGACTGGTTCCCGGCTTTGCACCGGTACCGTGGCAAGCCGCACATTCGTCTTTCAATACAATATCAATTTCTTTATCCACGCCAAAACATGACTCATGGAAGCTGATACGGACGGAAGTCCGGATATTCTGCCCCTTCATCGGCCCGCTGCTTCTGCTGCGGGAACGGCTTCCTCCGCCGAAAAAGTCGCCAAAAATATCGCCAAAAATATCGCCCATATCCATACTGCTAAAATCAAATCCACCTGCGCCGCCTGCGCCCCCTTCAAAGGCGGCATGACCAAACTGGTCATATTGACGGCGTTTTTCAGGGTCGCTTAATACGGCATATGCTTCCGATGCTTCTTTAAATTTTGCTTCTGCTTCCTGATTACCGGGATTCGTATCCGGATGATATTTTTTGGCCAACTTACGATAAGCCGACTTAAGTTCTGAATCAGAGGCATTTCTCGATACTCCCAGAACTTCATAGTAATCTCTTTTTTCTGCCATATTAGTCTCCATTCCGAAGCTTCATGATACGATTGCTCCCTAACCTGATAAAACTCTGTATTGATATCCTATACTTCACGATAATCTCCGTCTACAACATCATCCGCACCATCCTGCGTACCCATATCGGGACCGGCAGCGCCTGCCCCGGCTCCCATATCAGGACCGGCTCCCGCTGCCTGAGCGTTCTCATACATTTTCTGGAATACATTCTGTGCGCTCTGCATTAACTGTTCCTTTGCCGCATTTAATTCTGCTACCTCAGATTCCGATACAGATTCCGGATTTGTCTTCTCAACCAGCTCCTTTAAGTGGTCGATATCTGACTGCACTTTTTCTTTCTCAGAAGCATCGATCTTATCTCCCACTTCATCTAACGCTTTCTGCGTCTGGAACACTAAGCTGTCTGCTTCATTTCTGGCATCAATGCCCTCTTTGCGTTGTTTATCCTCAGCTTCATACTGCGCAGCCTCCTGTACCGCCTTCTCAATCTCTTCATCAGACATATTGGAACCTGCCGTAATCGTAATATGCTGCTCTTTTCCGGTTCCCAAATCCTTGGCCGATACATTAACAATACCATTTGCATCAATATCAAAGGTAACCTCAATCTGCGGAACGCCTCTTCTTGCAGGCGGAATACCGTCCAGACGGAACTGTCCAAGCGATTTATTATCCTTTGCGAACTGACGCTCGCCCTGCAATACATTAATATCAACTGCACTCTGATTATCAGCTGCCGTAGAGAACACCTGACTCTTCTTCGTCGGAATCGTTGTATTTCTTTCAATCAGTCTTGTTGCAACTCCGCCCATTGTTTCAATCGACAAAGACAGCGGGGTAACATCCAGAAGTAAAATATCACCTGCGCCAGCGTCTCCCGCAAGCTTTCCACCCTGTACGGAAGCACCCAACGCTACACATTCGTCCGGATTCAGTGACTTACTTGGTTCATGTCCCGTCAACTGTTTTACTTTATCCTGAACCGCCGGAATACGTGTAGAACCACCTACTAATAATACCTTACCAAGCTCTGACGACGTAATGCCTGCATCCTTTAATGCATTGGTTACCGGAGCTGACGTTCTCTCAACCAGATCATGTGTCAGTTCATCAAATTTCGCTCTGGTCAGGTTCATATCGAAGTGTTTCGGACCTTCTGCCGTTGCAGTAATGAATGGTAAATTAATATTTGTAGTCGTTGCAGAAGAAAGTTCCTTCTTAGCTTTCTCTGCAGCTTCTTTTAATCTCTGAAGAGCCATCTTATCCGTTGATAAATCAACACCTTCTGCTTTTTTAAACTCTTCGATCATATAGTTTGTGATCTTCTGGTCAAAATCATCACCGCCCAGTCTGTTATCGCCTGATGTTGCCAGAACTTCAATAACGCCGTCGCCGATTTCAATGATGGATACATCAAAAGTACCGCCGCCTAAATCGTATACCATAATCTTTTGCTCTTTCTCATTATCAAGACCATATGCTAAAGCGGCAGCAGTCGGCTCGTTGATAATACGCTTTACGTCAAGTCCTGCAATCTTACCTGCATCCTTTGTTGCCTGACGCTGTGCGTCATTGAAATATGCAGGTACTGTGATTACTGCATCGGAAACTTTTTCTCCCAAATAGCTTTCCGCATCGGTCTTTAATTTCTGAAGGATCATGGCAGAAATTTCCTGTGGAGAAAATTTCTTATCGTCAATTGTAACACGGTAATCTGTTCCCATATGTCTTTTAATGGAAGAAACCGTCTTATCCGCATTGGTAACTGCCTGACGTTTTGCAGGTTCGCCCACCAGTCTTTCTCCTGTTTTGGAAAATGCAACAATGGAAGGTGTCGTCCTGGCGCCTTCTGTATTCGCTACAACGACCGGCTTACCGCCTTCCATAACAGCAACGCATGAATTTGTTGTTCCTAAATCAATACCAATAATTTTACTCATAATGATTAACCTCCTAAATCAATGAATTTATATTTTCTTATTTATTCTATCCGGATAACCGGGTATTACGCTATTAATTGACTACCTTTACCATGCTGTGACGCACAACATTTTCTTTATATAAATATCCTTTTTGCATTTCTTCGGCTACCGTACCGCTTTCCAATTCTTCATCGTCCACTGTCATAACCGCGTTGTGCAGATTCGGATCAAATTCTTTGCCAACCGCTTCAATCGGTTTTACTCCTAACTCCTCAAAAGCCGTAAGCAGTTGTTTATATACTAACTCCACACCCTGGACAAACGGCGCATCCTTTTCTTCTTCCGGCACCGCCAGAAGCCCGCGTTCAAAATTGTCAATAATTGGAAGCATTTTTTCAATAACCGTCTTTGCTCCAACTTCAAACATCTGCGCCTTTTCCTTTTCGGAACGTTTCCTGAAATTCTCAAACTCTGCAAGCTGGCGGACACGCTTATCTTCCAAATCAGCAAGTTTTTCTTCCAACTTTACCATATTCTTATCTTTTTTCTTTCCAAAATGTTTTTTATCCGCATTCTGTGTTTCTTCTGTATCTGCCGTTTCTTCCTCTGTAAGTACTTCCTCTGTTGCTTCGGCTGTCTCTTCCTGCTTTTCTGCAACCGTCTCTTCTTCTGCTGATTTTGTATTTTTTTCCTCTGCCACTTTGGTATCACCTCTAAACTTTCTATATTATAATTATTTCTTATTCTTAAAAATATCATCTAACTGACTCATCAGGGAGTTTAACGTTCCAACCACTTTATCATAATCCATACGTTTCGGCCCGACAATTCCTATCTTGCCGTAAACCCCTTCCTGAATCCTGTAAGTTGCCGTTACCATGGAACAATCTTTCATGGAATCAATCTGTGTCTCATTACCAATATACACCTGAATATCATGGGTTTCATCCAGCCCGCCTCCATCCTTCTGCGGAAGGCCGAGCCAATTATGCATAATCTGCTTTTCTTCAAACGCTCCAATAATTTCAGCCGCTTTCGTTTTATCAGACAGCTCCGGATATTTCAGAATATTGGTCGTACCGCTGGTATATACCTCCAAATCATCTTCTTCCACCAGTGTTTTTCCAATGACTTCAAGAACAGAATCAATAATCTGCGCATGCTTGCCAACCTGCTCCTTAATTTTCTGTATCACTGCAAGATTCATATCCAACACATCCAGACCATTTAAGGTCGTGTTCAAAATAAAGTTGAGCTTGACAATCATTTCCTCTTCTATCGGCTTTTCCAGCGGAAGCATCTGATTCTTAACAACATTATTGTCCAATACAATCACTACAAGCAACTGCTCATCCTCAACCGACGTAATCTGAATAAATTTCACGCGTTTCGTCTGATAGCGCGGACCGGAAACCATCGTTGCATAATTTGTATTCGTTGCCAAAAACTTAGCAACCTGCTGCAGGATATCGTCAAGCTTTCCTGCTTTCTCCTCCAGTTCCTCCCGCAGGCTTTCTACCTCGCCGGATTTTGCATCTAACATCGTATCTACATATAGACGGTATCCTTTGTCAGAAGGAATGCGCCCTGCCGATGTATGCGGCTGGATAATATACCCAAGTTCTTCCAAATCAGCCATTTCATTTCGAATCGTCGCTGAACTCAGATTCAGATCAGAATACTTTGAAATCGTCCTGGAACCAACCGGCTCGCCTGTATCGAGATAGGTTCGAATAATAGCCTGAAGAATCTTCAGCTTTCTTTTGTCTAACTCCATGCGGCTTCTCCTTCCTTATTTGTTAGCACTCAATGAAATGGAGTGCTAATTTCTAACTAGTAAGATATCACGCAATACATTTCTTGTCAAGTTTTTTCTAAAATTTCTTTTATTTTTTTTTGATACTGCCGATAATTATACATATAGAAAACATTTTAAATTTGGGAGGTTTCCATGGAACAAAGAGTGAATCCATTAAATACGAGTCAGGGCAAACAGACAGGCACAAATACCGGAAGTGCTTCCCGCCAGAGAATTGCAGGTCAGCAGAATCCCTCCTCCCAGTCTGGCAGAACCGTTGGCATTTCCAGCAATTACGGCATTGCCAGGGGCGCCTCCTCGCTCCACGTCGGAGATGTTTTGCGCGGCGAAATCACAGATTTAAGAAATAATGAAATTTCCATTACCCTGGAAAACAACACGATTGTCCGCGGCAGAATCCAGGACAGTGCAACCTATGCCATTGGACAGACCAGAGCTTTTCGCCTGATTGATATTTCAGGCGGAACGCTCTATTTAGAAAATATATCCAAGGGATATTCGGACACCGAATTAACCCTGATCAACAAGGCTCTTGATGAAGCCAATCTGCCTCCAACAGAACATAATCAGGCTACGGTAAAAGCACTGATGGATAATCTGCTCCCCATTAACAGGGATTCGATTCAAAACCTGATGCAGCAGGCATTTGATTATCATACCAGCGACATGAATACACTTGCTGTAATGAACCGCCTTATGATGGAGATTAACGAAGATTCCATCCAACAATTTAGCAACTACCGAAATAATAATTATCAACTGTTGGAACGGCTCCAAAACTTTTCCAGAGATATTCCTTCTTTATTAAGTGCGTTGGCAGAAAACAGCAATGCAGATGCAGTCGCTGCTTTTGGCAAAAGCCTGCTCTCCATCGGATTATCCTCCTCGAATGCAGGCGCTCCTCCTGCAACGCTTGCCAGTCTTTCTGTCTCTGTTCAGGACGAAATCATGACCATGCTATCCGGCGCTTCTTTGACAGAAGATACCGTTGCCCAACTGCAGGATGGTACGCTTTCGCTGCAGGATGCCATGACTCTGATCCGCGACGCTGCAGCGAACGGAACGCTGACGTTGCCGGAGAATCTTTCTTCCGCACAGCTTGCCGAACAGCTTACCCGGCTTCAGCAGGCTTTGGAGCCATTACTTTCGAATCCCACTGTCATCACAGAGGATTCCGTGAAAAACAGCATTCAGCTCAATGAAGCCGCCGTTATGGAAACTGTGGAAGAACAAATGGAACAGAATACTGCAGACGCAGCAGAAGAAGATACCGCCCAAAAGTCAGACAACCGTTTCGCTTTTGCCGGCAGGTTGCTGCAGACCATATCCCAAAATGCCAAAAATACCATTTCAGGAACTCTGGACGCTTTAAAAGGCTCTCCAGCAGGCGCTGAAAATACACCGCACATTGCAGAAAACAGCGCATTGGACACTTTAATCAAAGAATACGAAACCCACTCCCGCAATTACGATCTTCTGAATACCTATCTTTCTGCCAACGAAAGGGATGAACTGGCAAATCAACTCCAGGCTATGCCAATCAGTCGTACGATGCTTATGAAGATTGCCTCAGGCGAAGCAACGACAAAAGAAGTCCTGACTGTGATCTATAATACGATATCCCTCACTGACAGTAAACAGATCCGTTCCCTGTTCCGCTCTGATGCGTTTAAAAAACTGTTTGCCAGAGATCTGCAAAGTTCCTGGACGATGACGCCGGAACAAATGCAAGAAGGAAAACTTTCTGAATTTTATAGCAAAATGCATTCCCAGATGCAGCAGTACCGTCATCTCATCCAAAGTACCCTGAGCGGCCAGGATTCTTCACAGCTTAACGGTTTTGCAAAAGATATTGAACAAAATATCTCCTTTATGAAAACATTAAACGAAACCTTTTCCTATTTTCAACTGCCGCTTAAACTTCCAAGCCAGGATGCGCACGGCGATCTGTATGTCTATACAAAAAAAGAACGCCTGCGTCAAAACCCCAACAAAACAAGCGTTCTGCTCCATTTAGATATGGAGCATCTTGGTATGGTTGATATTAAAATTGATAAAAATATGCAAGAGATCAAAGCTGATTTTTCTGTTAATGATCAGGATTCCGTTCAGCTTCTGGACGTCAACTCTTCCATGCTGAAAGATGCACTAAACCTTTTGGGCTACCAATGCCAGATTAAGATACAGCAAAGGGAACAACCCTCCCCTACGGTTGATGACTTTATTAACACAAAGGTAAATACACATGCGACAACAGAAATGAAACGCTTCTCTTTTGATATACGTGCATAAATTTAATGTTTTTCCTCTGCCCTCTGCTCGATTCCTTCAAAAATATAGTCGAACACCGGAGACATTCCTACAAACTCACAGCCATAGAATTGCCTGCCATCCCTTGTCTTTCCACGTCTGACAATGCACACAACACAATTTAAGGATTCGTCCTTGCTGGAAAACTCTAACCTTGCATTGAAATAGTAACCAATGGGCAAAGTACTCTCTGTG
This sequence comes from uncultured Lachnospiraceae bacterium, assembly GCA_947630925.1. Lineage (GTDB taxonomy): Bacteria > Bacillota > Clostridia > Lachnospirales > Lachnospiraceae > Butyribacter. The sequence continues at coordinate 143,735 of CANRJM010000004.1, forward strand.
GAAAAGCCAATTCCATTCTTAGAAATATTGTGAACGGTAATCGGCGCATTGATATTGCTAACTTTAACATTGTCCTGTTTAAAGAGTGAAGATACCTCCAGGCTCAGCGAAACAGGAACTCTTTTTGATCTGCGTTGTTCAATACTGTTTTCCATACTAATCTCCATTCTGAGAACGTTTCTATTCTGGAATCGAAAGAGAATACTGCAAATGCAGTTTCTTTTGTCGAAGCAGGGCTGATTTATGACGTTCCCAGCACAAACAGCCAAAATGAATCTACAGGTAAAAAACGAATGAAACGACTACTGTAACAGTTCCGTTAAAATTTTATTTACCATACCAGGATCCGCTTTTCCCTGCATGGCTTTCATTGTCTGACCAACCAAAAATCCAATCGCTTTTTTCTTCCCCTTGCGGTAATCCTCAACAGACTGCGGATTTTCTTCCATTACTTTTTCAATCGTACTGCGGAGCGCTCCGTCGTCGGACACGGTTTTTAAACCGTGTTCTTCCACATATTTTTCCGGATCGATATCTTGTTCAAAAATTTTTTCAAATACCTCTTTTGCCACCGTACTGTTAATGGCAGAATCCTCTGTAAGCTGTATCAGCTTGGCAAGATTTTCCGGAGAAAACGTGATCTCCTCTATTTCCATCTCATGCTCCTTTAGCAAACGCATGGTTTCCACCATCAGCCAGTTGGATACCTTCTTCGGCAAATGGCAAATCGCTGTCGTTGCCTCAAAAATATCGGCTAATTTTTTATTTGACGTAATCAGCTCAGCGTCATAGTCCGGAATATGAAACTCCCTCTTATAACGCTCCAGTTTTTCCGTACGAAGCTCCGGCTGACGCTCTCTAATCTCCTGCAGCCACTCATCACTGATGATGACAGGAACCAAATCCGGCTCCGGAAAATAACGGTAATCCTGGGCATCCTCTTTCGAGCGCATCGCATAGGAATATTCTTTTGCATCATCCCACCGTCTCGTCTCCTGAACGACTTCTTTGCCCGCTTCGATTAAGTCGATCTGGCGCTGCCTCTCTGCCTCTATCGCTCTACGGATGGCTTTGAAAGAATTTAAGTTCTTCATCTCCGTACGTGTACCCAGTTCCATCGTGCCTGACTCACGGACAGACAGGTTAACATCAGCACGCATCGAGCCCTCCTGCAGTTTACAGTCAGAAGCGCCCAGATATTGAATGATCAGACGAAGTTTCTCCAAATATGCGATTACTTCGTCTGCCGAACGCATATCCGGCTCTGATACAATTTCAATCAACGGAACGCCGGAACGGTTAAAATCCACCAGGGAATTTTCTCCTCTCTCATCATGTATCAGCTTCCCTGCATCTTCCTCCATATGAATTTCATGAATCCCGATTGTTTTTTTCACACCGTCTTCTGTTTCAATTTCAATCCCGCCATCCCGGCAGATTGGTAAATACAGTTGGGAAATCTGATAATTCTGCGGATTATCCGGATAAAAATAATTTTTTCGGTCAAACTTACAATACTGCGTAATCTTACAATTCGTTGCAAGCCCTACTGCGACTGCATACTCTACTACCTGCTTATTTAAGACAGGCAGGGAACCCGGCATACCGGTACACACAGGACAGGTATGCGAATTTGGTTGTCCTCCAAACGCAGTGGAACAAGAGCAGAAAATCTTTGTCTTCGTTGCCAGTTCCACATGTACTTCAAGTCCGATTACGGTTTCAAACTGTTTCATGCTCTCCTCCTCTATAACATCACATCTGCTGCCAATGGACTATGCGCATATTCTCTCGTCTGCTCAAAAGCATATGCCGCACGCAGAATCTTTTTTTCCTCAAAACAGTCTCCAATCAGTTGTAAACCAATTGGCAACCCTTTGGCATCCGTGCCGCAAGGCAATGAAATACCGGGTAATCCGGCAAGATTGACAGAAATGGTATAAATATCGCCAAGATACATCTTAATCGGATCGCTTAAGCTGTCTCCTAACCGCGGAGCCGTTGTCGGCGCCGCAGGCCCCAAAATCACGTCATATTTTTCAAACGCCCGGTCAAATGCCTGCTTAATCAATGCTTTCGTACGGAGCGCTTTCAGATAATAAGCGTCGTAATATCCGGAACTCAATACAAAGGAACCCAGCATAATACGGCGTTTTACCTCCGTACCAAACCCTTCGGAACGGGTTTTCTTATACATATGATGAAGACCTTCAAATTCTTCCGTGCGATATCCGTATTTTACGCCGTCAAAACGCGCCAAATTGGAACTGGCTTCTGCACAGGCAATCACATAATATGCCGGAATCGCATATTCCACCAGGCTTAAATCAAACTCTTCCACAATAGCGCCCTTTTTCTTTAATTCCCCTGCAGCCGCTAAGACTGCGTCACGCACCTCTGTACCTAATCCTTCTCCAAAATAATCTCTCGGAATGCCAATTTTCATTCCTGCCACATCATCTGTCAACGCTGAAGTAAAATCATAGGAATCCCGTCCTATGGAAGTAGAATCCTTTTTATCATGTGATGCGATCGCTTCTAAAATCACTGCGCAATCCGTTACATCTTTGGCGATCGGTCCAATCTGATCCAGAGAAGAACCATATGCGATCAAACCATATCGTGAAACCGTACCATATGTCGGTTTCAGACCGGTAACACCGCAAAACGAACTCGGTTGGCGAATGGAACCGCCCGTATCGGATCCCAATGCATAGGAGCATTCCTCAGCGGCTACCGCTGCGCAGGAACCGCCTGACGAACCACCCGGAACATGTTCGGGGTTCCATGGATTTTTTGTAGCCCCATAGAAAGAAGTCTCTGTTGTACTCCCCATGGCAAACTCATCCATATTTGTCTTTCCAAGAATCACAGCCCCGGCTTTCTCCAAATTCCGGACTGCTTCTGCAGTATATGGCGGAACAAAATTCCCCAAAATTTTGGAGCTGCAGGTTGTAAGCATCCCTTTGGTACACATATTATCTTTAATCGCAACCGGCACGCCGGCAAGAGGACCTGACAGGACTCCGTTATCTATATCCTTTTGTATCTGCCCTGCACGTTCTAACGCCTTCTCAGCGTCCACGGTAACAAAACTGTTGACTTTATCCTCTTTCTCCGCAATGGCATCCAAGGCAGCCTGTACGGCTTCTTCTACGGAAACTTCTTTTGCCTTTATTTTTTTTCCTAATTCCACTGCTGTCAAACTCATGAGAGACATAACCAATCCTCCTTAACCTGTATCCTTAAATCGTCTTCGGCACTACAAAGCCATCTTCTCTGCTATCCGGCGCATTTGATAAGGTCTGTTTTCGTCCATCGCCATTTTTTACAACATCTTCGCGGAAAACATTATGGACGGGAAAGACATGAGACATCGGTTCCACATCTGATGTATCCAATTCATTTAATTTATCAATATAATCTAACATTTCGCCAATATCCTTTTTGGCGCGTTCTCTTTCCTGCCCGTCTAACTCTAACTTTGCAAGAATCCCTACATACTCAATCGTTTCGTCTGAGATAATATTAGCCATCGTTTCCTTCCTTTCTGACGCTTATCCAAATAAACCGGTAAAGAAATCTGCAATAGCCTGAAAGATACCGGCAAAGAAATCTCCTACCTGCTCGAGCAAACCACTGGTATCAACCTCGCTGAAATCCACACCGACATCCTTTAACTTATCATAGATATCTTTCGCCTGTTCCGTAATCGCATCAACATCAATATCCTCTTTCGATACCTTTTCCATCATATCCACGATTTCATCAATATTTTCATCCGAAAGATTCAAATCCAACGCATCGGCAGAAGATTTTACCGCATCTCTTATGTCTGTCGCAGAGTCCAGATCTTCGGAAAACACCTTCTGTTTCACTGCAGCAATCAATTCCGCCGCCTTTGTCTTATCGCCAATACTGTCTCCCAGTTCGGCAGTCGTTACCAGCTCATTTGTGGCAGTATCCATCGTATCTTCAGAAATATCCTCGCCCGTCATGGTTGCATATGCTTTCATTGCGCCAACCAAAGCAGAAGTGCCTGATATATTAAACGGACCGGCAACCGTTACCTGTGCGTCTGACATACCTGCAGTAACCAAAGCATTACAATACATCCCCGATGTACAATAGCTGATATTTTCTGTCGTAACATTGATACCGCTTTCCTCCTCCGTCTTTACTACCATAACGGAAGACAGCGCCCTTTTTCCAATAACAGATGCATCAATATAATCGCCCAGATACTGATGTTCATCTTCGTTTGTGATCTCAATGATCTTATAATCATCCAAATCCGACTTTGTAATACCAAATTCCTCTAAAACCGTTGCTTTCTCCTTCGCTGTTAAATCAGCGCCAAAAGCAATATAACGGTCATATCCGGTATCCTCATCATCTACTACCGCATCTGCGGAAGCAGATGCGCCGGATAAAAACATGCCTGCCGACAAGACGGCAACGATAATAAAATTTTTTAATTTACTCATGTTTCACTCCATTTCTGCATTTTCCATGCGCCTGTAATCTATACTGCTTCTTTTTCCATGAGATAGAAAACTGCGGCAACGTGCCGGCGCTGCCCTTGTTCAGAATACAGGAACTGCCGCGCTATATTTCGAAGATGCATACCGCGCGACAGTTTCCCACTGATTCTATTATTTTCCGCTAACTTTACCGGCTCTGATCCGTTCCATTGCCTTCTTGGTATTTTCCGCGCTGCCAAAAGCAGTCAGACGGAAATAACCTTCTCCGCTTGGACCGAAACCGGAACCTGGTGTTCCGACAATATTTAACTCCTCTAATAAATAATCAAAAAATTCCCAGGATTTCATATGATTCGGCGTCTTTAACCAGATATAAGGCGCGTCTACGCCGCCAAATACTTCATAGCCCGCGTCAATCAGGCCTTCCCTGATCGTCGTCGCATTGTTCATATAATAAGCGATCTGCTCCTGCGTCTGTTTTCTGCCCTCTTCAGAATATACAGCAGCCCCGGCAGCCTGAATCATATATGGAGCTCCATTAAACTTCGTTCCATGGCGGCGCGCCCATAAAGTATGCAAGGAAACATCCCCGCATTTCAAATCTTTTGGCACAACCGTGAAACCAAGACGTGTTCCGGTAAAACCTGCGTTTTTAGAAAAACTGCGGATTTCAATCGCACAGCCTTTTGCTCCCTTACACTCATAAATCGAATGCGGTACATTTTCAGATGAAATATATGCCTCATATGCCGCATCATAGATAATGACCGCCCCAACTTTCAGCGCATAATCAACCCAAACCTGCAACTGATCTTTCGTAAGCGTCGTACCCGTTGGATTGTTTGGAAAACAGAGATAAATGATATCCGGCGTTTCTTTTGGCAATTCCGGGCAGAAATGATTTTCACTGACACATGGCATATAGATTACATCCGACCACATTTCCGTCTCCGGATGATATACCCCTGTACGTCCGGACATAGCATTGGAATCAACATAAACCGGATATACCGGATCGCATACTGCGATTTTATTATCTACGCTAAAGATATCTCCAATATTTCCGGAATCGCTTTTTGCTCCATCACTGACAAATATCTCGTCCGCAGAGATGTCACAGCCTCTGGCTTGATAATCATGTTCCACAATGGTAGTACGCAGAAATTCATATCCCAAATCCGGAGCATAACCTTTAAAGGTCTCCTGTTTTGCCATTTCATCTACCGCGCTGTGAAGCCTTTCGATAATGGCCGGCGCTAACGGCAGAGTTACATCTCCGATTCCCAGACGGATAATCTGATCTGCCTGATCCGGATGCGCCTCGGAATATGCCGCTACCTTTTTAGCAATATTGGAAAAAAGGTAACTTCCCGGTAATTTTAAATAGTTATCATTGATTTTAAACATTCTATATTCCGCCTTTCGTACCATATTTTATAAGATTGCCCTTCTGATAAAAGGCACTATTTTCCATAACAGATTTATTTTACACGAAACAATGCCCGAATGCAAGTTTTTTCCCTGTTAGATACAGATGCGCCTTTCCTTTACCGTCTCCCGGATTTTCTGATACATCTCCTCTTTCAGCTTCTGGATAAATGTTACCGCCTCTCCGACCGGTACCATTTCCCTGACCGTTTTATCCCTCGTGGTAATCTCAAAACAGGACTCTTTTAAATTTCTCGGGCTTACGATCACACGAATCGGTACGCCGATCAAGTCGGCATCGGAAAACATAGCGCCGGGACGTACGCCTTCCCGGTCGTCATAGAGGACTTCGATACCTGCGTCCTGCAGCTCCTCATACAGTTTGCCGGCTGCGGCTTTTGTGTCTTCATCATCTGCGCGCAGACAACAGATATGAACCTCCCACGGTGCAATCGAAATCGGCCAGACAGGACCATAATCATCATGATGCGCCTCGCAGATAGACGCCGCCATACGGCCAACGCCGATTCCATAGCATCCCATGATCGGATAGTGTTGCTCTCCCTTTTCATCCGTGTATTTCATCCCCATTGATTTCGTATATTTCGTTCCCAACTGAAAAATATTCCCCACTTCAATGCCGCGCTTAATCGTAATGGCTTTCTTTCCACAGCAAGGACAGATGCTCCCTTCCTGTATTTTGGAAATGTCCACAAACGTTGCATTCTCCAAATCTCTTTCCAGATTGAGCCCAACATAATGAAACCCTTCCTGATTAGCGCCTGCCACCAAAGACGGAATCCCCTTTAACGTTATGTCAATATATACCTCCGCCTCTTTTGCTATCTGATATGGTCCAATATAACCGGCCACCAAGCAATCTGTTTCCGTAATTTCTGCCGGATGGATTTCCTCTCCTACCAGATTACGGAGTTTTGTCTCATTTACCTCATAATCCCCGCGTACAAATGCCACAACAAAAGTATCGTCTCTGTTCTTCTGATATACAACAGCTTTGCAGGAAGATTTGATATCTGCATTCAGGAATGTACAGACAGCGTCAATCGTCTTACAATCCGGCGTCTCAATACATTGCAGTTCCTGCTCCTCTCCAGTGGAAGGAGGGTCTGCAATATTCTCCGCAGCCTCCATATTGGCACGGTAATCACACTCCTCACAGAAAACAATCACATCTTCGCCAATCGGCGTAAGAAGCATATATTCATGAGAAATATTACCGCCCATCATACCGGAATCCGAAGCAACGGTCACAACCTCCGGAATGCCTGCCCTGGCAAAAATGCGATAGTATGCGTCATAGCATATGGCATAATATTTCTCCAAATCCTCCTGTGAAGTATGGAAAGAATACGCATCTTTCATAGTAAATTCACGCACGCGGAGCATACCGGCCCTTGGCCTTGCCTCATCACGGAATTTTCTCTGTATCTGATAGATCATAAACGGATACTTCGTATAGGTCTGTGCATACTCCCTTACCAGATGGACGGCAGCCTCTTCATGTGTCATGGCAAGTACCAGTCTGGAATTATTTCGGTCTGTAAAACGTATCAGTTCACTGCCGACGGAATCATACCGTCCGGATTCATCCCACAAGTCTGCCGGTAATACGACCGGAAATAGCACTTCCTGTCCATCAATGGCATCCATCTCTTCACGGATAATTGCTTCAATTTTTGCTGTAATCCTCCGCAATATCGGCAATTCTGAAAAAATACCATTTCCCACATTTTTCATATAACCGCCGCGCAGCATAAGCGCATGACTGTCGATCACACAGTCTGCCGGTTTTTCCTTAAATCTATCGCCAATCAGTTTTGCAAGTTTCATGTCGTCCTCCTCCATCTCTCAAAAAAAACCCTAAACTAAAACTTTAGTTTAGGGCGAATCACTCCGTGTTACCACCTAATTTCAGACAGATGTCTGCTCTCACAATAAGCATAGCACTTATTTACCCATGATAACGGGGGTATCCGGCAGGATTTCTTCAGGTCTTCCCTGTTTTCGTCCTGCAGCTCATAGACCGGTTCAACATCCTTCCAACAAAACCTTGCACCCTCCGGCTTCTCTCTGCGATATCCGGATGCTTACTATCTCTAATCAATGCTTTCCTATTTTTTCTACCATAGAATCCAGAAAATGTCAAGCCTTCTCCATTCTATGGATGAAGTAAACGAATTGTCAGTTGACATGAAAAAGACTGTCCCTAAAGAAAAATGACCTCAGAACTGTTTCTTTCATCATACAACCGGCATTCTCTTTTGGCAAG
>CANRJM010000005.1 GCA_947630925.1 uncultured Lachnospiraceae bacterium
CAATAATCCAGTGACAAGTTCCTTGATCAGTGTTATAATATCCATGAGTATTGGTACTCCTTTCGGTTTTATTTTTTGTCTTAAATCATTATACCTCAAGGAACCAATACTCTTTTTATTTATTTTTGATCAACTGACAATATCTTTACTCCAACCATTCTATGTTTCTGCGTTTTCTGTCATGATACTCCTTTTTTCATCCCATTTAAAGCCTTCCGTAAGACCTCCAAATAACTTTCTTCCCGCATCCTTTCATTTTTCTGGAGAGCCAGAAGTCCTGCACTGTCTACAAAGCGAACCGCTTCCACTTCATCCTGCTGCAGGACACAATCTTCCAGAGAAAATTCTTTCTCCGCAAAATAGATATCCGCAAAGCTTCTTTTTTTCTTTACCCTGCCGATATATTTTACCTTTGCATTAGAAATATCAATGCCGACTTCTTCCATCGTTTCCCTTCTGGCGCCCTCTAAACTGTCCTCCCCGCAAAGCACGGCGCCTACTGTAATATCCCACTCGCCCGGATGGCTTTCTTTCCGCAAAGAACGCTTCTGCACCAAAAACTTTCCATCCGGCGTATGCAGATAAACATGGACGCAAAGCATATATTCCCCTGTCTTAGGTCTGCCTCTTTGCATTGTTTTTCCGGTCATATTGCCATCTTCATCATAAACATCCCATATTTCTGTCATATCCGCCTCATTTCTTCCGTTATTCCTTTTTACTAAATACGCAGCCACAATAATTCTGTCGGTAAAGTCCATATTCTTTGGAATATTCTATTGATTTTAAATACCCGTTCCGCTTCTTAAAATCGGAAACCAGATAGGGCACGCCATATTCCCGCTCTAACGCAAGTCCAATCTCATTTAACTTTTGAGCGTTCTTATGCGGACTGACAGATAGCGTTGTCGTAAAATAGTCAAATCCATGTTTTTTAGCATAGGCCGCCGTTTCCCTCTGACGCATTTCATAACATTGAAAACAACGAATGCCTCCCTCCGGTTCCTTCTCAAGCCCCTCCGACATCTCAAAAAAACGTTCCGGTTCATAATTTCCTTCGACAAAGGAGACCGGATATTTTACAGGAAGTTCCCGTATCAGGCGAATTTGCTCGCATACCCGCTTATCATATTCCTCTTTCAACGAAATATTCGGATTATAGTATAATATCGTTATCTGAAAATACTCGGCCAGATAGCTTAAACAATAACTGCTGCACGGTGCGCAGCAACTGTGCATGAGCAGGGTCGGCACACGCCCCTTCTGCAGGATTTCTGCAATGATCTTATCTAATTCCAACTGATAATTCATCTGTTCCAAGCGCTCTCCTTTTCTTTCCCTGTATTTCCATCCAACCGTTTCTCCGCCGGTTCTGCGGTCTGAAACAAAAAGCCTGTCCTATGGAAAAAATGCCTGCAGAAGATATGTCTGAGATATCACATCTTCCGACAATCCCCACTGATCGAGCATAGTTTGCGGTATGATGCCGAACAGAATGCTGCATATGACATAGATAAATATAAATTCTGCAATAAACCCTACGACAGCTCCCCCAATCTTATTTAACTTTCCAACGACCGGAATATAATCAATAAGATGAAGCGCTTTGATCAGATGGTATAAGATTACAACAGCTATCAAAAAACACACGGCAGCCGCCAATGGCAGAACAATACCGCCGCCCGTTTTCCCTTTTAGCAGCGTCACCATCCCTGCTGCCAGAACGCATGCTGCAATAACAGCCACCAAATGAGCCAGTTTAATCACAAGACCTGTCTGCCATCCCCGCACAACTGCAAATAAGATACAAACCGCCATAATGATATCAATGATCGTTCCTACCGTAAACTGCATTATAATACTACATCCGCCATATCATAGAGACCGGCGTCCTTTCCTTTCAGATATTTTGCCGCTACAACGGAACCTTTGGCAAATACGCCTCTGGAATACGCTGTATGGGAAAATGTTACTACTTCGTCTGTTCCGGCAAAGATAACATCATGTTCGCCGACAATTGTGCCACCCCTGACGGAAGAGATCCCCAGCTCTTTTTTTTCCCTCTTCCTGCGTACTTTCGAACGGTCATATACATATTCATACTGGTTGTCCACCGCCTCGTTCACAGAATCTGCAAGAGCAAGTGCCGTTCCGGACGGCGCATCCAGCTTCTGGTTGTGATGTTTCTCCACAATTTCAACATCAAAACCTTCCCCCGCTAACTTCTCTGCGGCTTCTTTTACCAGTTTAATCAGTAAATTGATACCCACGGACATATTGGCAGAGCGCAGAACCGCTACTTCTTTTCCGGCGTCCAGAAGATAGGCTGTCTGCTCCTGTGACAAGCCGGTAGAACATTCTACCAAAGGAATCTTCCGTTTTACCGCATAGTCAATTCTTTTCTCAATTTCATTGGCTGATGAAAAATCAATGATAACATCCGCCGCAATGTCGCATTCCATAATATCCTTAAAAACGGGGTAATCGGCATCCCCCTTGTCAACAATATCCACTCCTGCCACAATCCGGACTTCCTCATCTTCCGATACCATATTCGTAATCATCTGTCCCATGCGTCCACTGCAGCCTACTAAAATTATCTTTGTCATCCCGTGCCTCCTTTTTACTTCATATGTATCCTTGCATTTTTCACTATGCTCCTATCTCGAAAACCGTTTCCCATCAGTGAAAAAAGACCGATAGAATCTCCTACCGGTCATGCAGTTTTCCATTCATATCGCCAGCCGCCCATTATGCGGTTACCTGGATTCCGGCATCTATCATAGCTTTACGGAGTTCCTGTTTATGTGCTTCTTCCATCTCCGTAAGCGGCATCCGAAGCGGACCTGCCTGATATCCCATCATATTCATCGCCGCTTTCACAGGGATTGGATTTACCTCACAAAACAAAGCCTGAATTAATGGAATGTATTTTAACTGAAGTTCACTGCTTCCCCTGACATCGCCCGCCAAAAGCTTTGCTACAATATCATGGGTATCTTTTGGCGCCAGATGTGACAAAACGGAAATAACCCCTTTTCCGCCAAGCGCTACAATCGGAACAATCTGATCGTCATTTCCTGAATATACATCAATATCCCCCTGAGAAAGAGACATCAGATGGGCAATCTGGGAAAGATTGCCGGAAGCTTCTTTTACACCAACAATGTTTTCCACTTCTTTTACCAGGTCAGCGATCGTCTCTGGCTGGATATTCACTCCGGTACGCCCCTGAATATTATATAAAATAATTGGAATATCAACACTTTTTGCAACTTCCGTAAAATGCTGTTTTAAACCTTTCTGGGTTGCTTTATTGTAATAAGGAGATACCACTAAAAGACCGTCAGCGCCTGCTTTCTGCGCTTCCTTTGACAGATACACAGCCGTACTTGTACAATTTGAGCCGGTACCTGCGATAACAGGAATCCGTTTCTTTGTCATTTCCACACAGATTTTTACCGTTTCAATGTGTTCTTCATGCGTCATGGTAGACGCTTCTCCTGTTGTACCACATACGATAATCGCATCTGTATCATTGGAAATCTGATCATTTACAATCTGCTCCATCGCATCATAATTGATAGAGCCGTCTTCATGCATTGGCGTAATGAGCGCAACGCCTGCACCAGTAAAAATAGACATTTTTATCTCCTCCCTGTTTGTATCTTTACACTAGTATTATATGCGTTTTACTTAATCTAGCAAATCTTTTTCCAAATCAATTTTTGAAATCACGTCCGCATATTCTGCAATCTCCTGCGGAAGCTCACGCCCGGTAAGTACCAGCCGGCAATAATCGTCTTTCAGCTTAATCAACTGAATGATGTCCTCTACCGAAACAATGCCAAGATCCAAAAGCCCCAGTACTTCATCCAAAACCAGAACGTCACATTCTCCGGTATCGATTACCTTTCTGGCAAAATGAAACCCATTTAAAATATTCTGCCGCTCTTCCTTCTGTTTGGACGCCAACAGTTCGTCATAGGATTCCATTTTCTTTTCAAAACGGAACAATTTAATCTCTGGCTCCAGTTTTTCCAAAAAATTGAACTCTTCTGCATCCTTCCCCTTCAGGAACTGGATGATAATTATGGATTGTCCCAAACTTGCTGCGCGAATACATTGTCCCACTGCTGCAGAAGTTTTGCCCTTTCCTGCACCATAAAAAACCTGAACAATTTTTCGATTCATAAATTACCTCCTGCATTTTTCATTACTGTACAATAAAATGGCTAGGATAACAAATTTACTCAAATTGTCAACTCTAGCCATTCTATCACATCTTATATGAAAAATCCATAGTTTTTTTACGCTTTCTTATCAGGACAATCTGTCTATTCTTCTTCCTCCTCGATAAATTCCAGTTTGCTGACGGAGACTTCATAAGCCACTCTCTTCTCAAACTCTTCCTCACTGATTTTCTTTTGATATTCCCTGCTTTGGATACGGCCCCAAAGCTGAATATGCGAGCCTACCTCAAACTGATCTGCAAAACGGGCATTTCTTCCCCAGCAAATACAAGGAATATAATCTGATTTTCCATATGGACGGTTCACTGCCAGTAATACATCTGCAATCTCCCTGCCAAGCGGTGTTTTCCGGTACACCGGTCTCTTACAAACATATCCATCTAAAAAGATGTGATTTGGGTTCTGTTCCTCGTTGCCATTTTCCAACAGCGTAACTTCTCTGGCAAAAACAGATAATACCAATCTGTTTTTCGTTTCCTCATGGCGATTATACGAACGGAACTGACCACATGCCTGTAAAACACAGCCACGATAATCACTTTTCACATCCAAAAGTCTTTCTGACACCATTACCGGAATGATATCATAAGAATTACTTAAGCGGCATACTGCAATGTTTACCACAAAGAAATGCTCTCCATATACTTCATGGCTAAACTCAAATTCGCTGACCACTTCTCCGGCAATTGTGACCTGGTTGTTTGTAAATACTTTATCCAACATATTTTTTCCTCCCTTTTTCACGTGGACACAAATGTTCCATTTAGTATTTTGGTTTTAGTATATGTATACTAATCTTTTATTCATTTTAGAACAGATTTTTTTTATTTTCCATAACATATGTATGACAACATTCGACAGGACCGCGCCTTCTGTGACGCAAAGGGACTTTGTTCGCCGTTCCTTACCCGGTTTATCATTTGTATGGACCACATTAAAAGACAGCCGGTCTTACCCCATATGCTATTCTTATCCAATATACCCAATATGTTTATTATACACTTTACAGAGAATTTAGCAAATGATTTGGCAAATTATTTAGCAAATTGTTTTTGCATTTTATAAATTTTTTCTTGTATCTTTCCAAAATTGGAGTATACTAATATATTGTGATATTTTTCCTGTTACATAGGATGATTTCAGACAGAAAAATACGAGAATGGCAGTTCTGCTGCAGAAATGAGGCCAGAAATGATTATAAAACGAGAAGATGTTAGAAATATAGCAATTATCGCACATGTTGATCACGGAAAAACAACCTTAGTTGACGAACTGTTAAAGCAAAGCGGAGTCTTTCGTGAAAATCAGGAAGTCGCAGAACGCATCATGGATTCCGGGGACATTGAGCGCGAACGGGGCATTACCATTCTTTCCAAAAATACGGCTATTACTTACAACGGTTCAAAAATCAATATTATTGATACGCCTGGCCATGCTGATTTTGGCGGCGAAGTAGAGCGTGTATTAAAAATGGTAAATGGCGTTGTTCTGGTGGTAGACGCTTTTGAAGGCGTCATGCCCCAGACAAAATTTGTATTAAAAAAAGCGTTGGAGTTAGATTTGCCCGTTATTGCCTGTATTAATAAAATTGACCGGCCGGAAGCGCGTCCGGAAGAAGTTGTAGATGAGATCCTGGAGCTTTTTATCGATCTGGATGCCAACGAAGAACAACTCGACTGTCCGTTTATCTTCGCTTCTGCCAAAGACGGAGTCGCCTCTTACCATGCCGATGAACCGGGAAAAGATATGGTTCCCCTGTTTGATACGATCATGGATTACATCCCTGCCCCGGAAGGCGATCCGGATGCGGACACGCAGGTATTGATCAGTACGATTGATTACAATGAATATGTCGGTCGAATTGGCGTTGGCAAAGTGGACAACGGTACTATTAAAGTCAATCAGGATGTTGTGATTGTCAATGCGCATGATCAGGATAAATGCACAAAAGTAAAAATCAGCAAGCTTTATGAATTTGACGGTTTGAAAAAAGTCGAAGTCCCGGAAGCAACCATTGGCGCAATTGTTGCCATTTCCGGTATTTCTGACATTCATATCGGAGATACCCTCTGTTCGCCGGAACACCCCGTTGCAATCCCCTTTCAGAAAATCTCTGAACCAACGATTGCCATGCATTTTATGGTAAATGACAGTCCGCTCGCCGGCCAGGAAGGAAAATTTGTCACTTCCCGCCATTTAAGGGAACGGCTCTTCCGCGAACTAAATTCCGACGTCAGCCTGCGCGTTGAAGAAACGGACAACACAGACAGTTTTAAGGTTTCCGGACGCGGGGAGCTCCATCTTTCCGTCCTGATTGAAAATATGCGTCGGGAAGGCTATGAATTTGCCGTCAGCAAGGCAGAAGTATTATATAAAACAAATGAACGCAATCAGCGGTTAGAACCGATGGAACGCGCCTACATTGACGTCCCGGAAGAATTTTCCGGAAGCGTCATTGAAAAACTGAGCAACCGCAAAGGCGAACTACAAGGCATGGGAGCGATCGGCGGCGGTTATACCCGTTTAGAGTTCCTAATCCCTTCCCGCGGACTGATTGGATACCGTGGCGAATTCCTGACCGATACCAAAGGAAACGGCATTCTGAATACCGTATTTGAGGAATATGGCCCTTATAAAGGCGATATTGCCTATCGCAAACAGGGTTCACTGATCGCTTTTGAATCCGGCGAAACGGTTACCTACGGCCTGTTTAATGCACAGGATCGCGGAACGCTGTTTGTAGGACCGGGACAAAAAGTATACGCCGGTATGATTATTGGACAAAACGGAAAGGCAGAAGATATCGAGCTTAACGTATGTAAGACAAAACATCTGACTAACACCCGCTCTTCCAGCGCCGATGACGCACTAAAATTAGTACCGCCAAAAATACTGAGTCTGGAGGAAGCGTTAGAATTTATCGATACGGACGAACTTCTGGAAATTACGCCAAAAAATCTTCGTATCCGTAAGAAGATACTGGATTCTACGCAGCGCTTCCGGGCGAAAAAAAATGCAAATTAAAAAGAAAAGCCTGCCTTGTGCGAAATTGCTCCGGCAGGCTTTTATCATTTTATGAGGCGGTTATCCCTGACGCCGCCTGCTTATTTTCTTATCCGCCTTTCAACATTAAATTCTCAAATCCACCTGGTACTCTTTTAACCAGAAATTAATCTGCAGAAGATAGGCAAGCATCTGCGGTCCCGCCATAAGCTGACCATACCACGGTTTCCCATAATCTTTAACGCTCCCAATAAAACAAAGAACCTTCTCTTTATCTACAAAACGCAAGATCGGCGCATTTGAATCCTCTAATTCCTGCAATAGCCGTTTGCCCAGAAGCTCCTCATAAAACGGATGATAACTTTTTGGATATGGACTTTTCCGCCGGAACAGGATATCGTCCGGAAGCAGGCCTTTACTGCTCTGCCGCAGAATATTTTTTACCACGCCGTCTTTGGCTTTCATCTCCCATGGGATATTAAAGATATACTCTACCAGTTTCCTGTCTGCAAAAGGAACCCTTGCCTCCAGCCCCCAGTGCATACTGGTCCGGTCCATACGGTTGAGCAAGGTCTGCATAAAGAAACGGATATTTAAGTAACCAATCTGCCGACGGTTTGTTTCCGTCTCATTTTCCTCCGGCAGCGCCTCAATCTGGCAGATTGCATCATAATAGGCTTTTTCCACAAAAGCATCCAGGTGCAGCTCCTCTGCAAAATCTTCTTGCAGGAGTTCCAGACGCGGAGTCAGGTCCGGCGTCCAAGGGAACGTATTCTTTCCAAAAAATTCTTTTTTGTGGAACCACGGATACCCTCCAAACACCTCATCTGCACACTCTCCCGTTAAAACCACTTTATGGGATTGACTGACCAAACTGCAAAAATACAGCAGGGAAGAATCAATATCCGTCATACACGGCATATCGTGCGCCTTTACTGACTCCTGCAGCAAATCCGCCTGTTTCCCGTAATCACAGGACAAATAATGATGGTCTGTCTGCAGATAATCCTTCATCCGATCCACATAGGGACGATCTTGCGAAGGCTGAAAGGTATTGGCGCGAAAATATTTTTCATTGCCATCAAAATCGAATGAAAAAGTAGTAAGCTGTTCCCCGTTCTTTTTCAGTTCCCGGCTGCAAACCGAGGAAACAAGGCTTGAATCCACGCCTCCAGATAAAAAAGTGCAGATTGGCACGTCAGAAACCATCTGTCTCTTGATTGCAGAGTAAATCAGCTCTCCCGCCGTCTCTAAGGTCTTCTCATAAGAATCTTCATGCGGATGGCTCATCAGACGCCAATAAACATTTTTCTTAATGCCATAGCGGCTACAGCTTAGATAGCATCCGGGCTCTAATTCACACATCCCCTGATAGATACCGGAACCGGGAATCCTGGCGGGACCAATCCCTAAGATTTCCCGTAATCCATCCATTGATACGGTTGGTTTACAGGCAGGATGGCAAAACATTGCCTTTGGCTCCGAAGCAAAAATCACTTCTCCATCCCGCACCGCATAAAAGAGGGGTTTGATCCCAAAACTGTCCCGATACAACAATAATTTATGATGTCTTTCATCATAGATGGCAAAAGAAAAAATACCATCTAATTTTTTAACAAAATCTGCACCGTCATGCAAAAAGGACAGCAAGATCACTTCGGTATCGGAAGTTGTTTGAAATTGCCATCCTTTATTCTGTAAATTCTCCCGCAGGGCTTTTGTGTTATACAATTCTCCATTATAAACAATCGTATAACGATATCCGTCCATTTTACGCGTCATCGGCTGTGTGCCATCCCGCAGATCAATAATGGATAATCTGGTATGCGCCAGTCCGCAGTCCTCTGTTAGAACGATACCTGAACTATCCGGTCCCCGGGGTATCAGCTTTTCTTTCATCGATTCCAAAATCGACCGGTAATACTCTATATGATCGGAATACTCCTTTTTGGTGTGAAAAAAACCTGCAATACCACACATAGTATACGCATCCTTTTTTTCTCTATCATATGATATTTCTCCGGAAATGTTGCATTTTTACGCTATATCTGCTACAACTGTCCCAACAGAGAATGTCCAATCGTTCCATCCGGCATCGGAACTGCAAAGTTGTCCGCTATCGTCGCCCCAACCACGGCAAACGTATCCTGCTCATCTATTCTGCCGCCGGAAAGCATAGAAGGCGAATACGCTAAAAACGGCGTCTTTTCCCGCGTATGGTCGGTTCCGGTATAAGTCGGATCATTTCCATGATCTGCCGTCAAAATCAATAAGTCTTTCTGTCGAAGTACAGAAAGCAATTCGCCCAGCTTCCTGTCAAAACGCTCCAGTTCCTCTCCGTAACCAATCGGATTTCTGCGATGCCCCCAAAGCGCGTCAAAATCCACCAAATTGGTAAAACAAAGTCCAGAAAAGTCTCTGCCCGCTATCTCTATTGTCTGTTCCATGCCATGGACAGAGCTTTTCGACTTATGTGATTCCGTCAGCCCTTCTCCGTCAAAAATGTCAAAGATCTTTCCAACCGAAATAACGTCATATCCATTTTCTTTCAGCGCATCCAAAACAGTTTTTCCAAACGGTTTTAAAGCATAATCATGACGATTGGACGTACGGACAAATTCTCCTTTTTTCTTCCCGACATATGGCCGGGCAATGACACGTCCCACCTTCCATTCATCTTTCATCGTTAAACGCCTTGCGGCTTCACAATACCGATATAATGTCTCCAACCCCATCGTTTCTTCATTCCCGCAGATTTGAAGGACCGAATCTGCCGACGTATAAACAATCAGATGCCCCCTGGTAATTTCCTCTTCGCCTAACTCATCCAAAATCTGCGTTCCGCTGGCGCTCTTGTTTCCAATGATTTTTCTTCCGGTCTCCCGCTCCAGTGCAGCAATCAGTTCTCCAGGAAACCCATGCTCGGTAAAGGTAATAAAGGGGTTGGTCACATAAAGCCCCATCATCTCCCAATGCCCTGTCATCGTATCTTTCCCCAGACTTTTTTCCTGTAACTTCGTATAAACAGCCATCGGCTTTTCAACCGGTTCTACCCCTCTTAAAGAATGTAAATTAGCAATTCCAAGTTTTTGCAAATAAGGGATCTGCATCTGTTCCATCTTTTCACTAATATGGCCAAGGGTATCTGTGCCAATATCTCCATATGCGCCGGCATCCGGCATTTCCCCCACGCCAAGGGAATCCAATACCACAACAAATATTCTCTCATATTTTTTCATATGCGATGTCCTTTCTCTTGTCTTCCATCTGTCAACAGAGTGTTTTCCGGCTCCAAAAAAAGCCCCGATAGGATGCGGGTCATCATCCGACACTCGTTTTAGGCTTCGTTTCCCCGTTTTCGACATATTTCTGTGAAATATTTTTTGCTACGCTTTTATCACAGATAATCGGCAGCGCATACTGATGATTTGTCATGGTAACCTCACTGAATATGCCGCCATCCTCTCCGTCTAACGTCCATTGTACCTCGTCTTCACTCACTATGGAAATCCTGCTTGCGCTAAACTGGAAAATCCTCTCACAGTCAAATTTCTTGGACATCAGAGCATTTAACGTAGCCTGAAGCTCCAAAGGATTTCGTATTTCCCGAATAAACAACGCTTCAAACAGTCCGTCATCCATCATGATATTCATTTTGCTGTATGCCTTATAGCCGGCAACGGATACCGAATTGCTGACCAGCCCCAGGATAAATTGATCCTCTGTCTCTTTGCCGTCATACTTTATTTTCATATGATGGCTCTTAATTTCAGCAATATGTTTTAACGCTTCAATAAAGTAGGCAACCTTTCCCAACGCATTTTTCCATTCCTGCGGCGTCTGATATGACACCTCCGTGAACGCGCCAAAACCACTGACATATGTAAAATAACGGTCATTAAACTGTCCCATATCACACTGAAAGACACTGCCTTCTGTAATTAACTGTGCCGCCTTTTTCATGATCTTTGGAATCTTAAGGCTGGAAGCAAAATCATTTACCGTTCCCGCGGGAATATAACCGCAAACCGGTTTTTTCTCCACCTGCATTAAGCCCGACGCTACCTCGTTCATGGTTCCATCTCCGCCGGAACAGACAATATAGTCAAATTCTTCCGCCCGTTCTTTTACGATATTCGTAGCATCTTCCCGCCCCTGCGTCGCAAAGATCGTCACTTCAAAACCGCCCCTGCAGAAAATCTGTATAATATCAGACAGTTTATTCTTGATTTGTTCTTTCCCTGCCATAGGATTATATATAAAGAGCATTTTTTTCATAATGACCCTCTTTTCTGCGCTGCTTTTGCGCATAACCGGTGTTTGTGGCAAGCAGCGCGCAGACCGCAAACCCGTTGAGTGAAAAATTTATTTTTCGCTCCTGTCTCCTTCATCATAACTTTCCTTTGATTCAAACCGATCCGTGATAAACATCGCATCTCCAAAAGAAAAAAAGCGATATTTCATGGCAACCGCCTCCCGGTAAGCCTCTAAAATAGTTTCTCTTCCCGCAAGCGCTGATACCAACATCAAGAGCGTCGATTCCGGCAGATGAAAATTGGTAATCAATGCGTCCAATACCTTAAACCGGTATCCGGGATAAATGAAAATCCCCGTATCCCCTTCTTTTGCCATAACTCTGCCGTTTTCATCGGCCGCCGATTCAACGGTACGGCAGCTTGTCGTACCCACGCAGACAATCCTGCCGCCTTTTTCCCTCGCCTCATTGATACGGTCTGCCGCTTCCTGTGAAATACAATAATATTCTGTATGCATATGGTGTTGGGTAATCTCTTCTGCCTTGACCGGACGAAATGTCCCAAGCCCGACATGTAAAGTAACCCGCGCGATTGAAATGCCTTTTTTTTCAATTTCCTCCAACAGTTCATTGGTAAAATGCAGGCCTGCTGTCGGTGCGGCCGCAGAGCCTTCATATTTAGCATAGACTGTCTGGTAACGCTCTTTATCTTTTAATGTATGCGTAATATAAGGAGGCAGCGGCATCTGCCCAAGCCGGTCTAAAATTTCTTCAAAAATGCCGTCAAACGTAAATTGAATGAGACGGTTTCCCTCTTCTGCAGTCTCTAAGACCTCCGCCTTTAAAAGGCCGTCCCCAAAAACAAGTTTTGCGCCCGGTCTTGCCTTTTTCCCCGGTTTCACCAACGTCTCCCATACATTATTTTCCTTTCTTTTCAGGAGCAAAACCTCTACTTTGCCGCCGGTTTTCTCCTTCTCTCCAATTAATCTTGCCGGAATCACTTTCGTATCATTAATAACCAGACAATCCCCTTTATACAGATAATCTATAATATGATGAAAATCCGTATGTTTTCTCTTTCCGGTAGTCTTATTCAGCACCATCAGCCGGGACGCCGCCCTGTCCGGCAGAGGATCCTGCGCGATCAGCTCCTCCGGCAAATCATAAGAAAAATCTGCTGTTTTCATATTCTGTACCATTCCTTAATTCAAAAGAAGGCAGACGAAAACCATCTGCCTCTACTATATTTATTTTTTTTAATATATTCTATCCTTCTTTTTGTATATAACATAACTTTGTCCCATACTATTTATCCCAAATCATAATTGTTTTTCCAATACTCTTATGGATATCCGTCTCGAAAGCCAGATTCATATCCGCAATTGTCCGTACTTCAATCTGCGCGCCAACAATGTTGCTTAAATATCCGATAATCTCAGGGCGCTCCTTATAGAGCGCTACCGTTTTTAAAAAATCTTCCCTTCCGCTCCTACTGCTTCCAAAAATACGCAGTCCTTTTTCAAGTACCATACGCGTATTAATCGGTACCGGATATTCCGACACGCCGAGAATAGAAATCGTTCCCTCCGGCTGGATATGATCAATAATCTGATTAATCGCCTTCTGTGATGCATCTCCACCCACACACTCAAACGCATGGTCAATCATCAGATCCGTTGGAATCTCCGTAACAGAAAACGTATCGTCTGCAAAAGAGAATTGTGACATTTTTTCCTGATCCACACCAAAAATATAAAGTTTGACTTCCGGAAACATCGCTTTAAAAAAGATGGCCGTAATATACCCTAAATTTCCATCCCCCCAGATGCCTACAATATTTCTTCTTGCATGTGCAATCGTATCAAAACGGCGAATCGCATGCACGCTGACTGACACCAACTCCGTAAACGATGCTATAATCTTATCTACCGTCGGTTCAAGCGGCACTACGCGGTCGGGTTGCAGAGCGACATGCTCCTGCATAAAACCATCAAAGCCGCTGGCACGGAACTTGCTGGAGCGAAGGTAATTTTCTGCAATGACGTCATCCTTCTCAACCGGGGTATTTGGTATCATAATCACGGAATCGCCGCAATGATAGGTTCCGGTAGGATCATATACGATTTCGCCCACTCCTTCGTGTATCAATGCCATGGGAAGTTTCTGCTTTAATATTTCCGCTGGTCGCAGTCCCTGATAATAGCGTTGGTCCGCATGACAAATCGACAGATGCGTAGGACGGACGATAATCTGTCCGGAATGCAAATCAATGTCATTAAATTCAACTTCAAAGCGCCTCGGCGCTACCAGACGAAACACTGTATTTAACATATTTCCTCCTTCTGTTATTTCATATTTTTCGGATCCTGAATCAGAGATTCTGCAACGCGCAAATCATATGGATATGTGATTTTAATATTAAATACCTCACCCTGAACCAAATGCACCTTTTCTCCTTTGATGACAAAAATCTTAGACGCATCTGTCAGAATATCCTTTTCCTTCTCGGAGAGAGACAGATACAACTCTTTTAATTTCTTTGCATTAAATGTCTGCGGCGTCTGTCCCTGATACATTTTCGCGCGGTCAGGCACGGAAGAAATCACATCCCCCGTCTCACTTTCCACAATCGTATCCGTAGCCGCAATCACTGTATCTACTGCACCGTACTCTTTGCCATATCGGATATTTTCTTCAATAATACGGTAAGTCAGAAATGGACGAACAGAATCATGCGTCACAATCAGGGTTTCCTCATCTAAACCATATTCTTTTTCAATATAATAAATAGAATTCATAATGGTCTCATTTCGAGTTGCACCGCCTTCTAATACAACAACATGATCCGCCCCATCGCCAAGATATTTCCTGACCAGATTTTTTGTATTTTCCACCCACTGTTTTGGACACAGCACAATCAATTTAACAAATTCATCATGCACAAAAAACTTCTCAATGGTATGAATAATAATTGGCTTACCGCCTACTTTTAGATACTGTTTTGGTTTCTCTACATTCCCCATGCGGCTGCCGACGCCGCCGGCAAGAATTACTCCGAATACCATGTTTCTCCTCCTTACTGGTGCTTACTTATTCTCATTGATGTAATTTATCAGACCTTCTGACCGGATAATTTTCTGCATAAACGGCGGAAACGCCTGTCCTTTATATTGTGTCCCTTTTGTCCTGTCATAAATCATGCCACTGTCAAAATCAATTTCTACCGTATCTCCGGCCTCTATTTCTTTCGCTGCCTCCGGGCATTCAATAATTGGAAGCCCAATATTGATTGCATTCCGATAAAAAATGCGGGCAAAAGTCTCTGCAATCACGCAGCTAATTCCAGAAGCTTTAATTGCAATGGGCGCATGCTCCCTGGAAGAACCACAGCCAAAATTTTTATTTGCTACCATAATATCTCCCTTTTTTACACGCTTTACAAAATCAGGATCAATATCCTCCATACAACTCTTTGCCAATTCCGCCGGATCGGATGAATTTAGATATCTTGCCGGAATAATAACATCTGTATCTACATTATCGCCATATTTATGGACCGTACCACATGCTTTCATACTTTACCTCTTTTCTGCACTGTCTCCCTTTCCAAAATTTCCCATCAGACAGCGTCACAGTGCCTGTCCGTCTGATCGTTGTCGTCAGTTCCTATAATCCCAGCTCCGACGGCTGCGAAATCTTACCGGTTACAGCGCTGGCCGCCGCTACCGCCGGACTTGCCAGATAAACCTCGGAATCCACATGTCCCATGCGCCCCACAAAATTACGGTTTGTCGTTGAGACTGCCCGTTCCCCTGCTGCAAGAATTCCCATATAACCGCCAAGGCAGGGACCACAGGTCGGCGTACTGACAATTGCGCCTGCACGGATAAACGTCTGTACCAGACCTTCCTCGATTGCCTGCATATATATGTCCTGCGTTGCCGGAATAACAATGGTACGGATTCCATCGGCTATTTTCCGTCCTTCCAAAACAGCCGCCGCCGTACGCAAATCTTCCATACGTCCGTTGGTGCAGGAACCAATGACGACTTGGTCAATCGGAATGCCGCCTGCTTCCCGGACGGTCTTCGTATTCTCCGGCAGATGCGGAAACGCCACAGTCGGCTCTAACTTACTTAAATCAATCGTATATTCCGCATCATATACCGCGTCTTCGTCTGCTTCATAAACCGTATATTTTTTGGTTGAATGCGCTTCCATATAAGCAATCGTCTTTTCATCTACCGGAAAAATCCCATTTTTAGCTCCCGCCTCGATCGCCATATTGGCAATGGAAAAGCGGTCATCCATTGACAGATTTGCCACGCCGTCTCCTGTAAATTCCATTGATTTATATAATGCGCCATCTACGCCTATCATGCCAATGATATGTAAAATAACGTCTTTACCGCTTACCCATTTCGCAGGTTTTCCGGTCAAAACAAATTTGATGGCAGACGGCACTTTAAACCATGCCTGTCCGGTAATCATTCCGCAGCCCATATCCGTGCTTCCAACGCCTGTGGAAAAAGCTCCCAACGCTCCGTAGGTACAAGTGTGGGAATCGGCGCCAATACAGGTTTCTCCGGCTACGATCAACCCTTTTTCCGGAAGCAGGGCATGTTCAATTCCCATCTGTCCTACCTCAAAATAATTTGTAATTCCATGCTCTTTTGCATACTCTCTGACACATTTACAATGTTCTGCAGATTTAATATCCTTATTCGGTGCAAAATGATCCGGCACCAATGCAACCTTATTTTTATCAAATACCGTCTTTTTATTCAGTTTTTCTACTTCGTGAATTGCTACCGGTCCCGTAATATCATTTGCAAGCACCAAATCAAGATCGGCTTCAATCAACTGGCCTGCCTCAACAGACGGTAACCCCGCATGTGCCGCCAGAATTTTCTGTGTCATTGTCATTCCCATGTTCCTGCCTCCATTTCTGCGTATCACGCCTCTTTATTCCTTCTTCAGATGTTCATATATCAATGCTACTGTTCTTTCTGTACTCTTGCCATCTTTTCCATCAAAGAAACGATTCTTAAACGGTTCAATTTTCTCCTGTTCCAAATCATTTTTTAAAATAGTATCTGCAATTTCGTCAAAGTGATATACAATCTTTCCCGGAACAAAAGTTTCATACTCATAGTAAAATCCCCTTGTCGCAATATACTGTTCCAAATCATAGACATAAAATAACATTGGAATATTCAAAAGAGATGCCTCAAATACAACAGAAGAATAATCCGTTATCAGAACATCCGTTACAAACAACAAATCATTTAATTCTGAATTTTTAGATAAATCAATGATATAATCTTTATATTCGGGCTGGATTGGGTTTCTGTTTTTTACAAATGGATGATGCTTAATAAGGATTGCATAATCTTCGCCAAGCTGCTTGTATAATTTATTGACGTCAAACAGTTCTACCGGATAATATCCGGTCTTTTTCCCATTGCCACGAAACGTTGGCGCAAACAAAAGGATCTTTTTCCCTTTTAGCTTTGGATATTTTTTATAAAACTTCTGAACAATCTTTTCTTTGTATTGCTGATCAAAAAAGATGTCGGTACGCGGAACACCGGTTGCAACTATCTTTTCTAACGACAGCCCAAAGCCTTCTGCATAAAATTTTGCGATTTCTTTCGAACTTACCGTAGCAAAATCATAGCTGCGATGATTTGGGCTCTTCAATCCCTGTCCGCCGATCTTGCCCATACGGCTGCATCCAAACGTCTTAAACGCGCCGCAGGCATGCCATAACTGAATCAGGACTGTCCCCTGTCTTCTGGGCAGTTTAAATAAAAGTTCCATATAATCATCCACCAAAATAATTCTGGAATTGGCAAAATAAATTGCCAGACGGAGCATATTGGTAAACTTCATACGGCTTGTATCATGGCTGTCCAGTACAAAACGGATGTCTAAGGAAGAATCCTTTTTTAAGATATCATAGACAAATTCAAAATTACCGCTCAGGTCATTCCGTCTGTTAGAGAAAAAGACAACACGGTTTTTTCTGACCGGAAACCATGAGGCGATTTTGTTTACCACTGTCATACATCCTAATTTAACCGGCAAAATGCCAATCTGCATCTTGCAGAATGCTGTCCATCTCCACCGCGCATGCTTTAACAGATAGGCAACCCAGTTTCCTGCCTGTATTTCTTCCTTACGCGGTATGCATTTTAAAACAGCAAGAAATGCGTCCACCAAAAATACCGGAAGCAGGAAAAAGCCAATCAGCAACTGTGCGACTTGCCATATTACCGCAATCAAAGATCGTAACTTGATGACCGCCCTGGACAAAAATGATTTTGGTCCGGTGTTAAATTTTGCGTACAGTTCTACCTCGGATTTGTCGATTGAAAAGACAACCTCATAGGCTTCCCCCTGAAGTTCCATATCCTCTTCTTCCATGTCTGATTTTTCTTCGCCGTTAGCATTGGCGGAATCTTCTAAATCATAGGCCCGATTGACAATCTCGCCCACATGGTACGATATATGTTCATAGTAATCATCCCCATACATCACATCAAACCAAAAGGTTATCTTCTCGCCCAAAGGCTCGTTGTAAAAAATGTACCGTACATCATAAGTATATTGTGCGTAAATCAAAAATCTGCCGTTTTTTTCCGTATAGGAACAAACCGTCAACGGTACTCTTCTCGTCTGACTTCCGCTATCAAATGTAATGGCAATTTTAGGATTCCGTACGCGGTCATCATATTCGCCCCTGACATTAACGGAAATCCACATTTTCCAACCGGTAAATTCCACCTGCTCAACAGTAAATTCGACCTTCTTCATTGTTTCACCTCATCTATTGTCCCAATATTAAAATTTTACATCATTTTCACTTTGCTGTCTAGCATTTTTCGATACCTGTCCGCCCTGTTATCAGATCAGACGGTCTAATGCGTCTTTTTTCCCCCATACACATCCTTCCTGACATTGAAAATCAGAATATCCGCACCTGGCGCATGACCGGTTTCCCTCTGTAATATTATCTAAACGTTTTTGATTTGCTTTGGACAGGTTCTGCCTGTTTTCTGCAAAACGCTCTATCATCTGCCTGGTAAGCCGCATAATTTCAAGCTGCGCCCGTCCGCACATCCTCTCCTTGCATTTTAAAACAAAATCCTCAAACAATCCCTGTTCCGTAACAGAAACCAACATTCCCTGCGGATAAACCTCTGCGACGCTCTCCATATCCGCAAGCCACTCCTTTTCATATGCGGTTCCCTTCAAAATCGGCGGTACAAAAAATCCAAACTCCTTCGGATCTTTGCCGGAAAAATTGATTTTTACCCTGGTTGTCCGATGCCGCTGCTGCTGTGCCACCTGGGCAAAACTTGCGCAAAAAGTCGCCGTATACACATCTCCAAAATAATCCCGGTTATCATTATCATATTCTCCCGTTGCCTGTACCGGAAGAAAACGAAAATATTCATTTTTATTATCGTGAAATCTCTGTTTTCCCACAACCCGCAAAAATTCCTCTTTTAAAAGAGAAATTTCACGTAAAAGCCGCTTGTTAAATCCTCCGTCCAATGTTTCCAAATTCTGCTGCATTCGTTCCATCCAGTCAATCACATAAAATATATTACGAAATGGCAGAGAATATACCATGGAAGTCTCACAAAAGACAGAAATCATATAGCGTGCATTTTCATACGCCAGTTTATGTACCTCCTCCGGCTCCAATCGGGTTTGATATAAACGCATAATTTCCGCAAAGAACACATCATGCCACTTTTCATACAATATCTGCTCCTGCTCCGTTTCCGGATGCATCTGCGTATATCTGGCGCTTTTTTCCGAAGTGTTGGATACCCCTATGGAATTTAAAAGCATTGCTATTATTTTGGGACAGATAATCTCCATATTGAGCATACTGTGCTGAAACACTGAATGATGCCCCTGCTGTGCCGTCTGACGGGCACGTTTTGCCGCCTTTTCATCAGGCTGGGTACGGATTGTCGCATAACCTTCCTTTGCGTAACAGGTTCCTGCAAACTTACCGCCCTGTAACATAAATTCCTCGCTTAGTTCCTCTGCAGTAATCCCTTCCGTTTCCTTTGTCATGGCAATTGCCTGGATTTTTATCATCATTTGCCTCCAAACTGCTTATTTTACATATATTGTAGCGGAGTCCCTCTGTTTACTTCCGTCTGCTCCCCTTTAACATATCTCAATTTGCTCTCCGTCAACTGCTTTTGTGACCATATCGCAAATCCGACGATATACCATATTGCAAATCTCTTTTGAAGACAACCCCCTATAATCTTCATAATATAACGGCTTCATATAGATTACCTTTGTCTCTACCCGCCGCAAAGACCAAAGATCAAATACTTTCCAGGAATCAATCAATGCTACAGGCACAATCGGCGCCCTTGCCTGAATAGCGCTCTTGAAACTTCCTGCCTTAAACGGATCCACAACATTTCCGTTGCGGTGTTTATATCCTCCGGAAGGAAAAATAATAAACTTCCTTCCCTGCTTTACTTCATTTGTTACTTCACGGATAATCCCCGCCGCCTGGCGCAGATCATTTAACTTCAACCGCTTTCCCTGTACCAGATCGATAAACTGTTTCACTAACGGCATATGGGATCTTGCATCATCCATCACAATAGAACACGGTTTTTTGTGCGTCAGCATAATGCCTAATGCATCATATTTCCCCTGATGGTTGGCAAACATAACGTATCCGCCTTCTTTTGGAAGGTTTTCCACGCCATATGCTTTCGTGTGAATGCGTCCTCTCCGATTCATCAGGCGAATGACATGTTTATCATATTCATAACGAAACTCTTCCGTATACTTCTCCGCATATTTTGCATAATGTCCCATTGTCGGTATCATCCAAATGCGATGAACATTTGATAAAATCACATAAAAAAACCGTAGCACAATATCCACCTTATCCTTTTGTTTTTCTCCTGCAGAACTGCTGCAGCATACTTAACCATATACTTGCTCTGCCCATACATACAAGATACATAAGCACAACTATTAATTTAACATACAACACTTTATTTTACAACTTTTTCTTTGAAATTCCCATAAGATTCTTATGATTTCTATGGCTCCCTTCCTTGAATTGCTTTCAGAAACACAGTATAATGTAACAAACAAAAACAGAAGGGGAAAAGCATATGGCATTTGATGGCATCGTAATTGCCGGCCTTGTTTCGGAATTACAGAAAGAACTGACAGGCGGCAGAATCACAAAAATTGCGCAGACAGAGGCGGATAAACTTCAACTGACGATAAAAAACAGTTTCCATGCAGCCGATGGCAAAATGATTCGAAGACAAAACAGACTTGTCATTTCCGTCAATCCAAGCCTGCCGTTGATTTACCTGACACAGGAAAACGAGACGGCGCCCCTGCAGGCACCCACTTTCTGCATGGTACTCCGTAAACATTTAAATCATTGTAAACTGCAAAACATTACGCAGATTGGTTTGGAACGTGTGATCCGTTTTGATTTGGAACATTTAAACGAAATGGGCGATTTCTGCCAAAAAAGACTCTATATCGAATTAATGGGAAAGCACAGCAATATTATCTTCTGTGATGAGTCAGATGAAATCATTGACAGTATCCGGCATGTCTCCCTTTTGGTCAGCTCTGTCCGGGAGGTTTTGCCAGGCAGAAAATATTTTATTCCCAATACGCAGGAAAAACTCGATCCTCTTACCATTTCCAAAGAGGTCTTCTGGGATAAGGTCTTCTCCAAACCTCTTCCCCCCGACAAAGCATTATACCGTACTCTGACCGGATTCAGCGCCGTCATGGCAAACGAGCTTTTATACCGCTCCGCTCTGTCCGAGCAGACCACCGTTTCTGAATTATCCGAAATGGAAAAACTCCATCTCTACCGAAATTTTTGCGAATTCATGGAAGAGATCCGGAACAAAAAGTTTTCTCCCACAATCGTATACGCTCAGGACGAACCTGTCGAATTTGCAGGCGTAACCCTGACCTGTTACCAGGATTCAGACGGATATCGGGTGGAATCTGCCGAAAGTATCAGTCAAATGTTGTTTGATTATTACCATACCAAAGAGCTCCTTGGACGGATTCGTCAAAAATCTGCCGATTTGCGCCGTATTACACAGACTGCATTGGAGCGCAGCCAAAAGAAATATGATCTACAGGAAAAACAGTTAAAAGATACCGGAAAACGTGAAACATATAAAGTTTACGGCGAACTGCTGACTACCTACGGCTATGAGCTGAAAGGCGGCGAAAAAAGCCTGACCTGTGAAAACTATTATACCAATACAGAAATAACGATTCCTTTGGATGAGACCAAAACTGCAGTGGAAAATGCAAAACGCTATTTTGAGAAATATGCAAAACTAAAACGGACTTATGAAGCGCTGACCGGACAAATTGAGGAAACAAAAATGGAAATAGAGCATCTCCAGTCCATCAGCAATGCTCTGGATATCGCCCGATACGAAGAAGATTTATCCGACATCCGAAGAGAACTGACCGATGCCGGATACATCAGGCGGCACCTGCCGCAAAACAGGCATACCTCCCGGAAAACGCCAAAAAGCCGGCCGCTGCATTATATCTCCTCAGATGGATTTCATATGTATGTTGGAAAAAATAATTTCCAAAATGATGAATTGACTTTTAAAACCGCATCCGGAAATGACTGGTGGTTTCATGCAAAACAAACAGCCGGCTCTCATGTTATCGTAAAGGCGGAAGGAAAGGAGCTTCCGGATACTACTTTTGAAGAAGCCGCAAGGCTGGCTGCCTATTATTCCAAAGCGCGCAATCAGCAAAAAGCTGAGATCGATTATGTACAAAAAAAGCATATTAAAAAACCAAACGGTTCCAAACCCGGATTTGTCGTATACTATACAAACTATTCCATGACAATCCCTACGGATATCACAGGGATTCGGGAAGCCGCAGAATAACGGTTACCCGGCCCTTTCATTTCCCTTCTTTCTTCTCAGACTGCTATTTGGAGTACAAATGATATTTTTCTCTTTGATAGTTGGTAAATTCCGGTTCGCCCACAAATTCTTTTGCCATTTCCAAAATCTCTTCGGAAGAATACAGGGGAATTTTGTAAAGGTTCTCTGCGCCGTCATACACTACGACCTCCCCGTCTCCCGTAGCCGCAACATAATTCGGAATTTCCCCTATGATTTCCTCTGGATTCTTTTTATCGTACAGATATGCGGTATTGGAACCTTCGGCCTTTCCCGTGCTTTTAGCGTCGCTGTCCTGATACCATACTACAAAATACGGCAGTTCATCCGTAGTAGAAACGCCATATACTCCATTGCTGATTTCCGATAGATCCATAACTTTCTTCCATGTTTTCATATCATAAATCTCAGAATAATCATTAAGGAAATAGCGGTTTTCCCCAAAGAAGATTGTAGATGCATAGTCTCCTGCTTTCCCCTTGCAGACTACTGTATTTTTTTTCAAAGAATATACGAACCATTCTGTCTCTTCCGGATTTCTGTAAAATAGCAGGGAATTTCCCTCATGAAACGTATACAGCTCTGCATTCTCAATCACGGTTTCTCTTCCCGTCTTTTTGTCTTTGATACAAATTTCATGATCATTGCCGTATATCTCCCGATTTCCTATGGCAATCCCCCGGTTATACTTTTCCGGAATCGAAAACCGGTTCTGCTCTTTTCCGGTTCCGGCATCATATAAAATAACTTCCCGGTCTTTTGCCAAAAACAGTTTTTCCCGATTCTCATTGTATAAATAATAGGCATCATCATCATATTCCAACGTTTTTTTCATCATAGAAATATCAAAATGCCTATTGACATATGTTGCATAATCCCTCACAGAAAAGTAGCCGTTATCAGCTATTTCAATCGTAAGATTATCAAAACTTCCATAACCTAAATCTGTCATATAGATAGAATTTTCTATCTCCATAGTGTTGCTGTCCAATACCCAGAGCTGTTTTTTCCCGCCTTTCTGCGTTCCCATGATAAAGTTTTTGCTGCCCGAAGCACAGGTATACCAGCGATCCGGTATCCCATCTTCCATAGCAAACAGCTTTTTCTTTTTCACATCGGAACGATTCTGCTCTTTCTGATGATAGATTCGTACCATCTTTCCCCAGTAATCCCGTAAAGCCGCATAGGAATGATCTAAATATACAAAATAAAACGGTTCGCCGTTGCCCGCCTGATAATTGATTTGTTTCTTATTTTTCAAATCATAAAAATATACCGCGCCATTTTTGCAGGAAATCCCCACAGTGTCTTCTCCGCACATAACCGAAATAATATCAGAAGAAAATTTCTGCTTCCAGACTACATTCCCGGTATCCTGATCCACCTCATACACCTTTGCTCCTTTGTAATAGAAACAAGTATCTCTGTTACTGACGGATATGAACTGCAGATTCCAGTTGGCGTCACAGAGATAATTTTCTTTTTCCTGATTCAGATCATATTCCACAATATGCTTTAAGCCCGCCTTACGATCCGTCCGTAAAAAACAGAGCGTTTTATTGGAGGTAAATACAATCTCCTGGCAAACGCCATCCTGATTAGCAAAATAGTTTTCTCCGGTGTGGGTATCCACAAACAAAATACCGCTGGCACTGACGGTAGAAGCAGACAAAGCTGCAACAGAACTGTCCGGGCTGATATCGCCCAAAGCATACTCAATATCCTTTCCCAGTTCACACTCTAACAGCAGTTTTCCATCCGTCTGATACGTGTACATTCCACCCTGCTCATAATCTACTCCTACAATCAAATCCTCTTGTTTGCTCAATTCCAAATCGGATACCGGCTTTCCCTGAAAATGTTTCTTCCCGGAATAAATATCTAAAGAAATCAGCCCGTTGGTCCCTGTATAAACCAACGTCTGACTGTCCGACAGCAAAATCGCTCCCCGCGTGCTGTTCGCATAGAATGCCCGGCTGATATCGCTCAGGGAATAGGTTGCAATCTCTTTTGTATCTTCTACAGAATAAAGCGTTGCCTTTCTCTTCAAAATATTGTTAGCGGCAGAATAATATTTCTCCACCAATATCACTTTCTGGTCTTTGCTGATTTGCACTTTGGTATCATAGGATTCTTCTTCCTCTTCTAACAACTGTTCCCGCTGATACCCGCCGCTTACATCATAGACACCTAACGCCTCTGTCAATGCGCGCATGGCATTCGATACAAACGGCCTGTTCGGATTCCCTAAATCTGTTGGGAGAGCTTCCAGCCCCAGTTTTACCGCAGTCTTCCGGTCGCCATTCTGATATGCAGCCTGCGCATATTCGGCCAGATAATAGGATTCTCCTCTCAGTGTCTGCTGCATGGAGTAATCCAGGGCAGTATATGCGCTTTCCAACTCCATATTTTTCATCATCATGCTGCCGGCAAATGCGCCTATGCCTAAAATCATCATACCGGCTACAGTGACTCCCCGTCTCAGACGGCGTTCCCTCTCCCTCTGATGCAGATCATCATAATCCACATCCAACATATCTGCCAAAAAACGGTATTTCTCACTATGTATATTTTTTATAATCTTTTTTTCGTTCGGATCACGGATATCTACGGCCAGAGGTTCAATCTTTACCATTTCCCCATCTTTCTCATACTCCGTTAAAATGCGGGGAAAGCTTTCTGCCGGCTCTCCCTCTGCCAAAATAATGATAATCCGCTCCCTGCCGCGGATTTTTAAGAAATATTCGACTTCCTCCATGCACCAGTCAGATTCCTGAAACCGTCTGGTACAAACAATAATCAGCCATTCTGTCTCATCAAGGGCACTTTTAATAAGAGCCGATAGATCACTACCGGCTTTTAATTCCTCTGAGTCACGAAAGACCCGCCCTATACTTCTCTTTCCAATCCTTTTTGCAATCTTACGGGGAATACGGTACCGTTCCAAAAGACGATGAACTTGTTTTGCCACCTTTTCATCAATATCACCATGCCGGTAACTGATAAACGCTGCGTATTTCATGAACGTTTCTCTCCCTCCCTGGAAAAGCTGTAAGCTTTTCAGCCTCTTCTATACTGTCTTAAATTTCTTCATAAGTATCATAAAAGATATCTTCCCTGACCACATAGATATCATGGAAATCATCCTCTCGAACCACCAGATAATCTCCTGCAACTCCGCGGTAATATTTTGTATCATCCCACATGGTAAAGACCTTAACATTCTTTTTTAATTTTCTGGCATAAATCAATACCTCCCCTGTAGCCATACAGGTTTTCATATATTGCATTAACTGATACACATCTCCATAGATATTATCCCGTACGGTAGGCGCGTATTCAATTTTCATATAAGGCTCTCCCTCTACCATTCGATAGGATTTTTCGAATGTTTCCCGACTGATGGGATAAACTTCTCCCTCAATCCCAATCATTAAATAGAGATCCTCATGTACTACCAGATTCACATCTCCTTCCAAAGTACGTACAAGAATCGGAGTCCCAATTTTGATAAAATCAGATGCTACTACCATTCCAACAATAACGTTCTTTTTTCGATAACGCCGGAACTGGCTGATATCAATCTTGCAGGTTTGCGCGTATATAATATCAAAGTCGAGATAATATTGTTTCGTCCTCTCATACAGCACATCTGCAAACTCCCGTTCTCCATACCTCTCCTGATAGAGTTTCCCTGCGATAAAACCGCCTGCTTTAGTAGGGTGTCCTCCGCCATTTCCCAGACCTTCACAGAGGTATTCTGCCAATTCATTTGCCTTTGTTTCACGGACACAACTGCGAATGGACAGCTTATATCCACTCGGATTAGGATTAAATACCACACAGGTATCAATCTCCTGCACCTGAATGGCAAAATCGCTGATGATCCCCAGGATATTAGGATCGCATTCTTCGGAAGTAATAATGGAAAATTTATATTCTTCACAGTAACGCTGTTTCGTCAGCGCAACGCTTGCTATATTCATCTCCTCCAGAGAAAGATTCGTATTCATCAGTTGAAAGAGCAGGACTTCATCTTTTTGCAGAGAATCCTTCATATCTCTGTCCAGAGGATGAAACATTTCCTGAAACTGGTTGGTATCGCTGTACAAGCCGTAATATAATGCAGTAGATAATTTGAGATTCTGATTGACCGGATATTCTCTGGAATTTAATAAATCCCAGACTACCGTAGCGCAGCTTCCCAAATTACTCCGGATATAATGATATTCATTCTGTACCATCCCATATTGATGATGATCAATAATCGCAACCCTCTCTGCCGGAAATTTCGTAACATTGCCGGAGCCATACTGACAGTCTACCGTTAAAAGCATATCGCATTCCGGCAGTTCCCGAACGTATTCCAACGGTATCTCTAATTCCCTGAGCATCAACAGCAGGTTTGGCTTGGTAATACGGTTCTTTCCGCTATAAATCAGACGGGGTTTTATTCCCCTGTCCAAAAAGTAGCAGTATAAGGCATACCCTGACGCTAAAGCGTCCGCATCCGGATTGTCATGGCATTGAATACAAATCATCCGGCAATGATCAAATTTCCGGAGAAACTGTTTCTTCTGTAGATAAATATCATTCATTTTCTCATGATCTCCATCATCAATCTCCAATACAATGCGGTACTCGTCTTTCATCGATTCTTTCTCCATTCCAGTGCATTCCGCAGACCTATCTATACCTTAGCAACAACTACCTTCTTCCCCTGTCCCTTATTCTTAAACAGGACGCGGTACTTCTTCAAACGGATACCGGGAACGGAAATCTTACAGTGGTTAATTCCTGACAAAGCTCGATTGCCCACTTTTTTCAACTTCAGGGACTTCACAAGGATAGAGGCCAGTTTCTTGCAGTTTTTAAAGGTAGAATTGCCAATCTTTGTCACCTGGATATTGATAATGACAGAACGTAGATTGATACAATTCTCCAACGCATTGGCGCCAATCGATACCTTGTTCTTCTGTAATCCCCCGAACATTATATTTCCACCCTTTATTTTTTTAGACGATTTGCCCAATTTAAACTTCTTAAGCTTTTTACAGTTCTTAAACGCCTTCGCTCCCACAGATTTCACTGTTGCCGGAAGAGAAACGCTTCCTAAACTAGTACAGCCTGAAAAAGATTCTGCCTCCAGCGTCTGTATCTTCTTTGAAAAAGATACTTTTTTCAATTTCTTACAGTTTTTAAAGGCACCTTTTCCAATCTTCTTTACATTTTTCCCAAGGGAAACCTGCTGTACGGAAGAACCGCGGAATGCTCCCGCAGAAAGTTCTGTTACAGGATAATTCTTCCCATTCATTTTTACGGAATCCGGTACCGTTACTTTCTTCTCTGCCTTTTTGCTCCCTGCATATGCAACAGAACCAGAACCGGTACTCTCATAGGTAACATCTCCTATCGTAATCTTCTGGCCCGCCTGAGCCATGGAAATCGCATCATCCGTCCCTGCCGTATCCCTCGGCGTTCCCGATTCATTTGGTTTCTGCGTTGCCTTTGGAGCATCTGTCGCAGGCGCCGGTGTTTCCGTTGCCTTTGGAGCATCTGTTACAGGCGCCGGTGTTTCCGTTGCCTTCGGAGCGTCTGTTACAGGCGCCGGTGTTTCCGTTGCTTTCGGAGCGCCTGTTGCAGGCGCCGGTATTCCTGTTGCTTCCGGCGCTTTCGTTGCTCCCTCGTCTGCTGCAATCGAATACAAGGCATATAAGCCAGACTTCAATACACATCCAGAACAAATCTCATCTTTATAACCGATACGATATATTCCCTCTGGTAGTCCATATAAAGTATCTATGCCATCAGTAGACAGAAAACCAGAATCTGTAGTTTCTCCCCGGTAACAGCTCAATTCGGATGTAATTCCACTGATTATGCCATCATAATAACCGCTGTGGGACACATTTGTTGCCGATACCCCGGAAATCAAATCGACTTCCAACGAAGCATCTTTTACTACAAATACACGGGACTTATACGGCCAAAAATAGCTCCTGTCGTTTCCATAGGCATATACCATATATTCGCCGTCTTCCCCGGAAGACAATGTGTAAGTAGGATTATTCGTAGGAATAGTAAGCAGATCCCAGCCGCCATTCTTATTCTTTTTCTCCCAGATATATTTGATCTTATCGCGATCCTCACTCTCTGGAAGTTTTTGCGTATTCACAGTCAAAACGACCGCTCCGTCATCAATCTTTCCCTCAACCAGAAGAAGTTCCTCTTCTTCTGCCGCCTGAGCAACAGTAATGTCCGGACACGCCCCTACGATAAGGGCGGTACAGATTAACATCGCCATTTTTTTACGCAGATATCCCAACATTATTTTCCTTCCTCCTCTTTTCTTATTAAACTTTTCGCATTGCTATCTATCAAAATAAAGAACAAAGCGTTCTAAAATCTCAATGCATAAATCACACTCATTATACCATTATAGGAAAAAATTAGCAAGTTGCGTTATAGCCATTTTATATGATATATGATATAATAATTTTTCATAGGCTGTTT
Source organism: uncultured Lachnospiraceae bacterium (assembly GCA_947630925.1). Taxonomy (GTDB): domain Bacteria; phylum Bacillota; class Clostridia; order Lachnospirales; family Lachnospiraceae; genus Butyribacter. The sequence continues at coordinate 29,004 of CANRJM010000005.1, forward strand.
TTCACGGTCTGAAAGGAAAAGGGAAACCGTTAACTTTGCGGCATTTTTCGAATGCCATTTTGATAGAAAGGGAAAATAAGAATGATCCGGTCTGATGCTCACATCCACACCAATTTTTCTTCAGACAGCGACACGCCCATGGAAGCAATGGTACAGCGCGCCATTGCGCTTGGTCTGTCTTCCATCTGCTTTACTGACCATATTGACTATGCGTTTCCTGCTGAAACATATGGAATAGACTTTTTATTTTCCGTAGAAGATTATTGCGCCGCTATCCAAAAACTGTCTGTTGATTATCCGGAGATTGCGATACATACCGGTATTGAGCTTGGGCTAAAACCGGATATCCTTTCGCCCGCCCTTTCTCTTGCCGCTTCCCATTCATTTGATTTTATTATCGGTTCCACTCATCTGGTAGATAATATCGATCCGTACTATCCGGATTATTGGGAAAGTTATGGAGAAGAACAGGGAATCAAACGCTATTATGAAATAACCTACGAGAATCTATGCCAGGGATTTGATTTTGACGTCTATGGCCATTTTGATTATATCCTCCGCTACTGTCCTTCTGTCAAACAGGCATGCGCTTCAAACCATATCGCCGAATCTTTCTATCGGAACAGCTTGAAAAAAAACAGGGATATCATACATGAAATTCTTATCAAATTAATTTCACTGGGAAAAGGGATAGAAATTAACACCGGCGGCTTCAAGGCAAAACTGGGACATCCAAATCCCCATGAACAGATTATAGCAGATTACCGCGACCTGGGCGGAGAACTGTTAACGATTGGATCTGATGCGCACGAAACAAAATATCTTGCTTATGCTTTTGAAAAAATTCCCGCCATTTTAAAAAAATGCGGTTTTTCTTCCTATACGGAATATAAAAACCGCAAACCAATCCAAAGGCCGATATAAACTGACTTCTATGTGCTTTGTATGTCACGCAGGCTTTGGTACTCATCTGAAAATTCCCGCAGTTGTTCTACCAGAACCACAAGACGCTGTACAAAAAATTCCATTTCTTCCATTGTATTTTCGGCTCCGAGCGAAATCCGGATGGTCCCTCTTGCCAGCTCTTCCGGCAGTCCAATTCCCTGCAGCACATGGGAAATACCAGGATTGGAAGAAGAACATGCGGAACCGGCAGATACGCAGATTCCCTCCATATCCAGCAAAATAATCAGTGATTCTGCTTCCAGAAAACGAAAACTGATATTTACATTATTCTCCAAACGATTTGTGATAGAACCGTTTACCTTGCAAAATGGAATCCGCCTCTCAATCTGCGACATAAGATATTTCTGCATTTCTGAGACATGCCGGCGATTTTTTTCAAAATCCCTCATACCGATGGAAACCGCTTTTCCCAGACCAACAATGCCCGGAACATTTTCCGTTCCGGCTCTTTTTTTCTTCTCCTGACTGCCGCCGTGCTGAAAGGGAGCAATTGCAACGCCCTCCCGGATATATAAAAATCCAACGCCTTTTGGTCCCTGAAACTTATGCGCGCTCGCACTTAATAAATCAATATGCAATTTTTTTACGTCAATCGTTTCATGCAGATAAGCCTGCACGGCATCCGTATGAAATAAGATATGATTTTGTTCCGCTAATCTACCAATCTGTTCCATCGGCATAATCGTTCCTATCTCGTTGTTGGCAAACATTATGCTGATTAATATGGTATCCGGACGAATCGCCTGTTTCAGCTTCTGAATGGAAATCTCTCCGGATTTTTCTACCGGAAGATACGTAACCAAAAAGCCTCTGTTCTCCAGATATTCACAGGTTTTTAAAATGGCATGGTGCTCCACGCAGGAAGTAATAATATGTTTTCCCTTGTTTCGCAAAGCCTCTGCCACGCCTATTAACGCCCAATTATCTGATTCTGTCCCGCCGCTTGTAAAATATATTTCTTCTGCTTCTGCATGGATGCTTTGCGCAATCGTCTGGCGAACGCAATGAATCATCGCCTTTGCATCCGCACCAAATTCATATGCTCCCGATGGATTTGCATACATTTCCCCAAAATATGGCCGCATCTCGTCAAGCACCTCCGGATGCACCGCCGTTGTCGCTGCATGATCAAGATATAGCATATGACTGTCTCCTTTCTTTGCTTCATTGTAATAGGCAATTGCGAAACGTTCCTATCGTCTATATCCATTGTGTGATCTGCACAAAACCACCACAGGCACGCTTTCGCTATGTTTCGCCACGCAGCGGTACATAAAGCACCGCTGCCGCGCTGCTTAAGTACCGGCGGGCTCGCAATGCCTGTTTCTGGTTTTTGTACAGATTACACAATGAGGTATAACTATCTTGAATTGTTTCGCAATTACCTGCTTTATTGTAAACTGTCAGCCGCCATAAAATGCCATATTACACTATATGAAAAAATATATTTTGCGTGATTATCCCAAACTTTTATACACATAACTTCCTTTCAAACGCATATGATTATGGTAATCAATCCTACGACCGGAGGCAGGGTAAGTGCATAAAATTCAAAATAAACTGATTCAGGGAACTCTCCTGCTTACTATTGCCGGATTTACCACGCGGCTGATTGGCTTTTTATATCGTATTTTTCTTACAGATATCTTAGGAACCAATTTACTTGGTATCTATCAGCTTGTATTTCCTGTCTACAGCATTTGCTTTACAATATATGGCGCCGGAATCCAGACCGCTATTTCGCAACTGATTGCCTCCAATGTAGGTACTGACTCTGTAAAAGCCCGAAAGGATTTTTCCATTTTAAAATGCGGTCTTTTTGCCTCGCTTGTTCTGGCTCTCTCCCTGACTGCTGTGATTACTCTTTTTGCAGAACCGATTGCCGCCAGTTTACTGTTAGAGCCTTCCTGCGCTCCCTATTTAAAGATTCTGTGCCTGCTCTTTCCTTTCTGCGGTATATCTGCCTGTATCAACGGATACTTTTATGGAAAGGAAGATGCAAAGATCCCCGCTGTAACCCAGATCATAGAACAGCTTTTTCGTGTATTCAGCGTCTGTCTGCTATGCTCGCTTCTGACAGCAGATCCAGAAACCGGATGCCGTCTTGCCGTATTTGGTCTGGTCATTGGAGAAGCTGCCTCCTGCTTCTACAATTGTTATCAGCTTTACCGCTCTATAAAGATCTGTCCCAAAAACAGAACAGAACAAAACCAGAAAAACCACATCAAAAAAACAGCCTCAACACTGCTCTTTTTAGCATTTACCCTAACCACAACAAAATTGGTTATCTCCGTGCTTCACAGTGCAGAAGCTGTTTTTATTCCTGCTGCTTTAAAAAAATTCGGCTGTTCTGCTTCAGACGCATTAAGTATTTATGGTATTTTATCCGGTATTGCCCTTCCGTTTATTATGTTCCCCTCTACCGTTACAAACTCCTTTGCCGTTATGCTGCTGCCCGCGATTGCCCAGGCACAGGCGGCACATCGAAAAAAAGCCATCCAAAACTATGTTACCATTTCCTGTAAATATTGTTTACTAATCGGTTATCTTTTTACCTGCCTCTTTCTCATCTTTGGAAAAGAATTCGGATATTATATCTTTCAGAGCAAGGATGCCGGAATCTATATCTGCGTCCTCTCCTGGCTCTGCCCTTTCCTGTATCTCTCTACCACCTTTACCAGTATCATTAACGGACTGGGCAAAACACAATTTACCTTTTTGATCACAATTATCAGCCTCATGATAAAAATATATTTCTTAATCGTCCTGGTTCCAAAATATGGAATACACAGTTATTTGATCGGTTCCCTGATCAGCCAGATTGCCATGACTCTGTTGGAAGGCATTTTCTTACGTGATTACCTTTCCTTTGCCATGAATAAATTCTTCCTGATTCCCGGAATCAGTCTCATTCTGCTTGGATATGGCGGCAAAGCGGTCTATCAATGTCTTCCGGCTCCGGCTAACGGACTGCAGAACTGTCTCCTGCTCGGCGGAATCAGTCTGGTAATCTGCGGTTTATATACCATCGTTCTCTTCTTAAGCGGCTGTGTAGATAAAAATGACTGGAACAGAAAAAAAGAGGTATGCTGACATTATAACGTTGTCTTACGGAAAGTTAATCTATCTATTCCCACTCATACGGCGTATTCTGATACACATAATAGTTTACCCAGTTAGAATAGAGCGCATTGGATGCTCCTCTCCAACGGAGCAGAGGCCGGGTACTGCTGTCATCATCTGTATAATAATTTAACGGCAGTTCAACGGAAATATTTTTTTCCATATCGCGCTTATACTCATGATCCAAAGTCATCCTGTCATATTCCAAATGCCCCAATACAAAAATCTGCTTTCCGTCCCTTGATACTATGATACATTCGCCTGCCTCTTTTGAATCTGCCAGTACCACCAGGTTGTCGCATGCTGCGATCTCCTCATGATCCATCTGCGTATACCGGGAATGCGGCGCCAAAAAAACGTCGTCAAATCCCCGCAGTAACGGCTCTTTCCTATGATGCACCTGAAATTCATAAACACCAAACAACTTTTTATCCAAGGCATATTTATGAATGCCGTAATGATAATACAAACCGGCCTGCGCCCCCCAACAGATATGAAACGTACTGGTTACGTTTGTTTTTGACCATTCCATGATCTGTGTTAATTCCTCCCAGTACTGTACTTCTTCAAATTCCATCTGCTCAACCGGCGCGCCCGTTATGATCAGACCATCAAATTTCCGCTGTCTGATTTCATCAAAGGTTTTATAGAATTCATTCAAATGGCTGGCAGGTGTATTTTTCCCGATATAGGATGCCGTTGTCAGAAACGTAATCTCTATCTGGAGCGGCGTATTAGAAAGGCTTCGAAGCAGTTGTACCTCGGTATCTTCCTTTAACGGCATGAGATTTAAAATGGCAATATACAGCGGACGGATGTCCTGTGTCGCCGCTCTTGTCTCATCCATCATAAAAATATTTTCTTTTTCCATAATTTTTTTAGCCGGAAGACTACTCTTTACTTTAATTGGCATAAAACGACTCCCTTCTATCTTATCTGAAATTTTTCCATAAACTCTTCTTCCGTAATAATTGGTATTCCTAATTCCTTCGCTTTCTGATTCTTAGAAGAATGACTCCCGCTGTCATTGTTGATCAAATATGTGGTTTTCGCAGTCACACTGCCAGTTACCTTACCGCCATGACTTTCAATCTTCTCTTTTAATTCGCTGCGGTTGGCAAAATGATTGACACTGCCGGTAATGACAAACCGGATTCCTTCCATGCTTTCCGTTCCATCCTGCTGCTCCTCTTCAGAAAAGCGCACGATCGTAAGCAAATCATCAATCATGATATTATTTTCTTCTTCCGCAAAAAAAGCTGCAAATTCTTTTGCGATCACAGGACCTACGCCTTCTATTGCTGTCAGTTCCTCCTGTTTTGCATGACGGACCCGGTTAAAATCCTGTTGAAAGGCTTTGCAGATCAATTTTGCATTGGCAGGCCCAATATTGGGGACGCCAAGACTATACAAAAATCGGGCGGATGTTGTATCTCTGGCTTCTTCTATCGCACGTTTCAGTTTTTCAAAGGATTTTTCCCCAAATCCCTCCATTGCGATAATTTCCTCCCTGTGTTCTGCCAGCCGGAACAAATCCCCCATTGTATGGAGCAATCCTCTTGCCATCAACTTCTCAATCGTAGCCTCTGACATCCCGTCAATATTCATAGCGTCACGGCTCACAAAATGGGAAACGGATTTTACTCTCTTCGCTAAGCATTTTTTATTCTCGCAAAACAGGACTTCTACTCCGTGTTCCCTGTGTATACTGGTTGGCTTCTGACAGACCGGGCAAACTTTAGCAATCTCTAAGGTGCCGGAACGAGTCAGGTTTTCTGCAATCTGAGGAATAATCATATTTGCTTTATATACCTGTATCGTATCGCCAATCCCCAAAGCAAACTGTTTGACAATGCTGACATTGTGTACGCTGGCACGGGTAACGGTTGTCCCTTCTAACTCCACCGGATCAAAAATTGCAACCGGATTGATCAGACCGGTTCGGGACGCGCTCCATTCCACTTCCCGGAGCGTCGTTTCCGCCACTTCATCTGCCCATTTAAAAGCAATGGCATTTCTCGGGTATTTTGCTGTATTTCCAAGCGATTCGCCATATGCAATATCATCAAACAACAGAACCAGACCATCCGAAGGGAAATCATGCGTTTCAATTTTTGCAGCAAATCCCTCGACAGCTTCTTTTACCGTATCTGCCTGTACTCTTTGATACTCTACCACAGAAAACCCCTGTTCCTTTAAAAAAATATATTTCTGCTCCTGCGAGTTTTTAAAATCAACGCCTTCTGCCGACACCAGAGCAAACGCAAAAAAATGGACATTCCGCTTCGCCGTAATCTCATTATTTAACTGGCGCACTGATCCACTGCACAGATTTCTTGGATTTTTATACTGTTCCTCTTCCGGAAGCGATTGGTTGATCCGCTCAAATGCAGAATATGGAATCACTGCTTCTCCACGCAGAACCAAACGTCCTTTATACGGAATCGTCAATGGTATATTGTCAAATACCCTTGCATTATTGGTAATAACCTCTCCTACCTGACCGTTTCCACGCGTAACCGCCTTACGCAGCGTCCCCGCCTCGTATGTCAAGACCACAGTCAGACCATCCATTTTCCAGGACAACAGCCCTTCCTTACTGCCAAGCCAGGCGGCCAGTGCATCCACATCCTTTGTTTTATCCAGAGAAAGCATGGGAGAAGGATGTCTCTCCTTTGGAAGCTCGCTTACTACCTCATATCCTACCTTCTGCGTCGGGCTGCCGGATAATACCACTCCTGTCTCTTTCTCTAAAGCAATCAGTTCATCATATAACCGGTCATATGTGAAATTGCTCATAATCTCATCCTGACCCTGATAATACACCTGCGCAGCCTGATTCAGTTGTTCCGTCAGCTCACGCATTCTTTGTCTCTTATCTGACATTCTAATCTCCATTCCGGAACGTTTACAAGGCAATGCAAATATCAGATCTGCCTGCCATCAAAGCTCTAATTCCTTTTTTAATTCTATGATTTCCTGTTCTGTCAAATGGCGGTAACGTCCTTTTTTTAAGCCTTTAAGCGTAATATTCATCACTCTGTCCCGCCGCAGATGGGTAACGCGGTACCCAAAATATTCACACATCCGTCGGATCTGACGGTTCAGCCCCTGCGTAATAATGATATGAAAGCTTGTTTCATCCTCTTTCCATACCTTACACGGTTTCGTAACCGTGTTCAGTATCGGCACACCCTTCGCCATTTTCTGTAAGAGATCTTCCGTTATTTTATGGTCAACGCAGACATAATATTCCTTTTCATGTCCATAACGGCTCCGCAGAATTTTTTCCATAGCTTCCCCCTGATTGGTAAGCAAGAGCAGCCCCTCGGAAGCCTGATCCAGACGTCCGACAGGATAAATCCGTTTTGGATAGGCAATATAATCAATAACATTTTGAATTTTTTCGCCATTCTCCTCCTGCGCCGTCGTACAAACAATCCCTTTCGGCTTATAAAACGCAAGGAAGATTTCTTCCTCTTCTTTTGATACTTTTTTTCCGTCCACTTCTATACTCTGCCCGGGCAGCACTCTTTCTCCCGCTGTTGCCGGCCTTCCGTCAATCGTAACACGTCCTGCTTCTATAATGCGATCCCCCTCCCGTCTGGAACACACCCCTGCTTCGCTTAAAAACTTATTGATCCTAATTCCATCCATGCTTTCTCCATTCTATCCGCTGTTTTCATTTCCGGCTTTCACCGGTAACGCCTGCAAGCCTCATTCCCTCATATGGTAAAAAATCCGAGAATCCCTAAAGATACCTACATGTCCAAGTTTCCTTAAAAACATGTTATCTTCCAGTTCATCCCGGACTATGCCAAACGTTTTTCCTTGCTCCTTCATTCCGTTCAATAATATTCCCGCTTACTGCGTCGCAGGCGTCTGACCGGCCTGTGATGCTTCCTGATTGATATTCTCATTATTCTCGACTGCGCTCTCACTATCCGAACTTTCTAACATCTGATAAAAATCACGGACATCAGCATTCTTGCTGACAATATCCTGCAGTTTCTTTTGTACGGTACTAATCAGTTTCTTTACCGCAGCGCTGTCGTCCAGCTCATGGATCGCCTTTAAATCCTCATTTTCAACGGGACTAAAGGAGATAACAAATTCTCCTTCGTCATTCATGGCGACAACCAGAGCAGCTAACGACGGAACTAACGTATCAATATCATAAATTTTTGCCTCGCAGTATACATAGACGCGGTACAGTCCCTCCCGCAGGCCTTTGTTCAAAATCATACATTCAATATTCTTATAATCTTCAATATACTCTGCATCCGAAATCAGACGCTTTTCTTCTACATGGGACGCATCGCTGACACATTTTTTCAGTTCGTCCATATCAACTTCCAACTTAGCATGATAATATCGTTTCACAAGGGAATCTATCTCTTCTTCAATATCGTTATCAGACATGACAGATAATGCACTTCCGGTAGAAGTCTGGGACGTAACATTGCTTCCGATGGAAAAATTTACATTAGGAGCAATCAGCGAAAATGTTCCCATACCAATCAGCATAATTGCCAAAGTAATAAACAAAATAATCTTTTTGTATTTAAATCGCATAGAATGCGCACATCCTTTCCATTGCACAGCAAATAACGGGAAAGCGCACCTGAAGGGACTCGAACCCCCGCAAAACACGGTTCCGGAAACCGTTGCTCTATCCACTGAGCTACAGGTGCACATTGATTAAACAAACGAAAAGATTATAGCATATTTTCTTCCGCTTGTAAAGATTTCTTCTCAGTGAATTTTGTACGATTTTTTCTCCTGCATAACCTTTTTAGTATTTCCGAATGATATTTTCCCTAACGGAATAATAATATATCTGATCGGATAAAATTTCTTCCCTATCGACACAGGTTATATTTACCTCATGTACCATATTGCGCAATTCCTGCCTGTTCCCGATATCGGCCGGTACTGCGAGCACTTCATGTATGCTGCTCGGCAGCAGATAATAATCCCCTTCCAATAAAACTCCAAGATCCTCTAAAACATGCTCATATAAAAGAACGGCCGCTCCATTGATTCCCATATGATTGGTAATGACATACGGTTCTTTCTGGTCCCCGTTTTCATATTGCTCCGGCAGCAGCCCTTCTATTTTTCTGCTCTCCCCCGCTCCATTCCCAAGCATTTCTGACACCATAGCGCTTAAACTGCATATTCGCCGTGGAAATAACCTTTCCGTATTCCCACGCGCTATTTTAAGCAAGTCTGTTTCATTTAATCCCCATTGCTCCATGAGATAACGGGAAATCCTGACAGAACGGATGCTTTCTTTCTCCTTCTGTATCAGCAGATAAAAAACAATGCTTAAATCCAAAAACGGAAGATATGGTATATCAGACAATATGTTTTCATTTCTTTCATGTGAAATCAGCCGAAAAAAAATGCGGTCTCTGCAGGATTCAAAAGTAAGACAAAGGGACGCATCGGATTGAACCAGTTTTTCTGTCTGATAGGAAAAAACAATCTGCTGCGCCAACTCCTCCAGAGAATATCCCGCCTTATATTTTTCATAATAGGCAGAAAGATAAAAACTGGGAGAAAGATTTCCTGATTTGGAAGAAAACAGCAAAACATCTGCTTCCACTCCATTGTTTCTTTGAATCCTCCTCTGTTTTACTATGATTCCCCCTTTTAATTTTTCTGAAATGATTTCCTGTAATCTTCGGCAAAAAACCGAATATGTAAGATCTTCTTTCATAAAACCTCATTTCCCACCCTATATACGATGTTTCAATAAATTTGTGTAATATTAGGGAATTCTCCTGATTCCGGCGTTAAGTATGAATAACTGAACCTCTTTGTTTTTGCCTTATTGTTACTTATCTCCGGAATTGAAATTGTGATTCCTCCGTAAAGGGAGAGTATTTTACTTTGGACTCAGGTGAATTTTTGAAATGGCATATCCGCCTGTCATTGACAGAAAGCCTTTCGTGGAAAATAACCGCTATAACAGCAGTATCCTAAGAATTCATAGAAAATTACTTTAGAAAATTTACCGATTTCATTTCATGGGAAAATCCCCTGTAATTAGAATAGCAGATTCCTATCTTTCCCGCAACGGCAAAACCCGACAAAGAAAAAGCAGAATATTCACGGTTTATACAAAAAGCACAAGAAGCGCATTGTAAAAAATACAGCGCTTCTTGTGCAATCTTTCTTTTTCCTATAATTTTTTTGTTGAAATCTTCCAATAGGGACAAAGCTGTCTATCAAAGGAGAATGGCTTTTATTTCTGACTTAAAAACTCATCGATCCCCTTTGCGGCAGCCTTACCGGCCCCCATCGCAAGAATAACAGTAGCTGCGCCGGTAACTGCATCGCCTCCGGCATATACCTTAGCTTTGGACGTCTGACCATTCTCTTCCTCGGCTACAATGCATTTTCTTTTGTTCAGAGCCAGACCTTCCGTTGTAGAAGAAATCAATGGATTCGGACTGGTGCCAAGCGACATAATGACTGTATCGACATCTAAAGTAAATTCCGAACCCGGTATCTCAACCGGTCTCCTTCTTCCTGACTCATCCGGCTCTCCAAGCTCCATACGGATACATGTCATACCTTTGACATTTCCATTATCATCCACCAAAATCTCCGTCGGATTGGTTAAGAGGTCGAAAATAATTCCCTCTTCTTTGGCATGATGTACCTCTTCCACTCTGGCCGGTAATTCCTCTTCACTGCGCCGATAAACAATATGCACATCCGCACCAAGACGAAGCGCCGTTCTTGCAGCATCCATTGCAACATTGCCGCCGCCAACAACGGCAACTTTGCTGCCAGCCGCAATCGGTGTCGCATAGGAATCGTCAAATGCCTTCATCAAATTGCTTCGTGTCAGATATTCATTTGCAGAAAATACACCATTGGCATTCTCGCCCGGAATCCCCATAAATCTCGGAAGTCCTGCTCCTGAGCCAATAAATACGGCATCAAATCCTTCATCTGTCAGCAACTCGTCAATCGTAATCGATTTACCGATTACAACATTTGTCTCAATCTTTACTCCCAGTGATTTGACATTTTCCACTTCACAGTCTACTACTTTCTCTTTTGGAAGACGGAATTCCGGAATTCCATAGGACAATACCCCGCCCGCCTTATGAAGCGCCTCGAAAATGGTAACTTCATAACCAAGCTTTGCCAAATCTCCGGCGCAGGTAAGACCTGCCGGTCCAGAGCCAATGACAGCAACCTTCTTTCCGTTTTTCTTCTCCGCTTTTTCAGGCTTTACGCCTTCTTCCCGTGCCGTATCTGCAACAAAACGCTCCAACTTACCAATGGATACTGCGTCTCCTTTGATCCCACGAATGCATTTGGCCTCGCATTGGCTTTCCTGCGGGCATACGCGTCCACAGACCGCCGGAAGTGCAGAATATGTTCCTATGACACGATATGCATCCTCTACCCTGCCCTCTGCGAGTTCTTTGATAAATTTCGGAATATCAATATTAACCGGACATCCTTTCACGCATTGCGGATTCTTGCATTGCAGGCAACGTGTGGCCTCAGCCATTGCCTCTTCTTTATTGTACCCCAGGCAAACCTCTTCAAAATTGGTCGCACGAACCTTTGGGTCCTGTTCCCGCACAGGCACTCTCTTTAATACATCTACTTCCATGATTACCTCCATTTTGCAGCTCTTATTTTCTCTATTGATTTTCTATACAAATTCCCGTTTGGCTGTCTGTTTATGTATTCCCGTTATCCGTTACAATTTCCACAGCCGCCATGATGGGAAGCGCCTTCCGTACGGCGAAGCATTGCCTTGCCTTCTTCCGTCTGATACATCCGCTGACGCTTCATCGCCTGGTCAAAATCCACCAGATGACCGTCAAACTCCGGTCCATCTACACAGGCAAACTTGATTTCGTCTCCTACCTGAAGGCGGCAGGCTCCGCACATTCCTGTACCATCTACCATAATTGGATTCATACTGACAATCGTTGGAATCCCCAATTCCTTCGTTAAAAGGCTGACAAACTTCATCATAATCATCGGACCGATAGCAACCACTCTGGTATATTTCTTTCCCTGATTCTTTACCAGATCCTGAATCAAATCGCAGCCATTGCCCTGGAAGCCATAAGAACCATCATCTGTAGCAATATACAGATTACCGGCAACTTTACGCATGGCATCCTCCAAAATCATAATATCCTTTGTACGGGCGCCGATAATAACATCGACATCAATCCCATGCTCATGCATCCATTTTACCTGTGGATAGACAGGAGCAGTACCGACTCCTCCGCAGACAAAGAGTATGCTCTCTTTTTTCAATTCTTCGATTGGCATTTTAATTAACTCAGATGCGCAGCCAAGCGGACCGACAAAATCCATGAATGATTCTCCAACCTCATATTCCGCCATTTCTTCTGTCGATGCCCCTACTTTCTGAAAGACAATCGTTACTGTTCCTTTTTCTCTATCATAATCACAGACTGTCAACGGAATACGTTCTCCTGTTTCATCCATTTTCACAATGACAAACTGTCCCGGCTGACAGGACTTTGCTACTCTTGGCGCCTCAACATCCATCAGCCAGATGTTGTTCGCAAGATATTCTTTTTTTAAAATCTGATACATAAATAAGCCTCCATCCTTCTTTTTGGATATCCTGAAACGGACCTCCTTTTATTTTACTTTCAATACATCCAGATTACCACATTGCGATAAAAAACTGTTTGTATATCTTTCATCATTACTTACATTTTCGCCAAACCAGTCTGGCGGTACAAAATGGGACGCATCCTCCTCATCAGTAAATTCCACCTCAATAAAATAAAGCCCCTCCAATTGGTTATGGAACAAATCTAACTCGCCGGTATGTCCATCCGGCAACGGCACCAGATACCGTGTCTTTGTAATCATATAACCGTCTGTCTTGGCGCGCAGATGGAAATATCCCTCTTCTGTTAAAGGAAGTTCCGTCTCATGGTTCCTGCGTACCTTCTCACCTGTTGGCTGCAAACCCATAGTGGATTTGTATGTTAAAATGTAACTGGAATCGCTTTTTCGAATCCGTACAACCGGACTGGTGCAAAGATATCCCTGCTCAATTTCTTTCTTTTCAAAATCCTCCAGATAATCCGGAAGCTTCCTTACTAAGAATTTTTTCTCAATTTCCATTACTTTCCAGGCGCGCTTTTGCTACGCTTCCTCCGTCTCATGATTTACCGCAGTCTTTTCATTTTTTCTCTTGCGCATTCTAATACCAAGCAGGATTGCTCCCAGAGCAATTATCACACTGACAATGTACTTTACCAGATACCACAAAAAAGCACCGCCAAACGTAAAATCGACAATTCCTTTTGCTAAAAGTGCAGCTATCATTCTTTTCCCTCCATTCCAACGTCTGCTCCGATACTATCTTCTATTGACCAATTCCTTAGTAATGTCATCCCAATCCAAGCCGCATTCTGCCATTAATACCATCATATGGTACAGAAAATCCGCTATCTCGTATTTTAATTCCTCCGCTTCCGGATTTTTAGCGGCAATAACAATTTCTGTCGCTTCTTCTCCGCATTTTTTCAAAATTTTGTCGATTCCCTTGTCAAACAGGTAATTTGTATAGGAGCCCTCTTTTGGATGCTCTTTCCGCTGAAGGATTGTTTCATAATCCTCCTTTAACACGGTAAGGGGATTTGTTGCAATATAATCCGTTTTTGCAATCTCCTGAAAAAAGCAGCTCTTATTTCCTGTATGACAGGCCGCTCCCACCTGACGCACCTTTGCTAAAATCGTATCATTATCACAATCCAACATCAAAGACTTGACATATTGATAGTGACCGGAAGTTTCTCCTTTCGTCCAAAGTTCCCTGCGGCTTCTGCTGTAGTAAGTCATTTTACCGGTAGAAAGCGTTTTTTCAAAAGACGCTTCGTTCATATAGGCAAGCATCAAAACCTCATCCGTACGATAATCCTGTACAATGACCGGTATTAAATCCCTATCCTGCAGAGTAAATTCCGAAAAAGGAATTTTGCTTTCCAAAATTTCAATCTCTATTCCCTGCTTTTTTAAGCTTCTTTTGGCTCTATAAATATCCTTCTCTTCAAAATAATTTGTCATAACCGCCTGGACCGTCTGATAGGACAACAGTTCAGACAAATCATTACGAATCAGCCCGTCGCGAATGTCCACTTCGATCTTTGTATTGGATATGGTTTCCGAAAAACTCTTTGTCGTATCAATATGCTTTAATACGGCCGTGCCAAAACCCATCTCGTAAAATCGATCCAATTGCTCTGCTGTCTGGAAATCCGCCTTCATATCAATTTCAATCGCCAATTTCTCCCTGTCAAAACGGGAAAGGATTTCGTTCAGTTCCTTTTCATCCGGCAGCAGCGCTTTTCGGATAACAACCTTAGACGCGCCTGTATACAGCGCTTTTTTTGCGTCTTCAAAACGGTTGACATAGATTCCCACATAAAATGGCACATCTATCTGTGCCTCAATCTGGCGCACCGTCGTAAGAAATTCTTCCTGTGATTTCTCATCCCCGGAAAAGTTAAACAGATATATACCATCCGCGCCTTCACAGGAATAGCGGTCTGCCAACCTGACTACGCTTCCCGCCACTTCATTTTCTGCATTGATAAACGGAATCAACTTCTTTTGACTCATCCTTTTCCTCCATCCTGAAAAGAGCATTCCTCTTCCTGTCCTGTTTATAAACTCCCCTTTGTAGAGAGAACATCCGTAATACGTTCGTCATAGGAAACCGCTTCATCCAAAGCCTTTGCAAACGCCTTAAAAGCCGCTTCGATAATATGATGATTGTTCCTGCCGTTAAAAAGCTTAAAATGCAGATTCATCTCCGCGCTGTAACTTACTGCATAAAAGAACTCATGCAGCATCTCGGTATCAAATTCACCCACTCTTGGCACAGACAATTCTAAATCATCCTGCAAATATGGTCTTCCTGACAAATCCAACGCACAAAGCACCAATGTCTCATCCATCGGAAGGAAAAAATTTCCAAAACGCCGAATCCCTTTTTTCCTGCCAACCGCCTCCCTGATTGCCTGTCCCAATACAATGCCGGTATCTTCTATCGTATGATGAGAATCCACTTCCAAATCGCCTCTGACTTCTACTGTCAAATCAAACAATCCATGTTTTGCAAAACTGTTCAACATATGATCCAGAAAACCAATTCCGGTATGAACCTCCGCCCTTCCGGTTCCATCCAGATTTAAGGTCATCACAATATCGGTCTCTCCGGTCTTCCGCTGAACCTCTGCTATTCTTTCCGTAGTTGACTGGTTGTATCCCATGATTCTTTCCTATCCTTCCAACATCTCCTGGTTTCTGCAAAATCTGCATACGACTACTATTATTATACTCCATTCTGTACAACTTCGCAAATCTATTTTTCAAAACGGACGGCAATCGAATTCGCATGCGCCGTCAGTTTTTCAGCGCTGGCAAAATCCTCAATATCCTTGTGGATTGCTTCCAAAGCTTCCCTCGAATAAGAAATAATACTTGACTTTTTTATAAAGTCATCCACCGATAGCGGCGAAAAGAATTTCGCTGTGCCGTTTGTCGGCAGTACATGGTTTGGACCCGCAAAATAATCCCCGAGCGGTTCGCTGCTGTATTCGCCTAAAAAGATAGCGCCAGCGTTGCGGATCCTCGTCATGGTATCAAATGGATTCTTTGTCATAATCTCCAAATGCTCGGAAGCAATTTCATTTGCAGTTTCAATCGCCTCTTCCATGGAATCCGCAACTAAAATATAGCCATAAGAATCCAACGATTTCTGAATAATCTCACTCCTGGATAACTTTTTTATAAAATGATCTGCTTCTTTAGAAACCGCCTCCGCAAGCTCTCTGCTTGTTGTGACAAGAATTGCAGAAGCCAGCTCATCATGCTCCGCCTGTGACAGCAAATCTGCAGCGACATAATGCGGATTTGCCGTTTCATCAGCCAAGACCAAAATCTCACTTGGTCCTGCGATTGAGTCAATGCTGACATGACCATACACCGCTTTCTTCGCCAACGCTACAAAAATGTTGCCCGGTCCTACAATCTTATCCACCTTTTGAATGCTTTCCGTTCCAAACGCCAACGCTCCGATTGCCTGTGCGCCTCCTACCTTATATACTTCATCTACGCCTGCTTCTCTTGCGGCAACCAGGGTAACCGGATAAACCAGCCCATCCTTTCCCGGAGGCGTCGTCATGATAATATGTTCTACTCCCGCCACCTTTGCAGGAACGATATTCATCAGCACAGACGACGGATAAACCGCCTTGCCTCCCGGAACATAAACGCCGACACGCTCCAATGCCGTAACCTTTTGTCCCAGCATCGTGCCGTCCGGTTTGCTGTCAAACCAGCTATAGCGTACCTGTTTTTCATGATACTCCCTTATATTTTTCAAAGCTTTCCGAATAATTTCAACCAGATGCGTATCCACTTTTTTATAAGCCGCAGCGATTTCTTCTTCGGTTACACGAATGGAATCTGCCGTGATCTCAACCCCGTCAAACTGTTTCGTATACGCAAATAAGGCCTCATCCTTTTTCCGCTTCACATTCTCCAAAATTTCATTTACGGTATCCTCAAATTTTCCATACTGGTTCGGACTTCTCTTCAAAAGACGTTCCAGTATATTTGCTTTTTCCTTTTCTGTTAATTCTATGATTCTCATACAGCTCCCTCTTTTCTTGCCCTACTCTGGAATAACTTTCTTTAGTTCTTTCAACAGCTTCGTAATTCTCTCGTGCTGCATCTTCATGCTGACTTCATTGACAACGACGCGCGCTGACAGAGGGCAGATTTCTTCCAAAACCTCCAGACCGTTTTCTTTCAATGTTGAGCCGGTCTCCACAATATCGACAATAACTTCTGACAGCCCGACAATCGGCGCCAGCTCTACCGAACCGTTTAATTTTATAATTTCAACCGTCTGGTGTTTTTTGTTATAAAAATAATCTTTGGCAATGCTTGGATATTTACTTGCCACACGAATTAATGCGCCGTTATTTAACTGCTCTCTGGCGCTTGCCGGTCCCGCTACGCACATCCGGCATTTTCCGCAGTTTAAATCCAATACTTCATAAAGTTTCCGGCCTTCCTCTAAAATTGTATCCTTTCCAACGACTCCGATATCTGCCGCCCCCATCTCCACATAGGTAGGCACATCCGTAGCCTTTGACAGGAAAAAACGATAGCCGAGCTCTTCATTGACAAAAATCAGTTTTCGGGTCTTCTCATCCTTCATTTCCTCGCAGGTAATCCCAATCTGCTCTAAAAGGCCTAAAGTCTGCTTGGCCAGCCGCCCTTTTGCTAATGCAAATGTAATATACTTCATCGTTAAGTCTCCATTCTACTATTTTCAATACAGTGTTTTCGTGCGCATTACGGTTTCCTGTGTTCCTCGTTTCCCGTTACCACATCATACTGTATCAGCTCCGATTCGCTTACCAGATAAAGAATGGTATCAATCCCCATTCTCTCAGCATATGCCTGATATACCCCAAAATCTTTCCGGGAAGATTTCCGGAGCATCTGAATCTGCTTTCCCTGTTTCCGGTATTCTTCCGTTAAGCGCAAAGCCTGTCTGCGGAGAGACTGCGGATATAAAAAGACTGTACCGCCAAGCGTTTCGTCCGGAAATAACTTCTGCCTGCTTCTCGCAATCAACAACTGGTCAATCACTATGGCTAAGCCGATTGCTGCAGCCTTCTTGCCAAATTGCTCCACAAGCCCGTCATAACGTCCGCCTGTTGCCAGCGCCTCTCCATTGCCGTAGGTATATGCCCGAAAAATAATACCTGTATAATAACTGTACTGACTTAACATGCTAAAGTCAACCGTAATATAATCAGAGACTCCGTATAATGCTAAGATCTCTTCCACCTTTTGCAGCCGTTCCAACGCCTGCAGGACCCTGCTGCTTTTCGTCCTTTTCTTAATATAAAGCGCACTTTCTGAAAAATCGCCTAAAAGCTCCGGCAGCCGGATAAAGATTTCCTTCAAAGGCTCTGATACCGTGAAATGATCTAACAGCTCCTCAACGCCAAAGAAATTTTTGCTTACAATCAACTTTCGAAGTTCCTCTTCTTCCTCTTTCCGAAACCCTGCTTCCTCCACAAGTCCGCGGAAAAAGTCTGCATGGCCTACCTCTAGCTGAAATTCCTCCAGGCCTCCTTTCCGCAGACATTCCACCATCAGGGCGATCATTTCCGCGTCGGCATCTGACGTATCGTCATTATACAGTTCTGCGCCAACCTGCGTAACCTCCTGCAATTTGCCCCGATATCTGCCGGTATTGACAAAGGTATTGCCGGTATAGCAGAGACGGATCTGCATCTCTTCATCACGGCAATATTTTGCAACACAGCGCGCAATAGAAGGAGTTACATCCGGCCTCAGTACAAGCGTGTTATTCCCACGGTCAAAAAATTTAAACATTTCCTTGGACTGAACCGTTCCCCGTTCCTTGTTAAAGATATCAAAATATTCAAAAGTCGGCGTTTCAATATCACGAAATCCATAGGATTTCATAACCGCATGGACTTTCGATTCTACCTCCAGTTTTCTGGCGCACTCAATCCCATAAATATCCCTGACGCCGCCGGGTGTATGTAAGAGTTCCTGCCCTTTCCCATTTTCCCCGCTCTCAAAATTCGTCTGGCTCATTGTCTGCTTCTCCTCCTTCTACTAATACAATCCGGTCGTACTCTCTACCGTGGCTTTATATCCCTTGTTACGGAGCTCACGGATAATTTCCTCCTTATGCTCCTTTCCAAATGCTTCCAACGTAATACGGAGCTCTACAGCAGCGTTACGGTTAATGCTTACAAACTGATTGTGTTCCAAACGGATAACATTACCATTCATCTTTGCAAGAATACCGGCAACCTTCTCTAATTCGCCCGGTCTGTCCGGCAGTTGGATCGCTACAGTAAATACCCTGCCTCTCTGAATCAAACCATGCTGAACAACGGACGACAGCGTAATAATATCCATGTTGCCTCCGCTTAAAATTGATACAATCTTTTTATCCCTGCAATCCAGATGCTTCAAAGCAGCAACAGTCAGCAGTCCCGAATTTTCTACCAGCATTTTATGATTTTCCATAATATCCAGAAAATTCACAATCAGCTCCTGATCCTCCACTGTAATGATATCATCTACATTTTTCCGGATATACGGAAATACGACATCCCCCGGCGTTTTCACTGCGGTACCATCTGCAATGGTATCAATATCCGGCAGGGTAACAACTTTACCGGCCTCCAGGGATGCTTTCATACAGCTTGCTCCCGCCGGCTCTACTCCTATGATTCTGATATTCGGATTTAAAAGTTTAGCCAGAGTTGACACGCCCGCGGCAAGACCGCCGCCGCCAATCGGAACCAGTATAATATCAACCGTCGGCAATTCCTTTACTATCTCCATTGCAATCGTTCCCTGTCCGGTTGCCACAGTTTCATCATCAAAAGGATGGACAAACGTAAGCCCCTTCTCTTTTGCTAAATCCAGAGCATATTTACATGCTTCATCATACACATTGCCGTATAATACAACTTCGGCGCCATAACTTTTGGTACGGTTGACCTTGATAAGAGGCGTTGTTGTCGGCATAACAATCGTTGCCGGAACGCCATAAATCTTAGCGGCATAGGCAACGCCCTGGGCATGGTTCCCGGCAGATGCCGTAATCAGGCCTTTCTTCCGTTCCTCCTCGCTCAACGTACTGATTTTATAATAAGCGCCGCGAACTTTATATGCTCCCGTATACTGCATATTTTCCGGCTTAAAATATACCTTGTTTCCCGTCTGCTCTGAAAAATACTCACTATATATTAAATTAGTCGGAAGCACTACTTCCTTTACCTTATCATAAGCTTCCTCAAATTGTTCCAATGTCATCATGGCAACTCCTCCATTCCTGCTCCCGGTCAATCTATTTCCAATCAAAAAGTGCGTCTGCAAAGGCGTCTGCATCAAACTTCTGCAAATCATCAATATGCTCGCCAATTCCAATATATTTAACCGGAATATTCATTTCTGACTGAATAGCTATGGCAATTCCTCCCTTTGCCGTACCATCCAGTTTTGTCAGGATAATACCGGTAATATCCGCGACTTCATTAAACTGCTTTGCCTGCGCCAGAGCGTTCTGTCCTGTTGTTCCATCCAAAACCACCAGCGTTTCACGATATGCCTCTGGAAACTCCCTGTCAATAATCCGATTGATCTTACGCAATTCTTCCATTAAATTCTTTTTATTATGCAGGCGGCCTGCCGTATCACAAATCAATACATCGGCTTTCCTTGCCTTCGCGGCATTGACTGCATCATAAACGACAGCAGCCGGATCGCCTCCTTCCTGCCCTGTAATCAACTCCACGCCTGCACGGTTTGACCATTCCGTCAACTGCTCAATCGCTGCCGCCCGGAAAGTATCTGCTGCCGCCAGAATGACTTTTTTCCCCTGAGCCTTTAACTGCCCGGCAAGCTTACCAACAGAAGTTGTCTTTCCTACGCCGTTTACGCCAATGAGCAATATAACAGACCGGCAATGCTCAAATTTATATTCTGTCTCATTTACCCGCATCTGTTCTTTTATGGAATCCATTAAAAGCTGACGACAGACTGCAATCTCTTTGATTTTTTGTTCTTTCACTTTTTCCCGCAGATTCTCAATGATTTTTTCCGTCGTGCTGACACCAATATCTGCCATAATCAGGACTTCTTCCAATTCTTCATAAAAATCATCATCAATCTCTGAAAATCCACTAAAAACAGATTCAATTCCAGACTTTAAATTATCGCGTGTTTTCGTCAGTCCCCCTATTAATTTTCCCAAAAAACCTTTTTTTTCGCTCATGCACATTCCCCCGCTCTTATTGACATTTCATTGTAATACGCTTTCTGTTAATTTGCAATCTCTTCCTCATCCAAAAGATTAACAGAAACCAGCGTCGAAACACCCTTTTCCTGCATCGTAATACCATACAGGATATCTGCAGCATTCATCGTACCGCGTCTGTGTGTGATCACAATAAACTGTGTATCTTGTGTCAGTTTATGTAGGTATTTTGCAAATCTTCCCACATTGGAGTCATCCAATGCTGCCTCAATCTCATCCAACAGACAGAATGGAGAAGGTTTTAGACTTTGAATGGCAAACAACAGAGAAATCGCCGTCAATGCTTTTTCCCCGCCGGATAACTGCATCATATTCTGCAGCTTCTTTCCCGGCGGTTGGGCAATAACACGGATGCCCGCCTGCAGGATATCCTCCTCCTCTGTCAATTCCAGCGTGCCTCTTCCTCCGCCAAACAGCTCTTTAAATACCGTATCAAAACGGCTGCGTATTTCTGCAAACTGCAATTCAAACTGTTTACGCATTTCCGTGTCTAACTCTTCGATAATCCCCAGAAGGGTATTTGCCGCCTCGGTCAGATCATCATGCTGCGTATGAAGCAATTCATAACGTTCTTTTACCTCTTTATATTGCTCCACTGCGTTGATGTTTACATCCCCCAGTTCTTTCATACGGCTTTTCAAAGAAGCAATCTCACTCTTCATCTTAGTCAAACTATACGGAACAGCAACACGGCTTTCTTCTGCCGCATGATATGTCAATTCGTACTGTTCCCACATATAATTGGTATAGGAATCGATTCTTTCTTCCAGTTTTTCTTTTTGACTCGTTAACCGGAAACTCTCCTTATCCAACGCATTCCTCTTAGCAGCCAGTTCTTCCCTCTGTTCAAAGAATCCCTTGTGACGCTGCATCAGCTCTTCTTTTTGTTCCGTTGATTCCTCAATATCTTTTTCAAGCTCCTGCATATGGCGTTTCCGATCTTCTATATTTTTCTTCGTTTTCTGTATTTCTTCTTCTTTCTGTGCTATCTCAAGATCTGCCGTCTCGCCGCTTTTTCGAACCTCTGCAAGTTCCTCCCTTAACCCTGCCAGGCTCCGCTCCATACGCTTCAGGTTTTCCACCACATGCTGACTGCTCTGTTTCTGAGCAGTAATCTCAAGCAGCAAATCCGAATTTTTCTCCCCGATCATCTCCTGCTTTTTTTTCTTCTCTTCTACCTGCAGATTCAGCTCTTCCATCTGCTCTTTTCTCTGTCTGCTCAGATCTTCGTTTGCCTGCATCTTTGCATGGATTTTTTCAATATCCTGATGTAAACTTGTCCTATATTGTTCGAGCTGCTCACTCTCCATACGGATGAGATTTAACTCTTCATGATTTTTGTTCATCTCCTCCGCAGCATAGTTATAATTCAGCTTTGCCGTATTCTGCTGTAACACCAGTTCCTGTTTTATTTTATTGTTCTTCTTAAGCTTATCTGAAATTTTTTCCTTCTCTTTTTCCTTCTTAGCAATCTCCTGTGACAAATCCTGTAAATGTCCAAAAAGCTGCTTCGTACGCTCTTCCAGATCCTCCATCTCCCGACGGCGTCCCAAAAGATTATGGTTGTTGCGAAAGGCGCCTCCAGACATAGAGCCTCCCGGATTTAATAAATCGCCTTCCTTTGTAACAATGCGGATCGTATGATGATATTTTTTGGCAAGTGTTATTGCATTGTCAATCGTATCAACGACAAGAAACCGTCCCAACAGATACTCGACCAGACCGGAGAATCTCTCCTCTGCCGTAACCAGAGAAGATGCAATTCCAACCACGCCGGGTTCTGTTAAGATACTGTCGGACAAATTGACCGGCCGCGCCCTCATATTCGTCAGCGGCAGAAAGGTTGCACGTCCATAACGATTTTTCTTCAAATAGGAAATCATTGCTTTTGCCGTCTGTTCGTTATCCGTTACGATATTTTGGATATTTCCTCCCAATGCCGTCTCCACGGCAAGCTCATATTCTTTCTTGACCCGCAGGATATCGGCAACAACACCGATAATACCGTCATACTTCTTTTTCTGTTCCATCACGCGTCTGATACTTTGTCCAAAGCCCTCATAACGCTCTGATAAATTCCGCAAAGACTCCAGGCGCGAATTTTCCATATGAAATTTTTGCTGCGTATCCCTATATTCTTTAGAAAGCGTTTCTGTTTTGTTATCAATATCCTGTATAGAGCGGCGCAGTTCTGAAATGCCATCTTCGATTGCCTGGATATTTTCTGTAACCTCCTCCAAAACCTTTTTCTGCTTCTCCAGTGTTTCTTCCAGAACGGAAGCCTCGCTTTTATTCTCTAAAATCCTTTTTGTGATTTCCGCCTTCTTTAAATTATTCTGCTCCAACAGTGTTTTCATACGTTGTTCATCGGATTTTACATCTGTATTTTCATTCAGGCGCAGTAAAAGTTCCTCATTGTATTGACTGATCGTTTCCTCCATAAGGGAAATCTCTGCAAGGATTTCCTCCAACTCCTTCTGGGTCTCCTCCTGTTGTCTCTCTAACTGCGACATCGTTTCATCGATAGTGTCCTTCTGCTCCTGAAAGCTCATCTGTTCCGCCTTGCCCGCATTTATTTTTTCCTGCAGGGAAGCAGTCTGCTCCTGATGATGCTCTTTGTTCTGGAAAACGGTATGGATCTGTTCCTGCAGTACTTTAATTTCTCCTTCGGATTGATTCAGGGAAAGCCTGTCTGCTGATAACAGCTCTTTTTTTTGCTCCAAAGCTTTGTTTTTCTGCTCTAACTGTGATTCAGCAGCAATATATTCTTCTTTGGTCCGGTCAAATGCAGCCGTTGCCTCTGCTAAATCCTGCGAAGCAATCTCCAACTTTTTTTCAATGGCATCCATTTCTCCATGGATTCGGTCATATTCTGACAAAAACAGATTGATATCCAAATTCCGCAATTCATCACGGTATGACAGATATTCCTTTGCCTTGTCTGACTGCTCTTTCAAGGGACCTACCTGTTTTTCCAATTCAGACAGAATATCCTCAATCCTGACCATATTCTGCCGTTCTTCTTCCAGGTTTTTCTGTGCGGCTGCTTTTCTTTTCTTAAATTTGACAATACCGGCCGCTTCGTCAAAAAGTTCCCTTCTTTCCTCCGGCTTGCCGCTTAAAATCTTGTCAATCTGCCCTTGTCCAATAATCGAATAGCCTTCTTTTCCAATTCCCGTATCAAATAAAAGTTCCTGAATATCTTTCAGCCGGCAGGGTGCGCCATTTAAAAGATATTCGCTTTCTCCCGAACGATATACTCTTCTGGCAATCTTTACTTCCCCATAAGGAAGATCTAACTTATGATCCTCATTACTGATAGTAATTGCAACATACGCATACCCCAAAGGTTTTCTCATCTGCGTTCCGGCAAAGATAACATCCTCCATCTTTGCTCCGCGTAGCTGTCTGGCGCTTTGCTCGCCTAACACCCAACGTACCGCATCAGCCACATTGCTTTTTCCGCTTCCGTTTGGCCCTACAATTGCGGTAATGCCATTGTGGAACTCAAACAGTAATTTATTTGCAAATGACTTGAAGCCATGTACTTCCAGACTTTTTAAATACATTCTTTTCCTCCATGCTGTTGCTGTTTTCTTCTGTCTGATTACCTATTCTTTTGACTCTAATAGCAAAATCGCCTCATAAGCCGCTGCCTGCTCTGCCTTCTTTTTCGTTTTTCCATACGCCGCCGCCAGTTT
Source organism: uncultured Lachnospiraceae bacterium (assembly GCA_947630925.1). Classification (GTDB taxonomy): domain Bacteria; phylum Bacillota; class Clostridia; order Lachnospirales; family Lachnospiraceae; genus Butyribacter. Next base: position 53,721 of record CANRJM010000005.1, read on the forward strand.
CTTTCCATCCATCAGAACCCCTACCTGAAATACCTTATTGTGATCCGGTCCCTCTTCGCCTAAGAGTTCATACTGCAATTCTGCGTGTCTTTTCTGCGCGATTTCCTGTAAAAAAGTCTTACTGTCATAAAAAAGCGACTTCTTTTCAATATCTTTTAATATCGTCTTTTCAATATATTCCTTTGCGCGGGAAAACCCACCATCCAGATAGACCGCTCCAATCGTTGCCTCCATCGCATCAGAAAGAATGGAATCCCTGTCTCTACCGCCTGTCATTTCTTCTCCTCTGCCCAGTCGGAGGTATTCGCCTAATTGGATTTCTCTGGCACAAAGCGCCAGCGTTGGCTCGCAGACATATCTCGCCCTCGTTCTTGTCAAATCCCCTTCCGGCTTTTTTGGATTCCCGCGAAAAATAAACTCACTGGAAACCAGCTCCAATACGGCATCTCCCAGAAATTCCAACCGCTCATTGTTTTCATAACGATTCAATCTTTTCTCATTGGAATAGGAACTATGCGTTAAAGCAGTAATCAGCAAATCCGGATGTTCAAACCGATAGCCGATCCGTTCTTCAAACTCTAATATTTTTTCCTGATCCATAGTAATCTCCATTTCTGATACAATCCTGATACCATCCTAATCCTCTTTACTGCTTCTGAGCGCCATATACGCCTGTTTTACGGTCACAATGTCATTCGCCGCCGTCTCATCGATTGCAACATCAAACTCCTCTTCAATCCCCATAATAATCTGAAAAATATCTAAAGAATCTGCCCCCAAATCATCTACAAAAGACATGTCTTCATCAATCTCTTCCGGGTCGATTGACAAAACTTCTGCAATAATTTTTCTAAGTTTTTCCATCTCCATAACTATTCCACCTTTATTCCGTAGTGATATTTTCTCTGATTTTCTGATTAATCTCTTCTTCATTAAATTGAATACACTGGATAATCGCCTGTTTTATATCATCACTGGTAGAACTTCCATGCGCTTTCACTACCAGGCCTTTGAGCCCAAGCAAAGGAGCGCCGCCCTGCTCTGCTCCCATAAAGTTTTTCATCGTTGCCTTCAGCGCCGGTTTGATCAGCAAGGCTCCAATTTTACTCCGAAGCGTAGCCATCAGCCCCTTCTTTACCTCTTTTAACAAAGTAGATGCAAGACCTTCGTACAGCTTCAGAATAACATTCCCAACAAACGCTTCACAGACAATAACGTCGGCATTACCATTGGGAATATCGCGGGCCTCGATACTTCCTATAAAATTAATATCCGTGCATTCTTTTAATAAAGGATATGTTTCCTTTACTAACATATTCCCTTTTTCTTCTTCTGCGCCAATATTTACTATGGCTACTTTAGGATTTTCTATACCAACTATATGCTTCATATAAATAGAACCCATCTGCGCAAACTGTACCAGATGTGACGCTCTCGCGTCCACATTTGCTCCGCAGTCAATCAAAAGAGAGGCGCCATTTGCTGTTGGAATCAATGGTGCAAGAGGCGCACGTTCAATCCCTTTAATCCTTCCGACAATAAACTGCCCGCCAACCAAAATAGCGCCGGTACTTCCTGCGGATACAAAAGCATCGGCTTCGCCGCGTTTTACCAAATTCATTCCTACCACAATAGAGGAATCCTTTTTCTTGCGAACTGCCATTACAGGCGGTTCATTAAAGCCAATGACATCCTCCGCATGAACGATCTGAATACGGGATTCATCATATGTATACTTTGCAAGCTCGCGCTGGATATCCTCCGTGCGTCCTGTCAATATAATGGAAATTTTTTCCGATACCTTCAGCGCCTCAACTGCTCCCCGCACAGTAACATCCGGCGCATCATCGCCCCCCATAGCATCTACCACAATTTTAATCTGATCCTTCATTTGGAAGCCTCCATTCTATTTTCTTTGGAAATTTCATGTTTTATTCTATACTGCACGCTATGCATACAAATCATATTGTACTAAAAAAGTTTATCAAGTGCAACCCTGCATCTGTTTACAGCAGCTTTCTGTTTTACAAAAAAGAAGTACCGGCGCCTTTACCGATACTCCTTGCTTCCTCCGCTGATTTTCTGCTCCGTTCGCCCGTTGAAAATAATCCCGCAGACAACGGTATTCCTGGCAATAACCGGAAAGCCATCAGTCCTTCTGATAAAAAAATGATTGGAAAGCAGAAAAATGATATGTATTTGGAGAAATAATCTGTTCCGTACTGCCGACAAACAGAATCCCGTCTTTTTTCAGCGAATCATTGAACTCGTGGTACATTTTCCTCTTTGCCTCTTCTGTAAAATAAATCATAACATTTCGGCATACAATTAAGTCACACTGATCCGGATACGCATCTTTTAACAGGTTATGTTGTTCAAATTTCACACATTTTTTTACTTCATCATTGACCTGATAACTTCCATCGCTGATCTTGGTAAAATATTTCTTCTTAAATTCCTCCGGCAGCCCTTTTATGCTTTTTTCATTATAAATTCCAAGCTGCGCCTTCTCCAATACCTGCTTATCGATATCTGTTGCAATAATCTGAATCTGAGCCATAGGGATAAACTTTGCAAGCACCATGACCAGCGTATAGGGTTCATCGCCGGTAGAACAGGCCGCGCTCCATATTTTCAGCCTCTTTCCAAAATGCTCAAAAAGATAAGGAAAGACTTCCTTCTCCAGCAGCTCCCACTGTTCCGGATTGCGGTAAAATTCTGAAACATTGATCGTCAAATAGGCGACAAACTCCTCCAACAGTTCTTTGTCCGTCTTTAATGCCTCGACATATTCGTCATAATTGTTCTTCTTCGCCTTACTAATTAACGAATCGATTCTCCGTCTCATCTGGCGTTCTTTGTAACAATTTAAATCAATCTTTGTCAACTGAAAAATCTTTTGTTTAAAAACTTCATAATCTCCCATACACTCTAACCTCTCTATAAATGATTAGGAAAAAACGCCAATCTGCATATTGCAGATTGGCGAATCCATATCTGATGACTATTTACTCAGCCGTCTCCTCAACAGCTTCCTTTTCCGCCTCTGCAGGCGCTTCCTCTGCTGCCGGCTCTGTGTCAGCATCATCAACTGTTGCTTCTTCTTCTACGGATTCCGTTTCTGCAGACGTCTCTTCTGCTGCAGGTTCGTTTTCCACATCAGCAGATACTTCCTCTTCTGCAGCTTCCGCCTCTGCAGGCGTTTCCTCTGCCGCCGGCGTTACATCCACTTCCTCGTCTCCTTCTTCGTCAATTATCAGCGCTTTCATGCTTAAACTAATCTTATGTTCTTCACTCTTAAAATCAACAACCTTTGCTTCCACTTCCTGACCAACCTTTAAGACATCAGAAGGCTTGTCAACATGCTCTTTGGAAATCTGTGATACATGAAGCAGCGCATCTACACCAGGCTCTAACTCGATAAAAGCGCCAAAATCAGCCATTCTCGCAACCTTACCGGTTACCACAGAACCAATACCGTATTTTTCGCTTGCATTCAACCATGGATTCTGGTCTTCAAACTTCAGGCTCAATGCAATCTTATCATCCTTAATTTCCTTAATCAATACCTTTGTCTTGTCGCCAACATTAAATACCTTTTTCGGATTCTCTACGCGTCCCCAGGACATTTCCGAAATATGAAGGAGACCGTCTGCGCCGCCTAAATCAATAAATGCTCCAAAGTCCGTCAAATTCTTAACGGTACCTTCTACAACGTCGCCAACCTGTATTCTGGCAAACAATTCTTCCTGTAATTTCTTTTTCTCCGCTACCAGTAATTGCTTTCTGTCGCCAATGATCCTTCTCTTCTTCGGATTAAACTCCGTGATGACAAACTCAATCTCCTGACCGGCATATTTTGTCAGATCCTTTTCATAGGTATCGGATACAAGGCTTGCAGGGATAAAAATCTTTGTCTCATCTACAATAACGCTCAGACCGCCGGATAATACGGAAGACACTTTTGCTTTAAGCACTTCCTTATTTTCAAACGCTTCTTTGATGCGTTCGTTGCTCTTTTCCATCGCAAGACGCTTATACGTAAGAAGCACCTGACCTTCCCCGTCATTGACTTTTAATACTTTTGCATTCATAGTATCGCCTTCTTTTACAACGGTTGTAAGATCAACAGGCTGGTTACTATACTCATTGCGAGTAATAATACCATCAGCCTTATAACCGATGTTGAGAACGATTTCGTCTTCCTTAACGCTGATAACTGTCCCTTCTACAATCTCCCCATTGTGGATTGTTACTAATGATTCTTCCAATAACTGTTCAAACTCATTACTCATGTCTGACATATGATTGAACCTCCTTAATAATATTATTTGGGGTTGAAGCCCCGGCAGTAATACCCACGCTACGAAAGGACTTAAAAAGTTTCAAATCCAGGTCATCAAGTGTCTGTATAAAATATGTGTTCGCACACGCATTCCGGCATATTTCATAAAGCTTTTGTGTGTTCGAACTATGTTTTCCACCTATCACTATCATCGCGTCGGATTGCCTAGCAATGGTACCCGCTTCTGTCTGACGCACTTCGGTAGCGTTGCAAATTGTATTCATAACAAATATATCATAACTCTTTTTGGATAAAATATCAACTATATCTTCGAATTTCTTGTAATTAAATGTCGTTTGTGCCACAATGCATATTCTTTTTTCCTTCTCAGGGACAAATTTTTCCGCCTCCTGTTCCGTTTCAATGACTGTACATTGATTGTCGCACCAACCGCAGATTCCCTCCACTTCCGGATGGGATGCATTGCCGATTACTACGATCTGTTCTCCCTGTTTCTGCTTTTCCTGCACGATCATATGGATTTTTTTTACAAAGGGACAGGTTGCATCTACAATGCGCACCCCCTTTTTTTCCAAGTCGCAATATACCTTTTTTGTCACGCCATGAGAACGAATAATAACCGTAATATCCTGCCCCGGTTCTATTTCCTCCACTGTCTCCGCCACGCATACACCTTTTTTCTTCAGGTCCTCTACTACCTGCTCATTGTGGATAATAGGCCCTAATGTATATACCTTTTGGTTCTTTGACGCCTCCTCATAGACCAAATCTACTGCTCTCTTTACGCCGAAACAAAAACCAGCGCTTTTTGCAACTGTTACGTCCATCTGAAATCCTCCGATCAATGCATTTATTTTTTTTGGTACAGAGAGACTACTTTCGCCACAACTTCGTCAATCGTCATATCGGAAGCATCTACTAATACAGCATCCTCTGCCTGTTTCAGCGGCGAAACCGTGCGATTCATATCCTGCTCGTCCCTGGCAGCAATATCCTTTTTCATCTTCTCAAAATCACATGCCATTCCCCGCTCCTGCTGTTCCAGATATCTCCGCCTTGCCCTTTCTTCTACGCTTGCCGTCAGATAGACCTTTAAATCCGCATTTGGCAATATGCAGGTCCCGATATCCCGTCCATCCATAATAACATTCTTTTGTTCGGCAAGCTCTCTTTGCAGATACAGAAGCTTCTCCCTGACTGCAGGATATCGGGAGGTATCAGAAGTCATCATACTGACTTCCTCTGTGCGGATAAAAGCATTGACATTTTCTCCATTCAGAAGTACCTGCTGTTCGCCGTCTTCATATTCTATGGAAACCGTAATTTCCTTACATGCCTCTGCGATTTTTTCTTCCTCCTCGGGCCGAATGCCATTTCGCAGGAAATACAAAGCCATAGAACGATACATTGCTCCTGTATCCACATAGACAAAATCCAGTTCTTTCGCTACTCTTTTTGCGATGGTACTCTTTCCTGCGCCCGCAGGTCCGTCAATTGCAATACTATGCATTTTCTTCTCCTCTTTTCTCTGTATATTTTTTATATTCCATCCGGAACAACACCATATCTTCCGGATATTCCCCCGTTCCGTCCGATTTTCCCCGAAACCCACAATAATCCGGCAGGATACTATGATACCGACATCCCCGCCAGATAGCCGGTAGACCATGCAATTTGCAGATTATAACCGCCTGTCCTGGCATCCAGATCAAGCACTTCGCCGGCAAAAAACAATCCCTTTACCTTTTTCGATTCCATGGTTGCCGGATTGATATCTTTTACCGATACGCCGCCTCTGGTAATAATTGCCTCCTGATAACTGCAAAGCCCCTCTATGGTAAACGGAAATTCTTTTAAAAGAGAGACCAGTCGGATCCTCTCTCCCTTTGTAATCCCGTTTATCTTTTTTTCCTCCGGTATCTTTGATAATGCTGCTGCCACCGGTATCATTTTTGCCGGTAATAGCTTTTTCAGACTGTTTTTAAAATAACTGTTTGGGCAAGACGCAAAATCCCGCAGTACCCTTTCATCCAACTGCTGCAAAGAAAGCGCGGGCTTTAAGTCAATAACGGCACGGATACCTTCTAATCCCGTCCCGCTCAGTACACTGCTCGCCGACAAAACAAGCGGCCCGCTCACGCCAAAATGGGTAAAAAGCATCTCCCCAAACTCTTCAAACAGACATTTCTTTCCCCTGGTAATCTTTAATACAACATTTTTCAGGGACAGTCCCTGCATTTCCCTGATATATGCCTCCTTTACCCGGAAAGGAACTAAGGACGGATACGTTTGGACTACTTCATGGGAAGTATGCTCTGCAAAGCGGTAACCATCGCCCGTAGAGCCGGTTGACGGGTAGGAAATACCGCCTGTTGCAACAATCACGCAGTCTGCCTCCTGATATTCTCCGGACTTTAATAAAACACCCCTGCAGCTTCCTCCCTCCGCAACCAGTTCTTTCACTTCGGTATGTAAATGTATCTCTATCTTTCGTTTTTCCATCGCCTTCTGTAACGTTTTTATCACATCCGATGAATGATCCGATTGAGGAAAGACGCGATTCCCTCTCTCTGTCTTTAAGGAAAGCCCTTCGCGCTCAAAAAAGTCCATGACACAACTGCTGTCATAACGATAAAACGCATGATATAAAAACTTAGGATTGCGGACAACATGTTTTAACAAATCCTCTGCCGGACTGTTATTCGTAATATTGCATCGGCCCTTCCCCGTAATGAAAAGCTTTTTCCCAAGCTTTTCATTTTTCTCATATAAAATAACCTGATGGCTATGGTCAGAAGCGCTGACAGCCGCCATCATGCCGGCGGCTCCTCCGCCCACAACGATTACCCTGCTCAAACTCTTTCGATCCTTTCTAATGCCATTTGAACCGCCTGTCTGGCGGCCTCTTTCCGAATCTGGTTTCGGTCTCCCTCAAAAACAAACTTTTTCGATACCGCATTGCCGGCAAACCAAGTGCCAATATAGACCGTGCCTGCCTTTGTTCCATCCTCCGCGTCTCCCGGTCCGGCATAACCGGTTACCGATATTGTAATCTCTGCACCGGTACATCTGTGGACTCCCTTTGCCATTTCCGTGGCAACCTCTGCACTGACCACCGTATAACGCTCGATTGTCTCCCTTTGCACGCCCAGTACTTTTTCCTTTACCCGGTTAGAATATGTGACATATCCCTCCTCAAAAACATCAGAGGCACCGGAGACTGCCACAAGATTGGAAGCAATCATCCCTCCCGTACAAGACTCTGCAGTTGCAATATGATATCCTTTTTCGCGCAGTAACCGAATGACCTGTTCTTCTACCGACATATCCTGTTCCTTACATCCTTTCTTAAACCGATTAGGCCTACATATTACCGTCATCCAAAATACTTCTGTTCTTCCAAAGGTAATTTACCATAGAAATCACTGTCAGCAATAACGCCGCATAAATAAAGATATATTCTATCATATCAATGACTTTGCCGTCAAAATTCAAAATCAACAGAATAGACATTAACATCTGCACAACTGTCTTTATCTTTCCCCACCAGTCTGCTGCAATGACTACCCCGGTATCCGAGGCAATCAGGCGAAAACCGCTGATAATAAAATCCCTGCTGATAATAACAATGACGCCCCAGACCGGCATTGGATTATCCGGAATTGCCACAAAACAAATCAAAGCAGCGCAAACCAGCAGTTTATCCGCCAAAGGATCCATAAATTTCCCAAAATTGGAAATCAGTTTATATTTCCGGGCAAGATAACCGTCTAACGTATCCGTCAGGCTTGCCACAATAAAAATCGCCGCAGCAATGGCTTTGGAATACGGCACTGCATCCGTCAACATAAAAAATACAAAAAAGGGTATTAACAAAATCCGCAGCATTGTTATTTTGTTAGGTAAATTCATGTCATCTCTCCATTTCTGCACGTTCGTGCCATGCTATGCTTCCTCTTTATCCTCTGTTAGAATTTTGCCAATCAAATCATATCCCTCTGCTCCAATGATCTGAACCGTAACAAAATCTCCTGACATTAAATTCCAGTCGCTCTCTACAAAAACATAACCATCCACCTCCGGTGCATCCATATACGTTCTTGCAATATATATCCCCTCTTCCGGCAGCCTTCCTTCTATCATGACTTCAAGCACTCTCCCTATGCTTGCTCTGCCCTTCTCAAATGCGATATTCTGCTGTATCTGCATAATTTCTTCCCTGCGTTCTTCTTTGATCGCTTCGGGCAGCTGGTTATCAAATTCCGCCGCCGGCGTATCCTCTTCCTGCGAATATGGAAATACCCCCAGCCGGTCAAACCGCATCTGAGACACAAATCGTTTTAACTCTTCAAAATCCTCTGCCGATTCTCCCGGAAATCCGGTAATCAAAGTTGTCCGCAATGTAATATCCGGTATTTCTTTCCGCAGTTTTTCCACAATACCGACAATCTCCCTTTGATTTGTCCGTCTTCCCATATTTCGTAACACAGAATCTGATGCGTGCTGAACCGGCATATCCAGATAATGGCAGACCTTAGGCAGCCGTTTCAGCGCTTCAATGAAATCCGATGTAATCTCTTCGGGATAACAGTATAAAATCCGAATCCATTTCAACTCCTCTATTTCCGATAATTTTTCCAGCAGCCGCCCCAAACTCTTTTTACCATATAAGTCCTTCCCATACAGCGTTGTCTCCTGTGCAACCAGTATCAGCTCTCTGGCGCCATTTTTTACCAGATATTCAGCCTGCGCAACCAGATTTTCCATGCGGACCGAGCGGTATTTTCCTCTTACTTTTGGAATAATGCAATACGTACAATGCTTATCGCATCCCTCTGCAATCTTAAGGTATGCAAAGTAGCCGCCGGACATACTGCAGCGTTCGATGGAAGGCTCCGGCAAATAATCAATGCTTTCCAGACACTCCGTTATCTGCCCTTTCTCCTCCATGCCATTTTGAATTGCCCCGACTAACGCCTCGTATCCCATCGTACCAATAATGATATCTACCTCCGGTATCTCTTCCTGTATCTCCTTATGGTAACGCTGCGCCAGACAGCCTGCTGCGATTAACAGTTTACACTCTGCGCTCTCCTTATACTCTGCCATGGCAAGAAGCGTATTGATGCTTTCTTCCTTTGCATCCCCAATAAAACAACAGGTATTGACAATAATAATCTCAGCCTGCGTTTCATCATCAATTATCGTATGACCGGCTTTCCTAAGGTCACTAATCATCATCTCGCTGTCCACAAGATTCTTATCACAGCCTAATGACACAAAATATATCTTCAAAGCCTTTTCCTCACAATCTCCTGATTTGCTTTCCTCTTTTGGTCTTTCTACTTTTCTTTCATCCGTGCAGATTCCACGCAGTTATTCATAAGCATCGCAATTGTCATTGGACCGACGCCGCCCGGTACCGGCGTAATTGCGCTTGCTTTCTCCTGCACAGATTCAAAATCGACATCTCCGCAAAGCTTGCCGTTCTCATCCCGATTCATACCGACATCAATCACGACCGCACCTTCTTTTATATAATCGGCATCCACCATTTTTGCCTTTCCGATTGCCACAATTAAAATATCGGCACGGCGTGTAACCGCCTTTAAATCTGTGGTATGGGAATGACACACGGTAACAGTCGCATTCTCACGGAGCAAAAGAAGTGCCATTGGTTTTCCTACGATGTTACTTCTCCCAACAATCACACATTCTTTCCCATCCATTAAAATATCGGAACGTTTCAAAAGCTGTATGATACCCGCCGGTGTACAGGATACAAATCCCTTCTGACCGATACTCAGCGCTCCTACGCTCTGCGGATGAAAACCATCTACGTCCTTCTTTGGATCAATCGTTCGTATCACTTTATCCTCATCAATCTGTTCCGGGAGCGGAAGCTGTACCAGGATGCCATTGACTTCTTCCTTTTCATTCAGTTCCCGGATTAGCTGCAGCAATTCTTCCTCTGTCGTCTCCCCGGGCAGCTCATAGGCAAGCGATTGAATCCCTACATATGCACACGCCTTTTTCTTATTTCCCACATAGACCGTTGACGCCGGGTTGTTCCCGACCTGAATCACGGCGAGAGAAATCCGGATTCCCTCTTCCTTAAGTTTTGCCACTTTTTCCTTTACTTCATCCTTGATTTCCTGTGAAATCTTTTTTCCATCAATGAGCTTTGCCATTGTCCCTTTCCTCCTATACATGAAATATACTTCCGCCCACAAATTCCCTGAGCAGTGAATTCTTTGGAATCTCTTCACTGCTGATTCCAATAAAGTAATCCAAAAACTTTAACAGTCTCTTTGCCTCAACGTATTGCGGACTTTCTTTTGAAATACCAAAAAGAATGGATTCCGCATATGGTTTCAATGCTGCCAGTTCATAAATTAACGCAGAATTAAACATCACATCTGCTTCCTCCTGAAAAGGAAAAATATACTGATCCTCTCCTTTCCGAACCGACCCCCACATGGCAATCGTTTTTTCCGCTGTCGTTCCGCGCGTTCTGGCGTCCCTTACCATACGGCGGATCAGTCTGCCATCTGTCGTAGAAATCCGATTATGCTCATCAATATTCAATTGCGTCAAAGCACTGATATAAATCTTAAATTTACATTCCTTCGGAAGAGAATAAGACAATTTATCATTGAGTCCATGAATCCCTTCTATCACAAGAATATCCTCTTTTCCAAGCTGTTTATAATCGCCACGGTATTCCCTCTGTCCGATCTTAAAGTTAAACGCAGGCAGTTCCACCCTTTCCCCGGCAAGCAGTTCTGTCATATGTTTGTTAAACAGCGCAACGTCAATCGCCTCCAGGCATTCAAAATCATACTGTCCGTTTTCATCCAAAGGGGTCTCGCTTCGATTCTTAAAATAATTATCCAGCGCAATCGTATGCGGTTTTAATCCCAATGTCCGCAGTTGAATGGACAAGCGGTGCGAAAATGAAGTCTTACCGGAAGACGAAGGACCGGCTATCATAATAAATTTTCTGCTGCCGGCGTTTGCAATCTGTTCCGCGATCTGACCAATCTTTTGTTCCTGTAAAGCTTCCTGTACCAAAATCAGTTCAGATGATCTCCCCTGTGCAATAACGTCGTTCAGGGCGCCAACTGTTCCAACATCTACCATTTTCCCCCAGTTGTTCGCTTCCTGAAGGATCTGAAACAATTTTGGTCTGTCAGAAAACGGCTGCAATTTGTCCGGCTCCTTTTTATTGGGAAGATGGATCAAAAATCCCTTCTGATACTTTTCGAGACGAAAATATTTTAAGATCCCCGTAGACTCCGGCATATAACCGTAATAGTAATCTTTAAATCCATCCAGGACATAGATATTTGTTCTGGATACACGGCGATAGGCAAACAATCTCTTTTTATCATACATCCTGTGCTTTTCAAACAGTTGCATCGCTTCTTCCGTATCAATAGAATATTTTTCAATTGGAAGATTCCTTTGCACCATATCCTCCATCAGCGATTGTACCCGTCCCAAAAGCTCTTCCGTAATCTCTACTCCTTCCGCTTCACAATAAATACTGTCTCCGATCGAATGTTTTATCCATATATTTTTTAATGATCTTTCTCCTGCAATATCATAGAACGCTTTCAGCATCAGCAGTGTTACGCCGCGGTCATACGTCTTATGTCCGCTTTCTGACTGCGTCGTCAGAAAAGTAACGGAGCAATCCTTTTGTATCTTTTTTGACAACTCCACTAATTTACCGTCTTGTTGAGCCAGGATAATGTCATTGGAATATTCCGGCTGGTACTCTTCTGCCAACTCTCCATATGTAATCCCCTTGATATATTCTTTTTGTTGCCCGTTAACGCACACTCTGATCTTTTCCATAACGTTCCTCCATCTTGTCGCCTGATTCCTCCAGACACATTCTATTCCGTATTTCAGATAGTTGTTCCCATTCTTTTTCTAATTCCTGTTTTTTAAGAATACTGCTTTCTGACAACAGCTTTTTTGACAGAATATGCAAAATACGGTTTACCCTTTTTTCTTCCCGCATCAAAAACCGGATAAATCCCTCATCCTTTCCATCGATCAACTGTTTTCCATAGATATAATCAATCTCTTCTGTATAATATTCTTTTCCCGGAACTGCCCGTAAAATCACATAGAATTTTCCCTGGTCGACCACCATTTCTTCATGGGCAATGAAAAACCCGAGCGCATGGACGCACCTTCTGACAAGATGGATATCGGATTGCGGCGACAGCACTAACTCCTGTGCCGACTGTACGACTTCCCTGCCCTCTTCTAAAATGCGGGTAAGCAAAATACCACCCATACCACTGATCAATATCGTATCGGCTTCTCCGATTTCCAGCGCTTTTGTCCCATCTGATAAACGCAGTTCAATCTGCTCCGTCATATGATAACGGGAGACATTTTCTCTTGCCCTGGAAAGGGGACCCGGATGAACATCTAATGCAATCGCATGCTTTGCCTGTCCATTTTGTATCAGGTAGATTGGCATAAAGCCATGGTCACAGCCAATATCCGCCACCACTCCGTTTGACTTCACATTCGCTGCAATCGACTGTAAACGTCCGGACAAGTGTATCACTCTAAATAATCCTTTAACTTCCTGCTTCGGCTTGGATGTCTTAACTTACGGAGTGCTTTTGCTTCAATCTGCCTGATACGCTCACGGGTAACTTTAAACTCTTTCCCAACCTCTTCCAACGTTCTGGCTCGTCCATCCTCCAAACCAAATCTGAGTTTTAATACCTTCTGCTCCCGCTCTGTCAAAGTACCGAGGACCTCCTCTAACTGTTCCCGAAGCAAAGTAAATGCGGCGGCCTCTGCCGGAACCGGAACATTATCATCCTGAATAAAGTCTCCCAGATGGCTGTCTTCTTCTTCTCCAATCGGTGTTTCTAAAGATACCGGTTCTAAAGAAATCTTCTGGATCTCACGCACCCGCTCTACCGGCATATTCATCTGTTTTGCAATCTCCTCCGGATACGGCTCTCTTCCCAGTTCCTGTAAAAGCTGCCTCTGTACACGCACAAATTTATTAATCGTTTCCACCATATGAACCGGAATACGGATGGTTCTGGCCTGATCGGCAATCGCCCTGGTAATTGCCTGGCGAATCCACCATGTTGCATAGGTACTGAACTTATACCCCTTTTTATAGTCAAATTTTTCTACCGCTTTGATCAGGCCTAAGTTGCCCTCCTGAATCAAATCGAGAAACAACATTCCCCTGCCGACATAGCGCTTCGCAATACTGACGACCAGACGGAGGTTTGCCTCGGCTAACTTTTTCTTTGCTTCGATATCGCCTTTCTCCATGCGCTGTGCGAGTTCTACTTCCTCTTCTGCAGTCAAAAGCGGCACTTTGCCAATTTCCTTTAAATACATACGAACCGGATCTTCAATACTGACGCCTTCAGGAACGGATAAATCTATTTTTTCAATTTCTTCATCATCAGGAACATCTCCGCTTGCTTCCATTTCAAGCATAATCTCTTCATCTGTTTCTTTCCCTTCCGGAATGCGAAGGACGTCAATGCCTTCCCGCTCTAAAAATTCAATGACAGCCTCAGTCCTCTCCTCATCCAGTCCGATATCATTAAAGAAACTGTTAATTTCAGCAAGTTCTAACACATTTCTCTTTGATTTGGCAAGCTGCTTTAATGCGCCTAACTTTTCTTTGAACTTCTGCTCAAAATCATTATGGACTACTCCTTCTTTTTCCTGTTTCTTTGCAGCAGTCTTCTTTTTTGCAGAACTTTTAGCCCGGCTCTTTTTTGTAACCTTTTCCGCCTCGTCAGTTACAACCGCCCCGCTTGTCGTTTTCTTTTCTGTTGCCATAATGTTCCTTCCTTTCTTATATGTACTGATAATTTCTATCAGCGATTATCATTTATCCTTGGTCAATACTAACTTACGCTATACTTTAACCATCTTTTAGAGAAATATGCAATTTCTCCGGCGTCTGCCACCGTTTCTTCTCTAAGATCAGGGTTTGCAGCTCATTCATATCGGTCAGATTACGCATACGGTAGTCAATGCTATACTCCTTAATTTTAAAAATCAATTCATTCAAAGCCTTTTCTTTTTCCTCCCTGCCCATCTTCTCCTGAAACTCGGTCTGAAACATCTGTGCGACTAACTTCTGACTGTCTGCATCCTGAAAACAGCTAATAATCTTTGCGGGCACTAACTCCTTTTTCTCCAATTGGTCATAGAGCATCCGGGCCACCGCACAATATCTCTCATCCAAAAAATCTTCCGGAGTAATTCTGCTGCTAACCGCTTCATATAACTCCGGCGATTCAATCAGCCATGAAAGCAGAAGCTGATAAGAATAAGCAATTCCCAGATCCTCTTTTTTATTTTTCTTTTGCGGCTTTTCCGATTCAGGCAGCTTTCTGTAATCTGTCACGGACTGACTGCTGTAGCGGATAACCAGATTTCGCAAATCCTCTTTTAAAATATCATATTGAGCCGCAACAGCTTCCAGATAATTATCTCTCTGTACTTTGTCCGTAAAGACTAACAGCTTTTTTGCAAGCTCGTGATAAAACTTTGTATTCTGTTCCGGATCAGAGGCTTCGTATTGTTTGCGCAAAACTTCAATTTCAAAGAAAAAACTATTCTGCGCGTCTTCCAGTCTTTTTTCAAATTCCTCCGGACCAAGCGCTTTTATCAATTCGTCCGGATCCTTATATGGTTCCATGTGTACAATCCTTCCGGTAATACCGGCTTGCCTTAATAGGGGAATCGCACGCAGCGCCGCCTTCACACCGGCTCCATCACTGTCATAGGCCAATAACACCTCGTCTGCGTATCGTCTCAGCAAACCTGCCTGCTGCTCCGTAAACGCCGTTCCCAAAGAAGCCACTGCATTCGTAAAACCAGCCTGATGCAAAGCAATCACGTCCATATAACCCTCACACAGAATCAGATTTTTTCGTTTTCCCTGTTTCGCATAATTCAAGCCAAACAGATTCCGGCTCTTGTCAAATACTTTTGTCTCCGGCGAATTTAGATACTTTGGTTTAGCGTCCCCCATGACACGGCCGCCAAAACCAATGACATGATTATTCAGATCCATAATCGGAAACATGACACGATTCCAAAACTTATCATATACGCCACGCTCGTCCATCTTAAATAAACCGGTTTCTCTTAATAACGTATCAGAATATCCCTGCCGATGCAGATACTGATACAACTCATCTCCGCCCTGGCCGGCATATCCCAGCCCAAAGCGCACAATAGTATCATCTGTCAGTTCTCTTCCTTTCAGATATTCGTATCCGAGTTTCCCCTGTTCGGATTTTAGTTTTGCAAAAAAGAAT
Source organism: uncultured Lachnospiraceae bacterium (assembly GCA_947630925.1). GTDB lineage: Bacteria > Bacillota > Clostridia > Lachnospirales > Lachnospiraceae > Butyribacter. The sequence goes on from CANRJM010000005.1 coordinate 69,369, forward strand.
CTGGCAGCCTTTGTATTGATTTCAAATAAAGTATTCTTCAGACTTTCCTGCCTCTTTTGTTCTTCCGACAATTCTCTCTTTGGCAATTCCACGCCGGAACGCTCTGCCAGATACTGCATCGCTTCTGTAAAGGAATAATTCTCATATTCCATGAGAAAGGTAATGACATTTCCGCCAACACCGCATCCGAAACATTTATACATCTGTCTGGCAGGATTGACGCTAAAGGAAGGAGTTTTTTCACTGTGAAAAGGACAAAGTCCCACATAACCGCCGCCGGAACGTTTTAACTTTACATAATTTCCGATAATCTCTACAATATCGCTTCGGGAGCGGACTTCCTCAATCTTCTCCTCTGAATACCACGGCATTTGTTTCTCCTCCCTTCCGCAAAATAACTAACACAGAGGTTAAAAAGCCCCTATGTTAGTTATTCGACAGAATCCATAGATTTCCTTTTTTCCATATGCCTGACCGTCTTTGGAAGAATGACCTTCCCTCCATCCACTTTACTGATGCATAACTTCCGGTATTCCCCATGACTTTGGTATCATAATCTCTTTATACAGGTTTACCGCATAGCGGTCACTCATGCCGGCAATAAAATCACATACTACCCGCTGTTCTGCCTCCCCTTCCTGAATCAGCAGCAGAAACTCTGAGGGCAGCTCGTCAATATGGGATATGTAATACTCATAGAGCTGATGAATCATATGGCTGACCTTTTTTTCCTCTCCCTTTGCCTGTGGATTGGTATACACATTTTGAAACAGAAAACTGCGCAGTTCAAACATTGCCCCATGAACCTGCTCGGACATGCAGATATCATTCTTCCCGGCGCTGCAGCGCACAATATCATGTACCAGCGTATTTAAACGCAGATTTGTAGAATCCCCCAATACTGCAGTCAACTCCGCCGGAATTTCCTTTTCTTTGATAATCCCTGCACGGATAGCATCATCAATATCAGAATTGATATATGCAATTTTATCGGACAGACGTACAATTTTTCCTTCCAGAGTCATGGGTACAGATTTCGTTTGATGATTTAAGATTCCGTCCCGAACCTCTTTTGTCAGATTTAATCCTTTCCCCTCTTTTTCAAGCCGCTCCACGACGCGGACGCTCTGTTCGTTATGATGAAAGCCGCCCTGCTCTTCTGTAATTTCGTTTAACGCCCTTTCCCCCGCATGGCCAAACGGCGTATGTCCTAAATCATGCCCCAGGGCAATCGCCTCTGTTAAATCTTCATTGAGATATAATGCTCTTGCAATGGTTCTTGCATTCTGCGCGACTTCTAATGTATGCGTCAGGCGGGTACGGTAATGATCTCCTTCCGGAGCCAGAAAAACCTGTGTTTTTTGTTTTAAGCGGCGAAACGCTTTGCAATGAAGAATCCTGTCCCTGTCTCTTTGGAAATCTGTCCTGATATCACACTTCGGCTCGTCATAATCTCTGCCAAGCGACTGATCCGCAAAAGAAGCATATTGACTCAATATGGCATGTTCTCTTGCTTCCTGCTCCTGTCTTAAATTTCGTTTTTGCTCCATCTGATTTCCTCCCTGTCTCTCATCCGCACTGTCCGGCCGACAAATACCATACTCTTTACCGTGCCTGCTCTACCCTTGAACCGATAAAATAGAAACCTTTACTCTCCTCTAAGCGAACCGGGACGATTTTGCCAATGAAAGACGCATCTCCCGGAAAATGCACCACATAATTCTGACTGGTTCTTCCCGTTACCAAAGAAGAATCCTGCTTATTTTTTTCTTCCACCAATACCTCCTGCACGGAACCTGTTTTTTCCCGTGTCTTCCGGGCAGAAATATCCTGTACGGCAGCAAGCAGCTGATCAAAACGTTTTTTGACAATCTCCTCCGGAACCTGATTTTCCATTTGTGCCGCCGGCGTTCCGGTACGTTTGCTGTAAATAAAAGTAAACGCACTGTCATAACCAACCCGTTCCACAACATCCATAGTGTCTGCAAAATCTTCCTCTGTCTCTCCCGGAAATCCAACGATAATATCTGTTGTCAGAGAAATATCCGGAACTGCCCTGCGGATTTTATCTACGAGCAAAAGATAATCTTCCTTTGTATAATGGCGGTTCATAATCTTAAGAAGCCTGCTGCTGCCCGACTGCAACGGTAAATGAAGCTGCTTGCAGATCTTGCGGGATCTTCCCATAACAGCAATCAGCTCGTCAGACAAATCCTTCGGATGGGAAGTCATAAAACGAATCCGTTTCAATCCCTCGATCTGCTCTACCCTTTCTAACAGTTGTGCAAATGTAACCGGATGCTTCAGATTTTTTCCATACGAGTTGACATTCTGTCCCAGAAGCATTACCTCGATCACGCCATCATTGACCATATCCGTAATCTCTGCAATAATATCCTCCGGTTCCCTGCTGCGCTCTCTGCCCCGTACATACGGCACGATACAGTAACTGCAAAAATTGTTACAGCCAAACATAATATTGACGCCGCCTTTAAATTTATATTTACGCTCATTTGGCAGATCCTCGACAATCTCCGTTGTTCCTTCCCAGATATCAATGAGCATTTTTGCGTTCCCTTCGCAGTCTGACAGCTTCCTAAATAATAACTCTGCCAGTTTAAATATATTATGTGTGCCAAAAATAATATCTACATTACGGTAGCTTTTTTTGATCTTTTCCACAACTTCTTCTTCCTGCATCATACAGCCGCATAAAGCAACGACCATATTTGGATTTTTTCTTTTTGCCGTTTTCAACTGTCCCAAACGTCCATAAACTTTTAAATTGGCATTTTCACGAACGGTACAGGTATTATACAAAACAAAATCCGCTTCCTGTGAATCACTCTCCTCATAACCAACATAACGCATAATTCCAAGGATCTTTTCGGAATCTCTTGCGTTCATCTGACAGCCAAACGTTGTAATATTCGCAGTAAGAGGACGCCCCAGCTCTTTTTTCATTGCCGAAACCTGCTCCCGCAGTTTACGCATAAAATAATACTGTCTGTCGGGTTCTGTCTCCGGCGGGGGAAGCATCAGATCAATCTTCTTAAGTTTTTCTTCCATCCCTTCCCGATGTATCACTTCTTTTTTTCCATTCATTGCCATTCTGATTCTCCTCATTGATTTCAGAAAGGATTTCCCTTTCTTTCTAAACTATATCACAGATTACAGAATTTTTCATCCCTTTCCGGCAAATAGCAATGGTCTGAAACAGGATCAAAACTGCTCGATGTTCTATCCCAATCAAAAAAGTGTCCCTCCAATGACACCTTGTGTCATTTTTGGAACACTCTTTTTTTTATAACTTTGTTTCAGATCAACTGTCGTCTTCGCCCTGCAGCGCATCAAAGCCCTGCTCTCCGGTACGAACTTTCACTACGTTTTCTACATCATATACAAAGATTTTTCCATCGCCGATATTTCCGGTATAAAGAACTCGCTTCGCCGTTTCAATGACTTTTTCAACCGGCACGGCGCTAACAACTACCTCAACCTTCATCTTAGGAAGCAGAATGACATCCAGTTCTGCACCACGGTACATTCTCGTAATACCTTTCTGCGTACCGCAGCCAAGTACCTGTGTTACGGTAATGCCATTTACCCCGATTTCATTCATTGCCTCCTTCAAATCCTCAAATTTGCTCTGCTGACAGAGGATAGAAATCTTTGTCAGCTTCGGAACAGAGCTTGCCGCTGATACTTCCTTCGTCGCGGCAGGTTCTTTTAATCCTCTGACAACCTCTACAGCCTTCTCCATAGAAACATTACCCTTAAGCGTTTCTACAGAGGTACCTGCGGAATAGAACATATTCCCTGCCGGCATAAAGTCAGAATATGCGGAAGACAATCCATGCTCTGTTGCATCCAGTCCCTGTAATTCCTCTTCTGCAGATACGCGAAGTCCTGCCGTTGCCTGAATGATCAAGAAGGTAATCGTAATGGTAACAGCCGCCCATGCCGCTACAGAAACAACGCCAAGCAACTGCAGACCTAACTGCCTGATGCCGCCGCCATAGAAAAGACCTTCGCCTACAATTGTTCCTCCATCGACTGCAATCGCATATCCCGGTGCAGAAGACGTTGCAAATAATCCAACGGCAATCGTTCCCCAGATACCGTTTAACATATGAACTGCAACGGCACCTACAGGATCGTCAATCTTTAATTTATAATCCAGGAGCCATACGCCAAAGACTACTAAAACTCCGGCAACCAGACCAATAATCGTAGCGCCGGCGCAATCTGTCACATCACAAGGCGCCGTTATGGCAACCAAACCTGCCAGAGAAGCATTCAAGCACATAGATACATCCGGTTTACCATATTTTATCCATGTAAAGATCATACATACAACAGTAGCCACGGCAGGCGCTACGGTTGTTGTCAGGAATATCGAGCCCAAATCAGCAACAGACGTTGCTGCCGCACCATTGAATCCGTACCATCCTAACCACAAAATAAATACCCCCAGCGCGCCAAGCGGAAGATTATGTCCCGGAATCGCATGTGGTTTTCCGGTGCGCTTGCTAAATTTTCCAATACGGGGTCCAAGAATCGCAGCTCCAACCAATGCGCTGATACCGCCAACCATGTGGATGGCACAGGAACCTGCAAAGTCATGGAAGCCAAGCTGTGCTAACCAGCCTCCTCCCCAAATCCAGTGCGCTTCAATCGGATAGATGAGAGCGGAAATCACACCGGAGTAAATACAATAGGATAAAAACTTTGTACGCTCTGCCATGGCGCCGGATACGATAGTAGCCGTTGTCGCGCAGAATACCAGATTAAATACAAAACTGGAAAAATCAAACTCCGCATAATTTGTTAAAAGATCAAAACCCGGTTTTCCAATGATTCCGAAAAAGTCCTCTCCCAGCAAAAGGGAAAAACCAATCAGGATAAACATGACTGTACCAATACAAAAGTCCATCAGGTTCTTCATAATAATATTACCGGCATTCTTAGCCCTTGTAAAACCAGCCTCTACCATGGCAAACCCCGCCTGCATCCAAAATACCAGCGCGGCGCCAATCAGAAACCAGATGCCAAACATATTTTCATTGATATAAGCAATTACTTCTTCTGACATAATCATTGCCTCCTCTTTCTATCTTTTCTAATTGACGTATCAGAAATTTTTCAATCTATTCTTTTCTGAAACCACTCTCCTTTTTATGTATATATGTCCGGACCATAAAAGGAAAATAAAAAAGCGCCACGAATCTTTCGTGACGCCTTTGTCATAATCTTTATTATATACAAAAGTTTCTATCTGTCAACAACTTTTTTGATTTTTTTTTTACGATTTTTTTTTACTTTTCAACATTTATTGTTGTAAATCCATAGGAAGGCTGTTGTCCATCATATACTCAACAAATGCTTTTGCCTCCTCTAAATGCGTTGTAGTATTTGCAATGCCAAGGACCGGCTTTTCAATACCGCCGCCAATCTGTCTGTATTTGTCACTGTCTGTCAGATAGACTCCGCAGACATATTCCTCCATACTGCCCGGTTTGGTCTCGGCCGTCTGTGTTTCCTTATTATTCAAAATATCCTGCCCTGTAACATATGCCGTACGATACCATTTGTTTTTTCCAAAATCCTGATAGAAAGCAACCTCTTTATTATGCTCCATATCAAAGAAATACTCTGCCTGTCCCCACTCCTGAAATGACTCTTCGTCTGTGATCAGAATATCTGCCGTTCCGGCATAAAAGTAAGTTTGCAACTGATGGTCCGTACATTCTGTACTGACAACTACCATTTCATCCTTCGGATTTAACTGAAGATAGTCTTCCACTGCTTTCCTAAATGCTTCAATTTTATCTTCGTCGAATGCATCATGCTGGATGGCAATATAAAGAGCTGTAGAAGTTTTCTGCGTAACCGACTGAATGATCCCCACTAAGATAACTCCCACAATAACAGCTATGACAAGAACCGTTTTCAAATAATAATCTGTAAACTGCTGCCATTTCCCACTGCGTGACAGATTTTCAATATCCTGACGGTTTGTCTCTTCCGTCCTCTTCTTATAAATCTCAGACTGATCTTTCTTTAATTTCTCCTGATCCTCCTTGGAAAACTGCATTGCCATATCCTTTCTCCTTTCGTATGTATGACAATAGGTAATTGCGAAACGATTCAAAATAGGATACCTCATTGTGTCATCTGTATAAAAACCAGAAACAGGTATTGCGAGCCCGACGGTACTTAAGCAGCGCGTATGGTACTGTTCAGGTTGTACAATGCAATATACTGTAGCGTTGCCGCAACCATTTCAGATAAAGGTTCCCCATATATAGAGCAGCAGATAGAATACCATTGATAAACCGCTGATAATCGCACCGATGGTTGGAAAATGCGGACGGATATTTTCCTGATGCAGCGTATACCATGAAAGGCCAAAACCTGCAATACTGAGAAGAAAGCAGATAAACCCCATAACTCCAACCATCATTCCCGCTTTTCCATGACTTTGGCTCGATATAAAACAGGTATCTGCAAAAATGATAAGCGATACAATTCCCATTATCATTGCAATAATTCCAGATACCGGATGCTTTTTATCCGTCAGGCGCAGCAGGGACCGCGCCTCTTTCTTTTTCTTAATCCCCATTTATTTTCTCCTGTTTTTCTTTCTTACAGCAATATGGTACAGCTTATTACAGACTAAAAATAAAATGTATCCTAATAATCCGCCGCAGGTATTCATAATAATATCATCGACATCACATGAACCTAATTTAGATACTAACTGTGTCAGCTCAATGAGAACCGATGCCAGAAAACTGATACAGATAATCTGAAAAATGCCCCACTTGCGATTTGACAGAATCGGAAGCACAAAACCAAGCGGCACGAAACAAAATACGTTTCCAACCAGATTGATAACCACATACGTATACCCTATCTCCTGAATGCATTGAATATACCGTTTGATTTCGGTAAACGGTTGTAGATTATAATGGTACTCATTCTTTGGTATTCTGCCAAATTGTTCGCAAAAGAAAAGAAAATATACCATGATAACCAAATACAGAATAAATAAAATCCACGAAAAAGCGTGAAGAATCCTTCGGTTTTTCTTTTTCATACTATTCCCCATTCCGGAGCGTTTACGCGATGGGGCGACGAGAAAAACTGTTGACACAGTCCGCGTATGCAGTTTCTCATCTGCCATCAGAGCTATTTGAGACACTCCGGCACAAATAGCCAAAGTGAGCGCATACCCACTTGTGAAAAATAAGCTATCGATCTTATTCCTCAACCTACAACCTTCATTCTATCTATTCCAAACTATCTTCTATTTCCGTAATGATGCACCCATTTCTTCCAATGCCGCAATCATCTTATCCATTGTGCCCGAAACTTCTTCATCTGTCAGCGTGCGATCCTTGGCGCGGAAGATAATCTTATATGCCAGTGATTTATAGCCGCTTTTAATCTGTTCTCCCTCATAAACGTCAAATAATTCATATCCTTCTACCAGTTTGCCACCCTTTTTGCGAATGACTGCTTCTATCTGACCGGCTAAAAGATCTTTTTTCATCATAAGGCTGATATCGCGCACAATTGCAGGGAATTTCGGCACATCGATATATTTTACCGTCTTCTTCGGCAGGACAAACAGTTTCTCCAAGTCAATCACTGCCAGATATACCCGTTCTCCAACTGCATAGTTTTTCCGAACCTCAGGATGCACTTCTCCAAAATAGGCGACTTCTGTCCCCTGATAGCTGACCTTTGCCTGACGCCCCGGATGTAAAAACGTCTTTCCCGCATCCGGCGTATACTCTGCCGTTTCAGAAAAACCAAGCTTCCCAAAAAGCTCTTCGATCACGCCCTTTAAATCATAAAAGTCTCCTTCGCCGTACATCCCCAAGGTAAGCTGCACTCTCTCATCCGGAAGTTCCGTAAGCGGAAGCTGCTTCGGAAAATATACATTTGCTAACTCATACAGCCGGACATTTTTGTTCCTATGGTTATAGTTTGTGGCAAGAGAAGTCAGCATACCGCCAATGGCAGAAGTCCTCATTACGCTGTAGTCCTCCCCTAACGGATTACTGATAACAATGCTTTTTCGCAGTATATCATCCGCCTCCAGGTTTAATTTGTCATACACCTTTGGACTTTCAAAAGAAAAGGTCATTCCCTCACAGAAGCCATATGCTTCCACTGCATTTCTGACACGGTTTTCCATGAGCATTTTTTCGGAAAGGCCGCCCGTTGTTGCAGAGCTTTCCGGCAACGTCATAGGAATTTTATCATATCCGTAAAAACGTGCTACTTCTTCTGCCAAATCAACCAGACGCTCTAAATCCTGCCTCCAGGTTGGAACAACAACAAGCTTTTTCTCCCGGTCTACCGTTAAATCAATCGCTTCAAAATAACGTATCATATCCTCCTCAGAGATATCCGTACCAAGCAGCGCATTTATCTTATCTGCGTCATATGGGATAACAACCGGCTCTTTCTTTACCGGATAATAGTCAATCGCTCCACCTACTACTTCTCCTGCTCCCAACTCCTCTATCAACTGGCAGGCGCGGTTCATTGCCTCCATCGCAGTATTGGGATCTAAGCCTTTTTCAAACTTGGCCTGCGCATCGGTGCGCATCCCCAGCTTTTTGCCGGTCAGGCGGATATTTGTACTGTCAAACGTCGCCGCTTCAAAAAGCATCGTTGTAACACTGTCTGTGATCATGGAATTTTCTCCGCCCATGATTCCTGCAAGGCCTATCGGCTTTTCCCCATCACAGATCATCAGCATGGTATCGTCAAGTGTTCTTTCCTGCCCGTCCAGCGTAGTAAATGTTTCCCCTTTCTCAGCTTTTCGCACAATGATTTTCTGATCGGCAATCGTATCTAAATCATATGCATGCATTGGCTGAGAATATTCTTCCATTACATAGTTTGTAATATCGACAATATTATTGATGGAACGAATCCCGACGGAAGCCAGTCTTCTCTGCATCCACTCCGGCGAAGGCGCCAGCTTGATATTTTTGACCACTCTTGCCGTATAGCGAGTGCATAACGCCGGCTCCTGCACATCGACTCGGATATAATCCTCAACCTTCTCACTGTTACCGGTATCGGTTACAACCGGCGGAATAAATTTTTTCCCAAAGGTTGCCGCTGCCTCTCTCGCAATCCCCAATACGCCAAAACAATCTACACGATTGGAAGTGATCTCATATTCAAAATTGACGTCGTGAAGGCCAAGCACTTCTACGGCATCTTTCCCCAATGGAGCGTCTTTGTATTCCGGATTATCGCTTAGGATATAAATACCGTCCTCCGGAGCATCCGGATACATCTCTCTGTCCGAACCCAGTTCTTCTATTGAGCACATCATGCCAAAAGACTCTACTCCGCGAAGTTTTCCCTTTTTAATCTTTAATCCGCCCTCCACCATACCATCATGGTGGCTGCCGGCAACTCTTCCTCCCTCTAATACAACAGGTATCTTATCGCCCTCTTTGATATTTGGCGCACCGGTAACAATTTGTATTTCCCTGCCATCCTCGTCAATCTGCACCTGACAGACGACTAACTTATCCGCATTCGGATGTTTTTCAATCGTATTGATCCGTCCGACAACGATTTTTTCCAGATATTGGTCAAAGGCTTTATATCCCTCTACTTTCGTACCGGAAAGCGTCATGGCATCTGTATACTCTTTCGCGGTGCAGTTAAGCTCCGGCACATATGCTTTAATCCATGATAAAGATGTATTCATAATATTTGTCTCCTTTTTCTTAAAATTGTTTTAAAAAGCGCGTATCGTTTTCATATAACAATCTCATGTCATCTATTTCATATTTAAACAGCGTAATGCGCTCTAATCCAATACCAAAAGCAAAACCGGTATACTGCTCCGGATCAATGCCGCTCATTTCCAGAACATGCGGATGAACAAGACCGCAGCCTAAAATCTCTACCCAGCCGGAACCTTTGCAGAAACGGCAGCCTTTTCCCCCGCATTTAAAGCAGGAAACATCCATCTCTGCGCTTGGTTCCGTAAATTGGAAATGATGCGGCCGAAACTTTACTTTTGTCCCTTCTCCAAACAAACGTATGGCAAATTCCTGCAATGTTCCTTTCAAATCTGCAAATGTAATATTCTTATCAATAACCAGCCCCTCCACCTGATGAAAGGTAGGGGAATGTGTTGCATCTACTTCATCCGAACGGAAGACTCTTCCCGGTGCAATCATGCGAATCGGCAGTTTCCCTTTTTCCATCTCATGAACCTGTACGGAAGAGGTCTGTGTGCGGAGCAGAATATCTTTTGTAATATAAAAGGTATCCTGTTCATCCTTCGCCGGATGGTTCGCCGGAATGTTTAACGCCTCAAAGTTATAATAATCATATTCTATTTCCGGTCCTTCTACCACCCTATATCCCATTCCAATGAAAATATCTTCTACTGCTTCCAGCGTAATATTATTCGGATGACGGTGACCGGAAGCCAGTTTTTTTCCCGGCAGCGTAACATCTAATGTCTCGCTTTTCAATTTTTCTTCCAGCAGCTTCTTTTCAAATGCCGCCTTCTTTTCTTCCAGTTTCATTTCAATGTTCGCACGCGCCTCATTGACCATCTGACCAACCTTCGGTCTGTCCTCCGGCGCTATGTCCTTCATTGATTTTAATACAGAAGTCAGTTCTCCCTTCTTTCCAAGGAAAGCAATGCGAATCTCATTCAGCTTATCCAACTGCTTTGATTCCTCAATTTGCTGTATTGCGTCTTCCATAATCCGTGATAATTTTTCTTTCATGTCTACCTCCATCTTTTTCTTCCTCTCATGCAAAAAGTTTTTTATCAGGACAAAAGAGATTCTTTCATGATTTTCTCATCGTTTCCTATAAAGATTCAGGTGCCAAAAGGTACTTTTTGTTTTTGACACCCGGCTCCTATAAAGGAAAAAACTTCCTGCCAAATGCAGGAAGCTTTTTTTCTTATCTATTTCGCCCCTGCAATCCTTCATTGCCAGGGACGGATTTACCGCGGTACCACCCTGTTTCTTATGCAGATATGGCATATGGTATCTGTTCTATATCCGGTGCATCTGCCATGCCATATATCTTCATAAACCCTTCATTCCAATTAACGCCTGGTAACGTCATCTCCTACACAGTCCTGCCACACGGTATCCCATACAGGCACAAAACCTTCAAAGATGCAGCTCCTGTGAGAAATTCAGTTGATCCGGGAACGTAAGAATGCTTTCAGCCGATGGCATTCTCTCTCTGAACGAATCAGATACACCTACAAAACACAATCATCGCTTTTTCTATAAACGTTAGCTATTTTAACACATTTCCCCTAAGATTGCAACTATCTTTTCAAAATGCATTCCATGGGATGCTTTTACCAGTATGGTATCTTCCGGTTGTAATAAATCCGGCAGTGCTTCAATCGCTTTTTCCGTAGATGCATAATAGAAGATTTCTATCTGTTTCTGTTTTTCGGCGTCTGAACAATCCGTTCCCACAGCAGAACATGCGCCGTGATAAATCTGTTCTGCAAGCGTTCCGATGCAGACAAGCAGGTCAATTCCCTGTGCTACGGCATACTGACCGATTTCATAGTGCATTTTTGCTTCTTCTTCCCCCAGTTCAAACATATCCCCAACAATGGCGACTTTCCGTTTTTGGGTATTGCAAAGAACATCGATACCGGCTTTCATGGATACCGGATTTGCATTATAACTATCATTCAGTATCGTATATTTCTGTGTCTCAATGATACTGCTGTGGCCGCCTACCGGTTTGAATTTGGCAATACCGGAACAAATCTCTTCTTTTGTCATTCCCAGATCCAGCGCAATCGCAACCGCAGCCAGCGCATTTAATACCATATGACGTCCGGGTACCGGCACGGTAACGTCAAACTCTCCGCCCCGCGCAGAAACCGTTACTTTTGTTCCCTTCAAGCCCAACGTTTCTATTTTTTTGGCATACACATCTTTCTTGTTTTCTATTCCAAAGAAGGTAAGCGTTTTATCAGGGTCTGCTTTTACCGACGCTAATTTATCGTCATCCCCATTTAAGTAAATCATCCCCTGTGGGTCCATATGGGTAAAAATTTCCGTCTTAGCCCGCAATACGCCATCCCTGTCTCCAAGATTTTCCAAATGGCACTGTCCAATATTGGTAATAACGCATACATCCGGCCGCACCATTTCGCTCAGACGCGTCATCTCTCCGAAATCGCTAATGCCCATCTCTACTATGGCTACCTCATGCTCTTTCCGCAGACGGAACAGGGTAAGCGGAACCCCAACCTCATTATTGAAGTTCCCTTTTGTCTTCAAAGTACAAAACCGCTCAGATAAAACGGAAGCAATCATTTCCTTTGTCGTTGTTTTCCCAACACTTCCCGTAATACCAATGATTCTTGTCTGCAGGCGGCTGCGGTAAAGTTTTGCCATATCTTTCAATGCCTGATAGCAGGACGACACCATGATATATGGCTTTTCCTTTGATTTTGGCTCCACCTCAGAAAGACAGCAGAGTGCGCCGGCATCATATGACGAATCCACAAAATCATTTCCGTCGACACGCGCTCCTTTTATTGCGACAAAAATACAATCCTTCTCTATCTGACGGCTGTCTGTCGTAATCATACTGACATTTTCTGTTCTGCTTGCCTCCGGCCCATAATATGTACCTTTACACGCCTGCGCAATCTGTTCCAGCGTCATATCCTGCATGGTGGAAGTCCGGACCGGCACCATATCTGCTAACGTATCGCTATCTGCCTTCCGATTTTGTTTTTTTTTACCTTCGTATTTTTCCATGGACAGCCCGATGATCTGCTCGCATAACTCCCCATACTCCAGACCGGCTTCTTTTGCCTCCTGCGGCAGCAGGCTGGTCGGCGTCATTCCCGGAAGCGTATTTGCCTCCAGACAATACATCCGATTCTGCTCATCCAATAAAAAATCAATTCTTGCGTATGTTTCCAATTTTAACGCATGATAAGCCGCCACGGCATATTGCTGCATCTGTTCCGTCAGTTCTCTGGAAAGTTCTGCGGGACAAATGTCTGTCGCCATGCCCGGCTGATATTTTGTCTCATAATCATAAAAACCATCTTTGGGAATAATTTCAATGATTGGAAGGCTTTTTCCATCCAAAACGCCAACAGAAAACTCTCTTCCCTGGATACATTCCTCTACCAGAAGCTCCTCTTCATACCGAAAACCCGTTTCCAAAGCCTTCTGATATTCCGTCTCATTCTTTGCAATACTGACTCCCACACTGGAACCGCCGCAGCAGGGCTTTACCACACAGGGATATGTCACGTTCCCCTTTTTTATCTGTTCTTTCCCCCGTACGACAATATATCCTTCCGGAACAGGAATTCCCTCTGTCATAAAAATTTTCTTGGCGACGCCTTTATCCATTGCAAGCGCACTTCCAAAATAGCCGGAACCCGTATATCGGATTCCCAAAACATCAAAGGCTGCCTGCAGTTTTCCATTTTCTCCCTCGGCGCCATGTAGTCCCATATAGACAATGTCTGCTTTTTTGCAGAGCGCAATAACATTCGGTCCAAAAAGGGAAGCGGTATCTCCTCCCCGAAGCTTCCTAATCTGTTCCAAATCCGGATCCTTTGTCTGAATCTGTATATTTTCTGATAAAAGAGATTCCTTTTCCTCAAAAATCCGTTCTATATCAAAAGATTCCCTGTATCCAAAAAACACATCTAATAAAATTGCCTTGTGTCCTTTTTTTCGCAGTGCTTTGCATACCTGTGTCCCTGTAATAAGCGATACGTCGCGTTCGGTACTAAGCCCTCCGGCTAATACTACAATATTCATCCAATCCTCCATTCAGGAAATCAAATTTCCGATTGATATTATACGTAATCATCTTATCACAGCCATACATTTTGTCAACTCACTTTGTCGGTCTTGCAATCAGCACAACAGAACTGCTGCTGTAGCCATAATGTACCACCCGATTCATCCGGCTGCTTGCCGAAACGGATTTCCCATTTCCCACATACATTTCAATATGACTGATATTTCTATATCTTCCATTTCTTTTATATGAGTAAAAAATCAAATCTCCCGGTACCAGTTTATGAGAAGAAACTCCTTTCCTCGCAATGACTTTATGGTGTCTTGTGCACCACTGTCCAATTGCTGCCGCTGTCGGCGACCAGCCGGACCGTCTGCCAAAATAGACGCCATATTTACGATATACCCTTGATACAATAGAACTGCAGTCATAATATCCTTTCCTCATACGTTTTGCCTGACTGTAACGCGTCTTCGTTTTTGATATGGCAATCTCTTTCTTTGCCGCACGATATGCCTTCTTGGTACTGATTTCAATCCAAACCGTAACTGTTTTGCCATCTGCTTTCGCTTTAATCTTAGCTACGCCTGTTTTCAAGGCATGCGCTTTTCCTGTTTCCGATATTTTGACTATCTTGGTGTTGCTTGACTTATAAGTAATCTTACTGTAAGTCTTGTTGATGCCTGACAGGGAAAGGTTCTTTTTCAATCCCTTATACATCGTAAATTTTGCATGGCTGTATTTTGGATTGGTAACCACAGCTTTGATAACAAGCTGTCTGCCGTCTACTGTCAGTGTCAACTCTGTCGTTCCCTTATAATTCGCATACAGCTCATTCTTCTCAATAAAATAAGCGCATCCTGTATCTTCCGTATCATATTCATATGTACTGTACTCGCAGGTCCCTGTTATAGTTATCGTTTTTGTAAGCCCTTTGGCAATGGCATAAACCTCCTGCTCAACCTTGGGATTGGTAACAGTAAGCGTAGCGGAAACTTCAGCAGTATCTGAATTTTTCGCCGTTATGAAAGCTGTTACCTTCGTACTTCCCTCTTTTGCTGCAAGAATTCCTTTTTCCGTAACAGAGGCAATACTCTCCTCTTCCGTCCGCCACTGAATATTGTTGTCTCCCTCATTCAACGGCTGATAGTTTTTAAGGGCAGGCGTATATGCTTCCGTATCCGTTGCGCGTACCAACTGATTCCCCGCCTCAAATTCCGGCATTAAAATCTGAATCTTTGCAACATCAATCTTTCTTCCCCCTGCCTGTACGGAAACCAGACATT
Source organism: uncultured Lachnospiraceae bacterium (assembly GCA_947630925.1). GTDB lineage: Bacteria > Bacillota > Clostridia > Lachnospirales > Lachnospiraceae > Butyribacter. The sequence continues at coordinate 84,479 of CANRJM010000005.1, forward strand.
CCTGAAAGCCCTGAATCAGCAAAGCGCCATCTGCAAGCGCCGCACTGTCCTTTGAAAAAAGATATGGATAATCCTCCTGAGAATAAACAGAAAATGCCTGCAGTTCTAATAAGGAACCGTATGTCGCTGTAATCTCCTCCGGCTCCCGGATGACAACAGAAAAAAGTTCCGTCTTTCTCTGATTTTCTGACTGATAGGATACCTGTACCGTATATGTTCCTGCTGCATTCGTTTTCACAATGCCCTTTTTTTCATCCAACACAGCGCTCTCTTCATTGGTATGGGCAGAATCTGTCTCATAAACAATATCCGTTACCTCCTTGTCGGAAAAGTACTCGCTGATTGTTACCTGATCGCCTGCATAAACGATTGTTTCACTTACCTTTAATAGATTGATTTCTGCTTTTGCAGCATTCCTGAACAATGCCATCGATAATACCAGTATCATAAAAAACACGGCTTGTCCAATTCTTTTCCCATTCCTGAATGTACTTTGTTTTTTCATATTCTGCTCCATAATTTCCTCCAAATCTTACCCACGTTTTTCTTCCTCAAACACTTGGTGCATTCTGTCAATATACTCCCAGATTTCATCGCTTCCCTCTTTTGTCAGCGAAGAAAAAGGAATGATTGGCGTACCTTCTATCGGATGAAGCGTATCCCTGATCTGTCTAACCTGTTTTTCTTTCTGAGAACGCTTAATCTTGTCTTTCTTTGTCGCAATAATAACAGGATTCAATCCATATTGAATACACCACTCATACATCTGGATATCGTTCTGATTCGGCTTATGACGAATATCGACCAATAAAAAAATCAGACGCAGTACTTGAGAATTTTTCAAATATCTGTTAATCATCTGTCCCCATTTCAGGACAGTTTCATGCGAGACCTTTGCATAACCATATCCCGGCAAATCCACAAAATACATCGCATCATTGATGTTATAAAAATTAATTGTCTGCGTTTTCCCCGGCTTCTGCGATGTTCTGGCATATGCCTTGCGGTTCATCAACACATTGATCAATGAGGATTTCCCCACATTGGAGCGTCCTGCGAAGGCAATCTCCACCAATTGATTTTGTGGAAGCGTACTTGTAATTCCGCACACGGTTTCTAAATTTACATGTTTTACGTTCCTGTTCATACTCATGCTTCATGCCTCCTTTGTATCATACCGCATAATTTCGAGCAAAACTTTGTCAAAAATATAAAAAAATGAAACAGAAGCTGCCACATAAAAGAAAATACCTTTCTTATGCAGCAGCCTCCCGCCAAAATTTTCTTTCCTGTATTCAGGCGATTTCATCTTCCGCTTTCTTTGTGATTGTTTTTCTTTCCGGCAGCAGCTTGATTTCATCATTCATCAAAATCAATTTAGGTTGTTCTCTGCCTAACACGGCATCCTCTGTAATCACGCATTCTTTTACATTCTCATCAGAAGGGACCTCAAACATGGCGTCCATCATCACATTTTCCATAATGGCGCGTAGCCCTCTTGCACCGGTTTTACGCTCAAAGGAACGCTTTGCTACCGCCTTAATCGCCGCCTCATCAAAAGTCAGTTTTACATGATCCATTTCAAACAGTTTTTCATACTGCTTTGTAATTGCATTCTTCGGCTCTACCAAAATTCTGGTCAACGCTTCCTCGTCCAAAAGGTCTAAAGAAACCGTTACCGGCACACGCCCAATCAATTCCGGAATCAAACCAAACTTCACTAAATCTTCCGGAAGGACCTGACGAAACAATTCTCCAATATTATTTTCCACATTTTCTGTCAATTCCGCATTAAATCCAATCGCTTTTTTACCGATTCTGGAACCAATAATATGATCCAATCCATCGAAAGCGCCACCGCAGATAAACAGGATGTTGGTAGTATCTAACTGGAAAAACTCCTGATGCGGATGTTTTCTTCCCCCCTGCGGCGGAACGCTCGCCACTGTACCCTCTAAAATTTTTAAGAGCGCCTGCTGCACACCTTCGCCGGATACATCACGCGTAATGGAAACATTTTCTCCCTTCCGGGTAATCTTATCAATTTCATCGATATAGATGATTCCCTTCTCTGCCCTTTCCATATCGTAATCTGCCGCCTGAATGATCTTCAACAGAATATTTTCCACATCTTCGCCTACATATCCCGCCTCCGTTAAAGCCGTAGCGTCTGCAATGGCAAACGGAACATTTAAAATCTTAGCCAGCGTCTGTGCCAGAAATGTCTTTCCGGAGCCGGTCGGACCTAACATCAGGATATTGCTCTTCTGTAAATCTACATCGAAATCCTTAGGAGACAAAACTCTTTTATAATGGTTATAAACGGCAACCGATAAGACCTTTTTCGCCTCCTCCTGGCCAATAACATACTCATCCAGAAATTCTTTCAACTCTTTTGGTTTTAATAAGTTGATATTAAAATCTGCGGAATATCTGTTGTCATGCATACCGAACTCTTCCTCAATAATCTCAGAACACATATCAATACACTGGTCACAGATATAAACGCCGGGACCTGCAAAAAGTTTATGCACCTGATTCTGTGTCTTTCCGCAAAAAGAACACTTTAAACTTGTTTCTTCCTTTTTCCCTGCCATAATAATCTCCATTCCGGAACGTTTATGTGAAGAGACGATAAGAAAACCCGCATACGGTTCCTCATCTGCCATCAAAAGCGAACCCTGTTTGCTTGGCTATTTGCGACGCTCCGGCACAAATAGCCAAAGTGAGCGTAAACTCACTTGTGACAAATCAGCGCATCAGCGTGATTGTTCCACCTACCTCCGTTTAGAAAATCACTTTCTATTGGCTACGATTTCATCAATCAAACCATATTCTTTTGCCTCCTGTGCTGACATATAATTATCCCGCTCGGTATCTGCCGAAATAATATCTAACGGCTTTCCTGTATTCTGCGCTAAGATCTCATTCAAACGCTGTCTTGTTTTCAAAATCTGCTCCGCAGCAATACGAATCTCTGTCTCCTGTCCTCTGGCTCCGCCGGATGGCTGATGAATCATAATCTCTGCATTTGGAAGGGCCAGACGCTTTCCTTTCGTACCGCCGGCAAGCAGAAAGGCTCCCATGCTTGCAGCCATCCCCATGCAGATGGTTGATACGTCGCACTTGACATAATTCATGGTATCATAAATGGCAAACCCTGCGCTGACAGAACCTCCCGGACTATTGATATACAAATGGATATCCTTTGCCGGATCCTGCGATTCCAAAAACAAAAGCTGTGATACAACCAGACTTGCCACATCATCATTAACCTCGTTAGACAACATGACAATCCTGTCCTGCAGCAATCTGGAATAGATATCGTACGAACGCTCTCCACTACTGGTTTTTTCAATTACATATGGAATACTATATCCCATGTTATTCACTCCTTTCATGCGATAGACAAAAACACGAACCACGGGTTTGGCCTTACTGCAGACAATACTCGGGTTCGTGAATTTCAAACATTCTATTATTTCTCTACTGCAGCATCTACAACAAATTCAACTGCTTTCTGCACAGCAAGATCCATACGAATCTGTTTTGTCTCATCTTCGCCGATTAGTTCCTTTAACTTCTCCTGATCCATCTGATACTGAGATGCCATATTTTCTACTTCTTTCTCAAACTCTTCCTCCGATACTTCTATTTTCTCGGCAGCAACAACGGCCTCTAACACAAGACGGCACTGAATCCGCTTTAATGCCTGCGGTTTCAGTTCCTCCATCATCTTCTGCGGAGTAAGACCGGTAAACTGCATATACTGTTCCACGGAAAGCCCCTGTGCCTGCAAACGCTGTGCAAATTCCTGCGTCATCTGGCGTGTCTGCGCATCCACCATCTGCTCCGGAATATCCATGGAGGCATTCTCAATGATCTTTTCAAGGACAGCATCTTCTTTTTCCCGCTTTGCATCATTTTCCTTTGCTTCCAAAAGTTTCTTCTTCGTCTCTTCCTTATACTCTTCTAATGTATCGCATTCAGAAACATCCTGTGCAAAGTCATCATCTAACTCTGGAAATTCTTTTACTTTGATTTCTTTTAACTTTACCTTGAATACCGCCGGTTTCCCCTGCAATTCCTCTGCCTGATAATCCTCAGGGAATGTAACATTGACTTCAACATCATCTCCGATATTTTTTCCAACCAACTGTTCCTCAAATGTATCAATAAAAGAATGGGAACCTAATTCCAATGTATAGTCTTCTGCTTTTCCGCCTTCAAACTGTTTGCCATCCACATAACCGTCAAAATCAATCAATACCGTATCGCCATCCTGTGCAGCCCTATCGTCTACTGTGATCATTCGCGCGTTTGACTCTCTTACCCGGTCGATTTCTGCCGTAACTTCTTCCTCCGTTACCTCGACTGATTTCTTCTCGACTTCTATTACTTTGTACTCGCCAAGCGTAACTTCCGGCTTTACAGCCACGACTGCCGTAAAAATAAAAGGTTTTCCCTTTTCGGTCTGCACCAGTTCCAGTTCCGGCTGGGCAACGATCTCCAGTCCGCTTTCCCGGGCAGCGTTTTCATATGCCTCCGGAATAATGATGTTGGCAGCATCTTCATAAAAGATACTCGCCCCGTACATCTTCTCAATCATGGCGCGCGGCGCTTTTCCTTTCCGAAAACCCGGCAGAGAAATCTTACCTTTGCTCTTCTGATAAGCTTTTTCAAGGGCGGCGCCAAATTCCTCTGCTGATACCTCTATCGTAAGTTTTGCCATGCTTTTTTCTAAATTTTCTACCTGTACACTCATTCTAATATTTCCTCCTTACTATTACCATTTGTATAATATAGCATGATAAGTATACTAAAAGCAAGGGATTTATTGAAAAAACTTCGCCATTATTCTACGACGTGTCCCTTATTCTGCAGAACCCCTACTACTTTATTGACATATTTCTCGCAAAGTTCCGGTGTTTTTGCTTCGACCATAACACGGATGACCGGTTCGGTGCCGCTCTCCCGAAGCAAAATCCTTCCTTCCTCCCCAAGAGCTTCCTCTACTGCTTTTACAGCGGCAACAACATCTTTGTCGCAACGTGCGGCCGGCTTATCCGCAACAGGCACATTTTTCAAAAGCTGCGGATAAATCGTCAATTCCCTGCGCAGTTCAGACAGCTTCTTCTTTTTCTCTAACATAACCTCCATCAGCATCAGCGAGGTCAATACTCCGTCGCCTGTCACAGCATACTTACTGAATATAATATGGCCGGACTGTTCTCCTCCAAGCGAATGATTAAACTCTGTCATATTCGCATTGACATACTTATCCCCTACTGCCGTCTTCTCGTACCGTATGCCCTTCTTTTCAAATGCTTTATACAGTCCCAGATTGGACATGACCGTAGTTACGACCGTATTATTGTTTAATTCGCCTTTTTCTTTGAGATAACATCCGCACAGATATAAAATCGCATCTCCGTCGATTATCTCGCCCTGATCATCGACAGCCAGGCAGCGATCCGCATCTCCGTCATAGGCAAAACCGATATCCAGATTGTACTCTCTTACATATTTCTGCAGGTTTTCAATATGTGTGGAACCACAGTCTTGATTAATATTGGTTCCGTCCGGCTCCATACCAATGGCATAGGTGGTAGCCCCCAATGTATCAAACACTCCCTTTGCAACCGAATAGGAGGACCCATTGGCGCAATCTAAGCCAACGCGTATATTTTTAAAAGAACGCGTGGCCAAAGACATCAAATGGCCAATGTAGCGATGGCGTCCAATGGCATAATCAACCGTGCGTCCGATTTCTTCCCGCGTTGCCAATGGAATGGTATCCTCCGGGCTGTCAATATAGGCCTCGATTTTTTCTTCTACTTCTGCTTCCAGTTTATAGCCATTCCCATTGATGACCTTTAAACCATTATCATAATACGGATTATGGCTGGCAGAAATCATAATACCGCAGTCAAAATGCTCCGAACGGACCACATAGGAAACACTTGGCGTTGGCGTCACATGCAGCAGATAGACGTCCGCACCGCTTGCCGTCAGTCCGGATGCCAAAGCATCCTCAAACATATAGCTGGAACGTCTGGTATCTTTTCCTATGACAACTCTGGCTTTATGCTCCCGTCCATAATACCAGCCCAAAAATCTTCCCACTTTATATGCATGTACTACATTCAAATCCACGTTTGCTTCTCCCCGGAAGCCATCTGTTCCAAAATACTTCATGACATCCCTCCCCGGTCATTTTTTATTCCGAACTTACCATTCTAATATCTTTTGCGTTGCGATATAAAATTTTATCATAATTATATTTTGAAATCAATTCCCCGTCCTAAAGTTTTTTCTTTTACGGATTTTTTTGAAATCAACTTTCTATTCCCCATATGGATGATGCAGACAATGATCCGGCAAAACTTTCCGGACAACATATTGGTTGTGGTAAATTTTTCTAAATAACTCTTTTAATATGGCTCATAAAAACAGAATACTTGATACACTTTTATCATAAACCTTGCGTTCCAGTGATAATGGAATCATTTTTACTTTTCTATATACGTGAAATCTATAATATACCTCAGAAGGAGTATCTCACATGGACAATTTAGACAATTCATATCGAATATCCTGCAAAGAATTTGGCTTAACGCTTGCAAAACTGCGTGAAAGCAAAGGAGTCAGCGCAAGACAAATGAGTCTTGATATTGGTCAGAACAAAAACTATATCAATGCCATTGAAACAGGAAATAATTTTCCTAATATGAGTAATTTCTTTTCTATTTGCGAATATCTGCATATTACGCCGCAACGTTTTTTCCAGGCAAAAGATTCCCCTACATTCCTCTATGATGATTTTCTCCAACTGCTTCGCGGATTGACAGCGGAGCAATACCATCATCTCTATCTAATCGCCTGTGATCTGCGCCAAAAATAACTGCAAAAAGGCAAAATCTGTATTTTGTCAGTACTCCCCTGCTTTTTGCAATGTCCTATACGCTGTGCTCAATTTTGATACCTGAATCCCATCAAAAAATCATTCGCCGAAATGACAGGGTTTTTCCCGTTTGGAAAGCGTCTGGAACGAATACCCTTTTTCCTTTAATTCCTGTATGATACAGGGCAGCGCTTCGAGTGTTGGACGACAGGTAGCAGAATCATGCAGAAGCAGAACCGGGTCATTATATTTGGTATAATCCTTTCGGATATTTGACAAAATAGAAGATACCGACGGATAGCCGACAGAATCCTCTCCGCTCACATTCCAGTCTGCATATTCCAATCCTTCCTCCTTCATTTTCTCAATAATCTCCTGTTTATAGCTTCTTACATAGGCGTTGGCGCTTCCCCAGGGAAATCGAAACAGTTTTGGCACGATATTGAGTTTTTGGGAAAGGCATCGTTTTGTCTTTTCTAAATCTTCACAATAGCTCTCGCCCGATGCATAGATTTTATTTGCCTGATGGCAATAAGTATGAAGACCGATTTCATGTCCCTGCTCCGCTTCCTTCCGGACAATCTCTACCATCTCGCCCTCTATCTGCTCTCCAATCAGGAAGAAGGTAGCCTTGACCTTTTCCTTCTCCAGTATTTTTAAATACTCTTCCGTTAATACACTGGGACCATCATCAAAGGTAAGATAGGCAACTTTTTTAACCGTTGCTTCTTCCGCCGGTTCCGGGCTGTTTACCTGACTGCTGCTCGTATTAACACTGCTTCCAGCCAGAAAAAGCATTCCCGGAATCAGCAGCAGAAAACAGAGCAGGCAAAGTACGCCCCCCAAGTAAGCGATCATTTTCTTTCGGTTCATTTTTCTCGTTCCTTTTCTGATATTTGCTTACAATCTATGATATGATATCCTATAATATGTTTGTTTTTCCAATACTTTTCAATCCCGATACTGTCCTCAAAAATCTTTGCTTCCTCTACTTGTTTTCCTTGCTTTTCCCCCTAAATTACGATATACTTTCAATGAGTGCGCAGCCATACGCAGCCACTACATAGAAACGATGCCAGAATATGGCAGAATGGAGGACATACATATATGAAATTCGGTTATTTCGATGATGCCAATAAGGAGTACGTAATCACAACTCCTAAAACACCACTCCCTTGGATTAATTATCTGGGAAGCAACAGTTTCTTTTCCCTGATTTCAAATACCTGTGGCGGTTATAGCTTTTATAAGGATGCAAAACTGCTCCGTTTAACCCGTTACCGTTACAACAATATCCCAAATGATGAGGGCGGACGGTATTATTATATCAAAGAGGGGGACAACGTATGGAATCCGGGATGGCAGCCGGTAAAGACAGAATTAGACTCTTATGAATGCCGTCACGGCATGGGATACAGCCGTTATACCTCTTCCAAAAACGGTTTAGAAGCTTCTTTGCTTGCATTTGTTCCAACTGATGATAATTGCGAGGTAAACCGGCTGCAATTCACAAACAATACTTCTGAAGAAAAGACGTTTACCCTCTTCTCTTATATTGAGTTCTGTCTCTGGAATGCCATGGACGACATGACAAATTTTCAGCGCAATTTAAATATTGGAGAAGTTGAAGTAATTGGTTCTACCATCTATCATAAAACCGAGTATCGCGAACGCCGCAATCACTATGCCGTATTCTCTGTAAACTGCCCTGTTGATGGATTTGATACAAGTCGCGACGAATTTTTAGGCGCATACCGCGGCGTCTCTGATCCGCAGGTTATCGAAGAGGGAAAAGCCCACAATTCCATTGCAAGCGGATGGTCTCCGATTGCTTCCCAGCAAATAAATGTAACGTTAAAGCCGGGCGAGTCCAAGAGTTTCATTTTTGTTCTTGGATACTGCGAAAATCCGGTAGAAGAAAAATTTACCGCGCCGGACGTTATTAACAAGAAGCCTGCCGACGAACTGCTTGCCAAATTCCAGACAGACGCGCAGGTAGAAGCGGCTCTCAAAGAATTGAAAGAGCACTGGGATGAACTGCTTTCCAAATTTACCGTTTCCTCTAATGAAGAAAAGTTAGACCGTATGGTAAATATCTGGAATCAGTACCAGTGCATGGTTACGTTTAATATGTCGCGTTCCGCATCCTATTATGAATCGGGCATCGGACGCGGTATGGGATTCCGTGATTCCTGTCAGGATCTGCTTGGCTTTGTCCACCTGATCCCGGAACGCGCAAGAGAACGAATTATTGATATTGCCTCCACACAATTTGAAAACGGAAGCGCATACCATCAGTATCAGCCTCTGACAAAGAAGGGCAATGCGGATATTGGAACCGGTTTTAATGACGATCCGCTCTGGCTGATTGCCTGTGTCTCCGCATATATTCGTGAAACAGGCGATACTTCTATCTTAGAGGAAATGGTTCCTTTTGATAATGATGAGAAAAAAGCAAAGCCTTTAATGGAACATTTAAAACGTTCCTTCGACTATATTGTCAATCACAAAGGGCCGCACAATCTTCCTCTGATTGGACGCGCCGATTGGAACGACTGTCTGAACTTAAACTGTTTTTCCGAACATCCGGGAGAATCCTTCCAGATTTTTGGACCAAGCGAAGGACCGGTTGCCGAATCGGTATTCATTGCCGGAATGTTTGTAAAATACGGTAAGGAATATGCAGATTTATGCGCATATACCGGTAATCAGGCTGAAGCAGACCGCGCTCTTAGCGAAGTTGCCGCTATGACCGAGGCGGTATTAAAAGATGGCTGGGATGGAGAATGGTTTCTTCGTGCATATGATGCAAAGGGGCAGAAAGTCGGCTCCAAAGAATGTAACGAAGGACAGATTTATATTGAACCACAAGGTTTTTGCGTACTTGCCGGTATTGGAGTAGAAAACGGAGAAGCGAAAACAGCTTTGGATTCTGTTAAGGAAAAGTTAGATACAAAATATGGAATCGTATTATTACAGCCGCCTTATACCACTTATCATCTGGAACTGGGAGAAATCTCCTCCTATCCGCCGGGATATAAAGAAAATGCCGGTATTTTCTGCCACAATAACCCTTGGATTTCCTGTGCGGAAACGATTCTCGGACGGGGCAACAGAGCCTTTGAAATCTATAAGAAAACCTGTCCCGCTTATATCGAAGATATCAGCGAGATCCATTGTACAGAGCCTTACGTATATTCACAGATGATTGCCGGTAAAGACGCCTTCTTCTTCGGACAGGCAAAAAATAGTTGGCTGACCGGGACGGCTGCCTGGACTTTTGTCAACGTGTCGCAATATATCCTTGGCGTAGTACCAACCCTAAACGGACTCAGCATCGACCCATGCATTCCTTCCGAAATGGGTACCAGCTTTACGATGACAAGAAAATACCGTGAAGGTCTTTATACCATTACCGTAAAAAATCCGAATCAAGTGGAAAAAGGCGTGGTAAAACTGATTGTTGACGGCAAAGAACTGACAAATACTACTGTCATTCCATATGAAAAGGGAAAAACAGCCTATCAGGTAACAGTAATGATGGGCTAGTCATTCCCGTGGCGCAGAAAAATCTTATATGTCATTTTCTGACAGAACATCCCGTTCCTCGCAATTTTCTGTAACGATCCGGGTGTCCGGGCGGCATTGTGCCCAATGTCGAAACTGCTTCATGCAGACTCTTTTGACACCGAATCAGAATAGGAAATTGCGAGATTCTGCGTTTAAAATGCTTTTGCTAACTGCACCAGTCTTTCACACTGCATTTGCATTCTGGAAAAAAGACAGTACGCATGAAACGGATTTTTCTCCGTCTCCTCTTTTTCTTCCTGTACCAATTTTACCTTACCCTGTATCTTTTCTGCATCTTCCCGCTTTTCCGGAAGTCTGGCATAAGCGCTGCTTTTACGGTATCTATCAACCTCATACCGGACCATGGCTGTCATATACTCCTTATCCGGATCGTCTTTCATTGCTCTTAACGCATCCATTTCATTTGAAATAGCATCATTTGCCTCTTCCTTTGATTTACAATGGGATAGACGCTGCCGTAACGCTTTTCTCTTCGTCTCCACGCGTAAAGCGGTACGATACAACTGCGGGTTATGAATCCTTAAAAACTCCATCTCCTCGGAAGATAAACGCTTCCCGGATTTCATCTTCTGCTGAATCTTTTTCGTATATTCCTGCTTTTCCTCTTCACTCATACCACTTGACGGATCTGCCAGTACATCGACCACTTCCTTCCAGATTTCCGTCCTGGTCATCTTACTGTAATCTTTCTTTTCCGTCTCTGCTTCTGCCGAAAAATGGAAATTGATTGTATGCATCTGAAAAGACCTCCTGTGATCTGCAGATTTTATGCAGACATCCAAATTGCTTATTTCTATCTGCTTTTAGTATATATCGGCTGTTTTATCCATTATTTAACCCGCTGATAAATCGTAAAATAATATTCCAGATCATAATACGTCTGCTCTTCTGAATCATGCGTCATCTGCCACTCCGGATCCTCGTCCAGATTGGGAAAAAAAACATCCGCTTCATAGCGGAAATCAACCTTTGTCACATATGCTTTCGTACAATACGGCAGGAACTCCCGGTATACTTTCTCTCCGCCAATAATATAAATATCTTCATCCGCATAGTTTTCTAACTCTTTTTGGGCTTCCTCCAAGCTGTGTACGATAATGGCATCCGAATACGAATAGCCCTGCTTTTTCGTTAAAACGATATTCGTTCTCCCCTTTAACGTAGTGCCGCCCGGCAGGCCTTCCATTGTCTTTCGGCCTCCCAGTACGACTTTCCCCATCGTAAGCTCCTGAAACATCCTCTTATCTGCCGGTATATTGACTAACAGATCTCCTTTATTGCCAATCCCCCAATGAGAATCTACGCATACAATCATATTCATCTGCTTTTATTCCTCCCACGGCTCTTTTTGTTTTTCCTCTGCTTCTTCAAACAGGTATAAAAATTCCCGATCCAGATAGGCTTTGATGTAAAGCCCCTCATTTCGATAATCTTCTTCCAGGATCTGTCCATATTTCCGAAGCCGATTTACTTTTGCCCCTTCTTCATAAGGAAATACCCGTTCAAGCAGTACCTTATTCCCCCTTAATACGTCACGGATGGCAGCAAGCATCTCTTCCATGCCATTCCCATACTTTGCAGAAATCCGTACGGTTTTATCCGCTCTCAAATCCTTCAGCGCTTCATCTGCCTCATACCGGTCTATCTTATTAAATGCCGTCACAATTGGTTTATCGCCAATCTCCAGCTTACTTAACGTTTCATAGACCGTATACATCTGCACCGTCATATCCGGGTTAGAACAATCTACCACGTGAAGAATGGCATCTGCATATTTTGCCTCTTCCAATGTACTTCGAAACGCCTGAATTAAATGATGCGGAAGCTTTCGGATAAAACCAACCGTATCGGTAAATAACAGCTCTTCTCCGTTTTCCAGCTCTAACTTCCTTGTAGTCGGATCCAATGTCGCAAACAGCTTGTCCTCCGACAAAACGCCCGCATTGGTCAAATGGTTAAGCAGCGTTGACTTTCCGGCATTGGTGTAACCCACAATCGCTACAACCGGTATGGAATTTTCCTGCCTTTTTTTCCGCGTCAGATCCCGTGTCCTCTGCACCTGCTGCAGTTCTCTGCGCACCATAGTGATTCTTTCTTTTATGATACGGCGGTCCATCTCCAGTTTCTGCTCTCCGGGACCTCTGGTTCCAATCCCTCCGCCCAGTCTTGATAACTCCGTTCTTTCTCCGACCAGATGGGATGCACGGTAACGCAACTGCGCCAGTTCTACCTGCAGTTTCCCTTCACTCGTTGACGCCCGCCTGGCAAAGATATCCAAGATCATAACGGTCCTGTCAATGACTTTGATTTCCAATTCTTCCTGAAGATGATGATACTGCGCCGGCGTCAGTTCATCATCGCAAACTACGCTGTCTGCATGGTATTGCTCCGCTAACTCCTTGACTTCCTGAATTTTTCCCTTTCCAATATATGTCCCCGGATGGATGCGCTCCCTGTTCTGTATCACTTTGGCAACGGTAACGGCTCCTGCCGTCTGTCCCAGTTCTTCCAGTTCTTCCAATGAAGCCTCCACTTCCTCTTCGCTTGACGTTGCCACTCCGACTAAGATAATTCTCTCTTCTGTTTCCGCAGTATCATATAATTTCTCACCCAATGTGAGTCCCTCCTTGCGCCTACTTCATTCTCGTCTGAATAAAATCCAATTCTTTTTGCATCTGTACATCCTGTGGATATATCTTTAGATATGCTTTGGCCTCCTGATTTGCCTTTTTGTATTTATTCTGTTTTTCATATAGAATGACCTGACTTTTTTTCAGGCTCTGTACAGCATCCGTTGTACCGTAGGAAAGCCCCTTTGTAATCGCCGCCTGTGCTTTTTCATATTCAAACAGAGCGGTATATGCCTGCGCGAGCTTCTCATATACCATAACCTCACAGTCTTCTTTTACCTTATCCACATACTCCTCAAAATATTGAACAGCCTCCTGATAAGATTTTTCCGTCAGGTCAGCCAAGCCGAGATAATACAGACACTCCTTACTATTTGCATCCTGCGCCATCTTCCAGTATTCTCTTGCCTTCGCGGCGTTTCCCTGACAATAATATGCCCTGCCAATGACAACTAAGTTTTTCGCTTTATTGGACGGTATGGTAACCAACTGTTCTAAGATTTCATTTGCCTTCTCTGTCTTTCCTTCGAAGCGATACTGCTCATAAAGTCCAAAATAAGCTTCATAGTATCCTTCGTTTACGGAAATCGCCTCCTGATATGCTTTCTCTGCCTCATCATTCCGTCCCAGCCGACGTTCTGTTTTCGCCAGTTCCATATAGGCTTCCATATATTTTTCATCGCTCCGGATCAACTCTTTCTCTGCCTTTTCCGCCTTCTTCCAGTCCCCTTTAAGCTCCAATGCCCCTATTTTGGTATATTGAATATCCGGGTCCAATTCTTCAAAATACGCAATATCCAATGCCTTATCACAATATTTGACAACGCTTTCATATTCTCCTAAACCATATGCTGCCATTGCCATGCCATAATAAAGCTGCTTGTTATTTTCCTCGGATATTTTGTTCTTTGTACCCTGCAATGCCTTTTTCAATTCCGTTTCCGCCTCCGCGTAACGGCTTAAATGATTCAATGCAAGTCCATATCCGATATAATATTCTGTCCTGTCCTGATTTTCCTGAATTGCCGTCTGAAAGGACTTTAACGACTCCTCATATTTTCCTTCCTGCGCCAGTTTCATTCCCTTTTCATAGGCATCCTGCGCCTTTCCGCAGCCAATCAGAACAATGCCTGCGCAGGCTGCCAGAATCGCCAGCTTTTTTATCCTCATATCAATCTCCATTCCGAAGCGTTTATGCGACGGTACGATGGGAAAACTGCATGCAGCTCCTCATCTGCCATCAAAAGCGACTCCTGTTCGCTTTGCTACTTGTGACGCTCCGGCACAAATAGCCATTTTCAACCTAACCTCCTGTCAGTTAAAAGGGCAAAATCTGCATTTTGCCCCGAAAAGAAATGCTTTGCATTTCCATATCATTATTTCATTGCCCGTAACAATTGTTCTCTTTGTTTTGGTAAAAAAGTCCTGTCATCCATCAAAATTTCCGCAAACGCCTTAATATTATCATTTTCCCAAAAACGTATGCTTTCTACAAGCTCCTTGCAGCGATATGTTCTTTGGTCAATTTTAATATGATAACAGCAATATCTTCCCTCCCTGTACTGCTCTATAAAATTTTTTGCTACCAGCTTTCCAAGAAACGTAGACACTGTCTGCGATTTCCAATTTTTCCCATATTTTTCCTTCGCAAGCGCCAAAACGCGCGATAACCTTGCTCCATCGCCAATCTCCCATACGCACTTCATTGTAATTCTTTCTCCTTCTGTCAGCGACTTAATTTCCATTTCTTTAGCCCTCCATTCCAAATTATGTAATTCCTATTCCGTCTTTTATCTAAAGAAAATTCTATTATCATCTTATTATAGTAAATCCAATTATGATTTGCAATGTCTTTCCTCTGAAATTAATGAAAAAAGGGCAGAACGCGCAGTTTCTAATTCCATGGAAAAAGGGCAAAACCCGTGTTTTGCCCTACAGAAATCACAAAATCTTAAGAGGACTGTCCGCCCTGGCATCTTCCCTCTTCAATATATTTTCTGGCAAGTTCAGCCTCGTCCTTTGTCAACTGCTTTGTATCCGCCAAAGAATACTCGATTCCCAGATTGTCATATTTTACCTTACCCATTGCATGATATGGCAAAACTTCAAGCTTTTCAACATTGGTAAGCGTTGCGATAAATCTGCCAAGCTCTCGCAATTCATCTGAATCAAACGTGATTCCCGGCACTACGACATGACGTATCCAGATTGGTTTCTTGATCCGATCCAGATATTTTGCAAAAGACAGGCTGGGCTGATTAGAGTGTCTGGTCAGCTTTTTATGCTCCTCATCTTCTATATGCTTGATATCCAAAAGCAATAAATCGGTCACCTCGATTAACGCCTCGATTTTTTCCATTGTCACACCCGGAAAATGTTCTCCTCCCTCTACAGGAAAGAAAATCCCGGAAGTGTCCAGGCAAGTATGGATCCCTTTCTCCTTTGCTTTGGCAAACAACTCTGTCAAAAAATCCATTTGAAGCATCGGCTCGCCGCCCGTGGCGGTAATCCCGCCTGTTTTATAATAACTGCGGTTGCGTTCAAAAAGATTCAGGATTTCTTCACTTCCCATGAGCGTTCCGTCTTCCATATGCCAGGTGTCCGGATTGTGGCAATACCGGCACCGCATTGGACAGCCCTGAAAAAACACAACAAACCGCACTCCGGGACCATCGACTGTCCCAAAGGTTTCCAATGAATGAATATATCCCTCCATTTGCCCTCCTAATTTACTAGTTCCTGTTACATCCTCTCATGGAATGTTCTGGCGATTACTTCATCCTGCTGCTCTTTTGTCAGCTTGATAAAGTTTACGGCATAACCTGATACACGAATGGTAAGCTGTGGATATTTTTCCGGATGTTTCTGCGCATCTAACAACGTATCTCTGTTTAACACATTGACATTCAAATGATGTCCGCCCTGATGCACATACCCGTCCAGCATGGCAACCAGATTTTCCTTTGCTGATTCGTTGTCTTTTCCCAATGCATCCGGGACGATTGAAAACGTATTGGAAATACCGTCCTGTGAATCCATAAATGGAAGTTTTGCAACGGATGCAAGGGAAGCGACTGCACCGTGTGTATCTCTTCCGTGCATTGGATTGGCTCCCGGCGCAAATGCTTCTCCCGCTTTTCTTCCATCCGGCGTCGCTCCTGTATTTTTCCCATACGAAACATTTGATGTAATCGTCAGGATAGATGTTGTCTGAATGCCGCCGCGGTAGGTGTGGTTTCCACGAATATACTGAATAAAAGTATGAAGCACCTCTTTTGCAATTTCATCTACGCGGTCATCATCATTTCCATATTTCGGAAAATCCCCCTCGACTTGATAATCTACAACAAAACCTTCCTCATTGCGTATTGTCTTCACTTTCGCATATTTAATCGCCGAAAGAGAATCCGCAACCACCGACATTCCTGCAATACCGGTCGCAAACCAACGTTTTACCCTTTTATCGTGAAGTGACATCTGTAATCTCTCGTAACTGTATTTATCATGCATATAGTGAATGATATTTAATGCATTGACATATACTCCTGCCAGCCACTTCATCATATCCTTATATGCAGACCAGACTTCATCATACTCTAAATACTCTGATGTGATTGGACGATACTTCGGACCAACCTGCTTACCGGATATTTCATCCACACCACCGTTAATCGCATACAAAAGACATTTTGCCAGATTCGCTCTTGCTCCAAAGAACTGCATTTCCTTACCAATTCTCATAGACGATACGCAGCAGGCAATTCCATAGTCATCCCCATGCAATACACGCATCAAATCATCATTTTCATACTGGATAGCTGAATGCCGGATTGACATGGCGGCGCAGAATTTCTTAAAGGTATCCGGCAGTTTCTCCGACCAGAGAATCGTTAAATTTGGTTCCGGCGCTGCGCCAATATTATTTAACGTATTCAAATAACGGTAAGACATTTTTGTAACCATATGCCTTCCATCTACGCCAATCCCCGCCACGGATTCCGTAACCCAAGTCGGGTCGCCCGCAAATATGGCATTGTACTCCGGCGTACGTGCAAATTTAACCAGACGGAGTTTCATAATGAACTGATCCACAATTTCCTGAATCTCCTTTTCTGTGAAGGTTCCCTCTTTCAAATCCCGCTCCGCATAGATATCCAGGAATGTTGAAGTTCTCCCCAAACTCATTGCCGCGCCATTTTGCTCCTTAACCGCCGCAAGATAAGCGAAATATACCGCCTGCGTTGCTTCCAGAATATTGTCTGCCGGCTGGGAAATATCACGGCCATATATCTTAGCCAATTCTTTTAACATCTTCAGCGCGCGAATCTGCTCTGACAGTTCCTCTCTCTCCCGGATAACATCAGAGTACATAATGGTTCTGGTAGAATTTAACTGCTCTTCCTTATCCTCAATTAATCTGTCTACGCCATAAAGCGCCGGTCTGCGGTAATCTCCTATGATTCTGCCGCGGCCGTAAGCATCCGGAAGACCGGTAATGATGTGAGCGCTGCGGCAGGCGCGCATTTCAGGAGTATAGGCATCAAATACACCCGCATTATGCGTCTTCCTGTGCGTTGTAAAATATTCTACTACTTCCGGATCCACTTTATATCCATTGTCCTCACACGCCTTAACTGCCATACGAATACCGCCATATGGCTGCAATGCCCGCTTAAACGGTTTATCCGTCTGAAAACCTACAATTTTTTCCTTGTCTTTATCTAAATATCCTGGTCCATGAGACGTAATCGTAGAAATAATCTCCGTATCCATGTCCAACACCCCGCCGGCTTCCCGTTCCTGCTTCGACAGATCTAACACCTGGTTCCACAGATCCGTTGTGGCCTGCGTCGGGCCTTCCAGAAAAGCTTCATCACCATCATATGGATGATAGTTTTTCTGAATAAAATCCCTAACATTAATTTCTTTTTCCCATGCACCGGGAATAAACGTTCTCCATTGCTTATACATAAGCTACCTCCAATCGTATACTATATCTTACAGCGCGCTATAAAAACGGTTATAAACTCTTTTTCTTTTATTTTATGTCTTCGCTTACTGATAATACTGGTAAAAAAAGCTATTGTCAACTAGATTCTGAAATTATATCCGCCAGATTTATATTTTCAAGCTTTAATATTTTTTATAAATTTCATTGAAATAAAAAAGCAGAGAAAACCTCTCTGCTTTTTTGCTTCCGTTCTTCTCATCTCTTACGGAAATCAATCCTTCAAAGGAATTCCATTTCCGTCCTCGCTAATGCTGCCCGTCAAAATCATAATGCCTTCCACAAGACCCCAGATTTCCATAGCTAACGTAGCAATACCGCAAGTAAAAATACCACCAATGATACTGACTAATAACTGGATCAGCGCACGGTTTGTCTTTCCCAGATAAAAATTATGTATTCCCAAAGAACCCAGAAAAATTCCAAGTAATCCGGCCGCCATTTTCGACTTCTGCTCTCCGGCAGGAACCGGCTGTGTTAAAAGCACACCACAATTTGGACAGGCTGCTGCCGCTGCATCCGTCGGAGAACCACAATTTGGACAATACGCATTTCCCTGACCGGACGCCACACCGCACTTCACACATATTGCTGCATTATTTGTCATCTCGCTTCCACAATTCCTACAAAACATTTTTTTATCCTCCATATTTTTTCAAATACCGGCACACAGCTTTGTTTTACAGATTTATCCCTCCACGTAACAATGTGCGGCTCTTCCTAATTATAGCAAATATTTTTTTACATTGCAACAAAAGAAACATTCAATTTAAGTTGCATATTTTGATGCACACCATCTTTGTTCTCTATGCATAGAATATACATAACAATAATGCTTTCTATTTCCTGATGCAATATAAAAAGGAGGAATTTGATGTTTTCCGATTCTCCGGTCTATACAGATTTTGACCGCCGCCAGAAATATCTGGGCGAATACCTCACAAAAAGCGGATATTCTGTTATCCTCGCAGAAACTTCAACGGATTTAGATTTGGAAGTTGCCAGCTATACAGAAACGGAAGAAAAAAAACTTGTATTACTTCCTGTTCCAGCTTCTGCCAGCCTTCTGAACAAATTAAAAACAACCTTGACCTCCAGGCATATTGTTCTGGGCGGAAACCTTCCGGAAGACTTTATTGCATTCTGTAAGAAACAGGCCATCGCCTACATCGACTATATCAAGTTCCCGACAATTGCCATAGAAAATGCAGTTGCAACGGCAGAAGGCGCCATATCACAGGCAATCTGCAGCAGCGACTACAATCTCCATCAAAGCCGGGTACTGGTCATTGGGTTTGGTAAATGCGGGGAAATCCTTGCCGATAAATTGTCAGGGCTGAAATGTCAGGTATTCATTTCTACCAGAAACGAGGAAGCACAGGCACGGGCAAAATCCTATGGCTACCGTTTACTGTCCGATACTGCCTATGCCGATATGGATCTTATTTTCAACACGGCTCCTGCACCTGTCATTACGAAAAAGGTCATTGACCAGTTAAGTCAGGATACCGTTATCATAGATATTGCCTCTAAACCGGGCGGAACTGATTTTAATTACTGCGTTCAAAAGGGGATTCTTGCCAAACACTGTCCCGGACTGCCGGGAAAATATTCTCCAAAGACTTCCGCAAAAATCATATATGACCACATAAGCAGTATTCTGCAAAACTATATTTAAACTCCCTATATTCACATAGCAGATTTGCGTCTGAGCACACTTGACACAAATCTGCACATTTTATCTTAAAGAATGTGTGCGAAAGTGAGGATAGTCATGAATACGAAAACACAACCGCAAATTCAACTCGGCTTTGCCATAACAGGTTCTTTTTGTACTTACAGCAAAATTTTAAAAATACTGGAAAAGATGGCAGAACAAAACTATAATATCATCCCCATCTTTTCAGAACATGGCAGCAGTTGGGATAACCGTTTTCACATAGCAAAAGAATTTGTAGAAACTGTCGAAAAAATCACAAAGAACAAAGGAATCTTTACTATACCGGAAGCAGAGCCTATCGGGCCAAAAGGATATCTGGACGCACTGGTCATCGCGCCCTGCACCGGTAATACGCTTGCAAAGCTTTGCAACGGCATCACGGATTCCACTGTATTAATGGCTGCAAAAGCACATCTGCGCAATGAAAAACCTCTTATCATATCTATCTCGACTAACGATGCGCTTGGTATGAACTTCAAAAATCTTGGACAGCTAATGAATACAAAACATATTTATTTTGTCCCGTTTGGCCAGGATAATTATGAAAAAAAGTCCAATTCTATGATTGCGCATGTTGAACTGATTCCACAGACGATTGACGCAGCCATGAAAGGAAAACAGCTTCAACCCGTTATCCAATCTCCATTTACTGAAACAAAATAATGCTACTAAAAAATATCAATAAAAAATGCAAAGCATTTCATAACAGGGCAAAACGTTGGTTTTGTCCTGTTATGCTATTCCTGATCAAATGCAGGAACCGACGGCTCCTGGGTTTCTTTTTTTGGCGTCGCAGCAGGCGTTTGGTAAGCATCCGCTTTTCTCGGTTTCTTACTGATGATCACAGGCACCTTAACCTCCTCGACAAACGAACACGTCTTATCCATATGCATTTTTACCGGAAGCATATAGCTTCCCACACCCAAACCAGAACAGTCAATATATCCGTCAAGCCCCATATCCGGCAAAGCATTGATGATCGATGCCCGGCCTTGAATGGTTAAATCTACTACTCCGGTCGTATTATAAATGCCCGCCACGCATCCTTCTTTTAGATCATTGAATTTAATATGATCCGCCCTTAATTGGATTTTCTTTGTTTGAAGCTTTTCAATCGTAACCTTAACGAAAACTTTCTGAAATTCCTCTTCCACAACTGTATGAGCCGGCAGATAATCCTCTATGTTGATTTCACTCTCCAACTCAGGAGAGGTACTGGTAAGACCATTTAAATCCAAAGGAATCACAATCTGGGAAAGTTCCTCAAGCACTTTTTGCTTTCCGGCTACTTCAATGCTCTCCGGAAGACAGGAAGCGTCTACATATTCATATCCCTTTGCCGGCTTTCCGCTAACCTGTATATGGACTGGAATTGTCTTTTTCTGCAATACTTTTGCATGAACCCGGATTTGTTTTGTACTAAAAATCAGCGTTGAAGAAGTCACCCGGTTATCCCTCTTATCATATGCAACCGGTTCTAACCGTTTGGTAAAATTTCCACTTGCGCCGTTTACATTTAACGACACGCGGACCGTAGATATTCTATCAATAACTGACTCTCCGCCCGTCACCTCAATCGAATTCGGTTTTGCCACGCATTCCCCTATGGAAAATCCTTCTGCAGGTTCACCGGTCGTATCGACCGTGATTTTTACCTGTTTTGTTGCCATATCCTCCAGGGTTACTTTTAAAACAGCCGTGCATTCTATCTCCAAATCCGCGATCTTCCTCTTTTTTAATGATGCTTTTACCGCCACAGCATTGACATCTGACAATTCTGACAGATCAGCCACCGCATTGATATCCGAAGCATCTAAATCATCTACTACGCTCCTTCTGCCTCTTACCGATACATTTGCTGTACTTCCTTCCGTAATTTCATACACCTTATTAACAGCAGTCAATGCTTCTTCATTGATTGTTGATACCTGTACCAGAAAATTTTTGGTCTTATATGGATCATTGATATTGATAATCAGCAGCCAAACCAAAACTGCCCCTAAAATAGACAGGATTTTGATGGAAAGATTGTTGCCGAAAATCTTATGCCAGAGTTCTGAAATTTTTGTGCAATGCTTTGTATTACTTTCCTGACTCACACTCATTCCTCCTGTCTATCCTTTTTCTGATATATCCCTTTTTACTTTACGGATATGAAATCTTTTCTTAGGTTTTACCACATTCTGCTTCCCCTGCACCTCTTTACTCAGCTTCTTTTTTAAGAGCTCCCCATCAATATTGCGAAGCAGTTTGCCATGTAAAGCAATGGAAATCTTTCCCGTTTCCTCGGATACAATAATCGTAATACTGTCGCTGACCTCGCTAATCCCCACCGCGGCGCGGTGTCTCGTTCCCAACTCCTTAGATAACCCCATATTATCTGACAATGGAAGATAGCAGGTAGCCGACACAATCCGATCTTCCCGCAAAATCACTGCACCGTCATGAAGCGGTGTATTATGCTCGAAAATATTCATTAAAAGCTGACTGCTGACTGCCGAATCAATCGCAATGCCCGTACGTTCATATTCCGCAAGACTGATATCTCTTTCCAGTATGATCAAAGCGCCTGTCTTTACTTTTGCAAGTTCTACCGTCGCCCTTACAATCTCATTCAGTACCTTATCAGAAAAAAGAGGTTTTTTATCCTTGGAATCATCAAACGGTATAATGGAAGTCACAATATTCTTCCTTCCAAGCTCATCCAATGCCCTCCGAAGCTCCGGCTGAAATACAACCGCCAGAACCGTAATACCAATCGCCAACGCTTTGTCAAATATCCACAAAATAACACTCATATCCAGAACATAGGCAACCACATAGGCCAACAGAAGAACAACAATCCCCTTCATCAGAGTCCAGGCGCGTGTCTTCTTTACCCACATAATAATGTGATACATGGAAAAAGAAATAATGACGATCTCAAGCACATCAATAAATGTCATCTTCGGAAATGATAAAAAATATAAAGTATCTTTAATTGTTTTGATTGCTGAATCCATACTTTCTCCTTTCACAAAATTCTGCTGCATGTTACATCACATTCTCATGATCGGCTCCCTGCTCTTCCTTTTGCTTTGTTTTGCTTACATCATTAGAACGCTTTGCATTAAACCGTTTCACAGACTTTCTGGGAACCGCGATATTCATCTTAGGTACTGCGCGTACATAATAATAATATTCATCATCCTCAAATTGCAGGTTTTCGACTCCTGCATAGTTTAGGGGCATACGGAAAAAATAAAGCCCCCATACCAATCCTAACGAAAGAACTGACCCCAATAAAAACAAGAGAATATTGATGTTACTGTTAAAATAATAATTCAGCAATAAGATTGCAATGACATTTGCCGCGCCCCCTGTCAAAATAGAAATTTCAAATGAAAAATCCCATCTTCTTGTACGCAATAGATAAACTACAAGGGATACCAGCGAAAATACCAAAATAAACAGATACATTTCTTCGTTTTCAATAAACTGCTGCATCACTGTCTGGTACAGATTGATGCTTGCATCCGTTGAAGTACTCAAAACGGAAGTAATCGTCCGCAGCAGATAGTATACGCTGACACCGCATATGATTGGCAGAACAAAAACCGGACCTGTCAACAAGCCTAACAGCACAGGGAGAGCGCATACAAGATTCAACGAAAAGGCAATCGGAAACGCCATGATCAAATATGCATGTTCCGGAACAAACTTCAGATATGCAAAATATAAAACAGCAAATAACAGCGCCACTGCAACGGCAAGCAGATTAGATACATAGAAAATGTGTACTACAATAAAAACCGCTGAGAAAAACAACAGCACCTCACCCGACATCAGGATACTGGTAAGCGCCAGAATGGCTTCAATATATCGATGGTTTAAGACCGGATGATACCCAATCAGGCGGTTAATGGAAAAGAAGATAATAAAACCAATGAAAAAACGGCACAAGGGATTCAAAAAAAATGCATTTTTTTGATAAAACTTCTGTAGATGTTCCCTAAATACCAGTAATTGTGTCATTATCTGCATCCTCCCTGCCCTGCTCATAAAACCTGTCAAGCTGCTCTAATTTTTCATAGTATTCTTCCAATATTTTCCGGTTGCGTATATACTTTTTTGAATAAAATAAATACGACATCAGAATCGTTAAAATAATAAAAATAGTATAAATCCCCAGTAAAATAAAGCCAAGCCTCTCATATGCCAGACGCGCCACATTCAAAAAGATATAGTCCGCATAATACAGGGCAATCAGACACAAAATAAAAATATAACTTATGGTAACGTTCCATATCGCAGATATAACATGAGAGCGAACATAGTCAGATTTATCATATTCGCCCCCACGGATTTCTTTTTTATGATATTTGGTCTCATCAAGAGCTATTTGTGCCATGATACGTACTTTTTCTTCGTTTACCATTCACAATTCCTCCAAACAGGCAATATTTCCCTGCATGAAAATTATACTATATCCAATCCGGATGTACAAGACCTTTCCTATATTATATTGCGAACTCCCTCGCATATCCTCCTTGCAACAGCAGGATTATTCATAGTGTATAAGTGGATGCCGTCAATATCATTAACGAGCAGATCAATAATCTGGCTTAGGGCATAGGACATCCCTGCGTCAAAAAGAGCTTCCCTGTTGTCTGCATATTTATTGATAATCTTTTGAAAGCGCATCGGAAAAGATGCTCCGCACATCGTTACCATCCTTTTCATCTGTGCGGCATTGATAACCGGCATGATTCCCGGAACAACCGGCACATCTATTCCCGCAATTCTGCAGTCTTCCACAAAATGGAAAAAGTAATCGTTATCAAAGAAAAGCTGGGATATCAACACTTCTGCCCCGGCATTCACTTTTTCCCTTAAATACTTCATCTCACTGACTCTGTTATCTGATTCCGGATGACACTCCGGATAGCATGCGCCTGCAATACAAAAATCAACCGTCTTTTTTAAATAGGCAGCCAAATCGGAAGCGTGTTTAAAATCCTCTTTTTCCGGAAGTTCCGGATTCCTGTCCCCACGAAGCGCAAGCACATTCTCAATGCCTTCTTTCTTCAGAACATCTGAAAAATCATCTATTTCTGCTTTACTGTAACTAAGGCATGTCAAATGTACGACCGGTTCTATTTGATATTGATATTTGATCTTTTTCGCAAGCTCTATGGTGCGATTGCAGTTTGAACTTCCGCCCGCCCCAAATGTCACGCTAATAAAATCAGGTTTTAACTCACAAAGAATAGACAGTGTTTCATCAATACTCTTTAACTCACTGTCTTTTTTCGGGGGAAATATCTCAAAGGACAAACTCCTTTTCCCTGTCTTATATATCTCTGAAATCTTCATTCCAGTTCACCCGCTTTCCTCATGATTCTCTTTTTTATTTATTGTACCATCCATAACATGAAATAGACAAGTTTTTTCTTTCATTCTCTATGCTTCTTTCATCAATCTTTTTTTCAGCTAAAGATAGCCAAAAGCAGGATTCCCCGCTTTTGACTATCCTTGGTATTTTTTGAATATTTTATTTTTCGAATATTTTTATTTTTTTAATGTTTTAATACTTGACCATGCGCTATAAACGTATCCCCCGGTCACTTTCTTATATGCACGAATACGGAAATAATACTTCTTTTTCTTTTCCAGTTTCGT
Source organism: uncultured Lachnospiraceae bacterium (assembly GCA_947630925.1). Classification (GTDB taxonomy): domain Bacteria; phylum Bacillota; class Clostridia; order Lachnospirales; family Lachnospiraceae; genus Butyribacter. The sequence continues at coordinate 109,993 of CANRJM010000005.1, forward strand.
CTTTTTGCAGGAAACGCCGGATGCAGAAACCTTCTTGATCGTCTTATAACCGCTATGCGCCTTTGTGCTCATCTGAATGTCATAACCGGATACGCCGCCAACCTTTTTCCAATGCAAGACTGCCTTTGTGCCGTTCTGGCGTTTGACAGAAGACCATCTCGGCGCCGCTGGCTTTGTGGCAACAGTATACGTTATTTTCTTACCTTCCGTAATCTTTCCGCCCGATTTCTTCAGCGACACTACGCGCACTTTATAAGTAGTTCCTGCTTTCAAATGCTTACCGCCGACTTTTTTGATCGTCAGAGAAGTTACTCCTGCTTTAACAGTACCTACCTTTACATATTTTCTGCCGGACTTCAAATAAATACGATAACCAGCCGTTGCATTTTTATCTGCTTTCCAGGAGATTTTCACACTGTGCTTTGTGCTGGCAAGCGTAGCGTTCTTTGAGACCTTGGCCGGAACGGCAGATGTCTGATTTTGTGACGTATCAGGAGCTGCCGGAGCGGTTGGCGTTGGGACAGGCTGCGTTGGTGTGGGTTGCGTTCCCGGTTCTCCAAGCGCCGGAATAACCGTACCCGCCGTAATTGTCTGGCCGCAATCCAGACAGTAGACATCTCCGGTATAACCTGCTTCTTGCGCCGTCGCTTCTTTCTGTCCGCGAAGTCCTGTTCTGCCGGTATGGTTAACCGGATTTTTCTCGCCATAAGCCTGGCTGCAAACTGCGCAGACTGCTTTGCTTATGCATGTAGCCGTGCCGCCCGTATGGGACAGGATTTCCTGCTTATCCCCGCATACGCTGCACTCCTGCCAGTGTGTATTCTCCGTATAGTTCCACTGAAACTCATGTTCATGTTTCGACTGCTCTGCTCCACATACAGTACATTTGCCGTTTTCGTAAATATGATCCTCTCTCCACACTTTACCACACACGGTACAGGTATCCCAGTGATGCGTATTATCCTTCTGCAGTTTACCGTAGGTGTGCTCCGCCACTTCTTTGCGCTCTCCGCAGGAACACTCCAACCAGTGGTGGACATCATCCGATGCGTAAATGCCGTACTCTTTATTATAATCGAAAACATGCGTATGTCCCGCCGGCAGCCTGTTAAGCATCTCGCCGGTAGCAATCATCTCGCCACATCCGATACAGTACGTATCTCCACTATAACCGGACGTTTCTTCTGTCGGCGCCTCATAATTTCGAATCTCCACACCGCCGGCATGCTGCTCCGGATCGGTTTTGCCATAGCTCTGCCCGCAAACCTCGCAGACAGCCGCATGCGCGCAGGTAGCCTTTCCGCCAAAATGCGCCATCTCCGGACTCCGTCCCGTACATCCCGGTGTCTGGCATACATGCCAGTGGCCGCTTTCATCATGCTGATACTGTTGATAATCGCCAAAGTCGTGGCTGGCTGCGCCTTCCTGCATTACCCATTCGCAGACTTCACAAACAATCGGCGTCGTACACAGATCATCGTTCGCAGCCGCCCTGTGATTCTCATAGTTTTTCTTTGTGCAGCCCTCGTTTTCACATTCATGGTAATGCCCTTTGGCGTCTGATTTCCACACAGAAGACCAGTCATGTTCTGCATACGCATCCACCAGCGTGTGTCCGCAATCCCTGCAGATAAGCGCCGTGGTGCAGTCTCCATCATCCTGGGCATTGTGCGGTATCTCCTCACCTGCCTGTTCACAGTTATCATTGGTACAGACATGCCAGTGACCGCTCTCGCCATACGCCCAGCTATTGCCAAACACATGCTCTTTTGCTTCAACTATCGTATGCCCGCAATCCTTGCAGATCACCGGTGTGCTGCAGTTTTTATCAATTGTATTCACATCCATCTCATGGGGCGAATGATTCGTTACATGTTCACAGTATTCACACTGCTGCCAGTGCCCCGTATCATCGCTTAGCCATTTCGTAAAGGTATGATTTTTCTGATTCTGCACAGCATAACAGATCATGCACTGTTCCCAGGATTTTACATCATCATATTTCGTTTCCCAGCTATGCACGCAGGGTTTTTCCAACTTTGGAACCTTTGTGCCTGTTTTTACAACCGTTTTACAACCCAGGCAGACTTCATCTCCCGTATATCCTTCCTCTTCCAGCGTAGCTGCTTTCTGGTTCACGATTTCTATGCCGCCCGCATGATTCTGCGGATTGAATCCGCCATAAGACACCCAACACGTGTCACAGACCGCTTTTTCATGACAGGTTGCTTCTCCACCGGTATGAGCGGTAACTTTGCTTGTGATCTTGCAGTTCCTGTTGGTACATACCTGCCAATGACCGTTCTCATCTCCATGATAGGCAGCGTCGGTAAAACGATGTCCGGATTCCCCATGGATCGCCACATAATCACACTGCTTGCAAATCACGCTCTTGGTACAGTCGCCTGTCTCTGTGGTATAGATATGATCTCCCCGATCGGTTGTCTGGTTACAGCCGGGATTGGTACAATGTCTCCGATGGATATTTACCATATAGGTATATTTTTCACTCCAGTTGTGCGTTGTGGCTTCTCGCAGCGTCGCTTTACAGGTCTTACAAAGCCATGCCGTAGTACAGTCTCCGTCGTCTCCTCCGGTATGCGCCTCTTTTCTGCGCTGATAGCTGCAGCCCTCCCGTGTACACTCCTGCCAATGGTAAGTCCCATCGCTCTTCCAGGTATCGTCAAACGTATGGCTTTTATATCCCTGCTTCTGGTATCCGCAGACAGGACATTCCCATGAACTGGTACAATCCTTATTTTCCGGCGCATTGCTGTGGGGCTCTGCGGTACCGGTAATATCTTTTGTTGTCTTTGTACAGCCCTCGTTGGTACACTTCTTCCAGTGACCATTCTGGTCGTAAGCATATTCCCCCCAATTATGCTGTATTGCCGGCAGCTTCTGCCCGCATCCCTCTCTGGTGCAGACAGATTCCGTGGTACAGTCTCCGTCATCCTCGTAACTGTGGCCAAGGGCTGGGATCTCCATATGATGCTCCGGATTTTCCTGATTACATACGGTACATTTAAATCCACTATATCCCGCTTCGGTACAGGTAGCCGCCTTCAGTTCCACACGCTCCGACCAGGTATGCGCTGCAGCAATCATCTGCTTCTCTTCTGCGCCACACTTAGTACAGGTACGCTCTTTTTCTCCCGGTGTATTGGTGGCACAATCTGCCTTCTTTGTAACGTTCCAGCTTCCATAGGAGTGTCCACTGGCAGGAATCGTTTCCACATTCCGGGTCACCTGACACCTTGTACATTCCTCATAAGTAGTCCCAGTCACATCACAGGAAGAATGGTTCTTCTTTGTTACCCAGACGTGCCCTTCTCCATCCTTTCCATCGTAAACTGCGCCGTCTATTGTCAAAAATGCATGACAACGTATACACGGGTAAACCGTAATCATTTCAGAGTTTACACCGCAGGGAGTGATCTTTTGCGGATGCTCCATATCTGCCTCGTGACCAAGAGCATTTGGAGTATTGGAAGAATAAAAGACAAATCTCTCGCCGCAGTTTGCACAATTAGAATATGCGGTACGCGTTCCCGGTTTCGTACAGGTCGGATCGGTACTTACAATTTGACGTCCAATCGGCTGATGAGCAACATAAAATGTTGCGCTTTCTTCATTTCCAGCATCGTCTATCGCTGTAACTGTCCATGTAGTACCCTTTAGCCCTTCAATCGAAACCGTACAGTCAGTCCCGCCTGTGATGATTCCGTTTGCAGAATTCGAATCCGTGGATGCAACTACAGAGATCAGATTGCCACCGTCATCATGCACTTTGATAATAGGTGGTTCACAGTACATCGAACCATTATAATGGTCGTTTACCGGGGTAATGGTAATAACCGGCCTGGTCATATCCCCCGATACCGCTGCGCTCTTTACCATCGACGTATTACCGGCACCATGAATATGATTATGAGTACACTCCTGTTCCATATATGTAAGTCTTTCTTCCGTACTGCCGACAGCCTCCGCCAATACCGGAGATACCGTCGGTTGAAATGCCGTCGCAGCAGACAACAGTACGGCTAATCCTCTTTTCCAATAGTTTTTTATAATCATACACCTCCCAAGTATTATAGAAAATTGATCAGATACATTATATGCAAAAATTCTGACAAAAGCAAGAATCATTGTCCATATAACGAATGTCAATTATTGGCATATCACCTCGTGCCGCCATATCAAACAGCAGTATACCTATGCTTCTTTTGCAATAATATAACGCCTGGACGGCTTGATTACCAACATGACAATAAGGAGCACAAGGGCAGTCAATCCCAGGCTTATCGGATACACCTGCATTACCGTTACAAAAGACGGAAACTTTTTAAACACCGTAAAAATCCAGGTAAGGCGCACTCCGCAGACACCGAGCACAGAACAGGCTGCCGGAATGAAGGATACGCCAAACCCTCGAAGGTAGCCTGACATGGTTTCCTGGGCAAAGCTAAAGATATAGGCAAAAAAGATATAACTTAAACGGACTCTTCCCGCTGCGATGACATCTGGATCGGTATTAAAGATTCCCAGCAAAGTATTACTAAACAGTAAGATCAACCCGCAGGAAACGGCCGTACCAACTGCACACTGCAGCAAACAGAGTTTCAGCGTCTTTTTACAGCGGTCATTTTTCCCGGCGCCATAATTCTGTCCGACAAAAGTGGTACATGCCTGACCAAAAGAGTTCATGATATAGTAAGCGAAGATTTCCAGATTAAATGCCGCCGACGAGGCGGCCATCACGACTGTTCCAAGACTATTGACAGCCGACTGAACAATGATATTGGCAAAAGAAAAAATCATCCCCTGCACACCCGCCGGAATCCCAATTTTTAAAATCTGCCCAAGCACATCAATATGGATGCGCATTTTCTTTAGATTCACTTTGATGACCAGATTAGAACGGTACAAAGATACAAACAATATAATGGAACTGACCAGATTGGCCAGCACAGTCGCTGTGGCTACGCCATTGACGTCCATCCCCAACCCCAGAACAAAACACAGATTCAGTATCACATTTAACACGCCGGAAATGAGCAGGGCAATCAAAGGGGTTCTGGTATTTCCACAACTTCTGAAAATGGCTGATTGAAAGTTATATAATAAAATTACCGGCATACCCAGAAGATAAATCCTCAGATACTTAACCGCCAACGGAAACACCTCTGACGGCACATCGAGCATTTTTACCACGCCCGGTGCAAACGCCTCGCCCAATAACGTCAGAAAAAGCCCGCCAAAAAAGGCAATCACGATAGAGGTATGTACCGCCTTGGATATCTGCTCATTATCTCCCCGTCCGATGGATTTGGCAATAATAACATTACTTCCAAGAGAAATCCCTACAAACAGATTTACCAGCAGTCCGATGACCGGCGCATTACTTCCAACGGCCGCCATGGCTTCTTTCCCTGCAAACCGTCCTACGACAGCCACATCCGCTGCATTAAACAACTGCTGCAGGATGCCTGTGACCGCCAGCGGTATCGTGTATAGAATAATTTTATCCCCCAATGTCCCATTTGTCATATCAACTTGCCTGCTCATTTCCTCAATGCCTTCTTTCTATTTTGCTTTTATTTTTTATTGTAACAAAATCAATCTATACATTCAAGACAGGACGTCTGCGCCGCCATCTTATCCTTTCCCATGGCTGTCTGATTTCATATCAGCCTCATCAATTTACAGTTTTCAATTCCTGCATCCCAGAATTGCTCCAGTGTCCAACCTTTGATCTGACAGACTATACTGGAATTCATTGCTCCATGACCGACAATCAGAATATCTTTTCCCTGCTTCAACTGAGGTCTGATTACCTCTTCGATAAAATTACCGGTTCTTGCGAACAATTCTTCCATGCTTTCACCGCCTTCATCCACAGGATGATATTTTTCCGGCGCCTGAAAAAACACCTTCATTGGACAGTCCGGAATCCGGGAAGCATTTTCAATGCCTTCAAATCTGCCAAAACTCATTTCCAACAATCTCTCATCGGCAATAATCGGAATGTTCCTTCTTCATTGAGGGGAATATCTGTCCTGCCCTGTAATTTTTTTCTGACGTTCCAATCCGTCTTGCCATGTCTCATAATATATAACATACCGTATCTCCGCTCTTACATTGCTTTTTTCTGTCTTTTCCAATCGTTTCATAAAATCACTGTGCGTCTCCATCCGGAAAAACCTTATCCCACAGCAGGATAAAACAAATCCCCATGGCCAAAAACACCACCGCGCCCAGACCAAGCCGCATCAATACCATAAACAATTCCATGCTGTCATACCATTCCTCATCAAATGCAAAGAACACACCATCGGTATAAGCGCCGTACTTCCCGCAAATCTGGCGCAGGTGTTCTGTCATGCTAAAAGTCCGTTTTTCTCCAATTGGCAGAGTCACATCTTTTCCCTTTTTGATGGCATCCGCATCCGGTTCCGGAATCTCTGCCGGAATATATTTGCCGTCTTCCAGTTCCAAGAGATAATACTGATTGTAATCCATATGGATTTCTAATTTTGATACGATGACTTCCGGTTTTTTCTTTTTCGCCCCAACAGCTCTTCCCTTGTAACGTCTCTGCGAATACGGATTTACCCATGATTTTATATGCCAGACTCCTGTCGGCACAATAGAAACCGGTTTCATCGTCACATGATCAGTACCCGAAAAAAGCTGATCAAATTCTGCAACGGAAGAAATACAGGGAATCCCTTCACCTGCGGGATGCCCGGTAACATCCTTTCCCGCTTCGATATCTTTCAGACCCATAACCTCCTGCTTCCCCCGCAAAAGTCCATCCGGATTGAGCCGGAATGCAGCAAATACCGCCGCTATCATAGCCAGAATCAAAGAAATATAGGAAAGTATCTTTTTCATGATAACCTCCATTTCTGCTGTAAATGCCGGCATTCCATCTGATGCCGGCTGCTTCCCTTCGTCTGTTCAAGCCTCTTCCTACAGCGAATTATGATACGCCTATTATAGCTTTGTCTATCATAACCTGCAAGGAAAATCATTCAACTCTGCGCAATGATCCGCTTTATTGCGCAAACTCCTACCTTGACATTCCCCTAAAAATAATATACTTTAATTTTATCCTTTTATAAACTAGTAATTGCGAAATGAGCATATAATCTATCTCCATTATGTAATCTGTACAAAAAACAACATACACAATGAGGTATACTATTTTGAATCGTTTCGCAATTACCTATTCTATAAACAAAAAAGAGGAAAAAGGAAAATGGGAAAAAAAGATAAAAGAATCACCTTTGGGAACAAAAAGAAAACTTTGATCTTGCTAAGTCATCTTCTGCTTCTCCTTGCAGTGACCGCAAGCGCTCTTGCGTGGCTTTCCAGCCGCGACAACCAAGCATCCGTACAAACTTCCGCCGATAAACAGAAAACAGTTCAAACGACTGGCAGACGGCTTACTGAAAGTGATTCCGACGCCAAGCAAGACATCAATCACGATAAACCCTCCGCTAAGAAACCAAGCCAGGATCTTACTCTCTCCATGGTAGGCGATGTACTGCTCCATATACCGGTGAGCAACAGCGGAAAGAAAAAAAACGGTTCTTATAATTATGACTATATGTTCCGCTACATAAAAAAAGAAATCCAATCGTCCGACACTGCCCTGATTAATCAGGAAGTCATTCTGGCGGGAGAAAAATATGGAATTACCGGATACCCCACATTTAACGGAAGATTCCAGGTGGGCAACGCCATTGAAAAAGCGGGATTCCAGGTAGTGCTCCACGCGACCAACCACGCCATGGACAAAGGGAAGCCAGGACTGCTCGCCTGCCTGAAACACTGGGAAACATATCATCCCAACATGAAGATTACGGGAATCTATAGGAGTAAGAAAAAGGCTTCCCGGATTACCTATGTAACGAAAAAGGGAATCCGCATTGCCATTTTAAACTATACCTATGGCACTAACGGCATCCCCCTGCCCAAAGATATGCCATACGCAGTAAATCTTCTTTCTAAAAGCAAGATAAAGGCCGACGTAAAAAAGGCAAAGAAAAAAGCTGATTTTATAGTCGTCTGCCCGCACTGGGGAACGGAATATCAGACAAAACCAGATAACAACCAGAAGAAATGGTGCCGCTATTTCCTGAAACTGGGAGTAGATCTGGTAATCGGAACCCATCCTCACGTCATCCAGCCTGTAAAATGGATGAAAAACAAGAAAGGCCATAAAATGTTGGTTTTCTACTCGCTGGGAAACTATATCAATGCCACCAATAACCGTTACGCCGGTATATACCGCCAGTTCTGCGGCGGCATGGCGCAGGTGACGCTGCACAAAAACAGCCTTGGGGAAGTTTCCATTCAAAAGGCAAAAATGATTCCCCTCATTACCCACTGGATAAAAGGCGGCAAAATTACCACCTATAAATTATCCGATTACTCTGCCAAAAAATCAAAGAAAAACTATCTGGCAGCTTTAGACAAAGATTATTCCCGAAAAACGCTTACGCAGTTTTTTGAGAAAGTAGTAAACCGAAAATTCCTCCCCTGAGACAATTTATTTTCTCCCGTATCATGGGTTCCAATCCCGCATGAAGATGAAATCATTGTTTTCCAGCACCTGTTTTTGATGAATCTCCCGTCATCTTTTGTACATCCTGTTCCAGCGCCTTCCTGCGGCGGTGTTCATGCGCAAGTTCCTCATGAATCTCATCGATTCGTTCAAAAATATTAACGATTGCTTCCTGCTCATTCTGCGGATAGCTCCGTGCCTCTCCGCTCCTTCTTGCAATATCTTTTCGAAACAACGTCTTAAAGATGACGCGCACTGCCGGCTGGATGAAGAATAACTGTGTAAAATATGCAAATGGAAAATTAAAACAGATTAATTTCAGCCAGTTTGCAAGCAGCGTAAGAATATGGAACCCCATGTAATACGGATAATAGAGAAACGCTGCGATCAAGCTCATCATCGGACACATGATACCGACGGTTGCACAGATGATTGCCGTTTCAAAGATCATCGGATGATTTTTCGCAGGATGGAAGATCCGCGAAGCCAGGCGAAACGACGCCGGACTTCCCACAAGGTTTTCCAGTATAAACGCAAAACAAAATTCAATCAGTATGCATGCCCAAATCGGCAGATAGATTCCGCACATATACACTCCACCCTGCGTCCGCAGCGCCGCAAGCACGCTCGTCGTCTGATTGATCTGCATCAGCATATTTCCGTTTACTACATAAAGGCTGTAAAATACATAGGCATGCACCGTGATCACTACCGTGATAAAGGCGAATACCATTCTCTGAAATTGGTTTCTTGGCATAATTTTTCCTCCGTTTCTGCACAAAAAAAACATGCAGCGGCTCAGCGATTCCGTAATTCCATACTCTGTAATCAGATTTACGCGCCAAGCGCCACATGTGTCATTATGCAAATATTTATTTTACAAAAAATGAGAATAGCATATTCGCCGAAAAAATGCAAGCGGCATCTATCAACCGATGCTTCGTTAACCGATGCTTCGTATGTCTATCAATCGCTGCTTCGCACAGCTATAGGAAGAGCGTCCGGAACAATCCGCTATATGAAAACATCTATCCTCTTATATTTTAACACCTGTTCCAATAAAAGCTCTGTGCGGCTTACGGGCATTTCTGTGCTGACTGCGCCTTCCATCGCTTCCTCGCTTTCCTCCGTCATGCTGTCCAAAGTTTCTTCTGCAGATTCCGTGACTTCTTCCATCGTCTGGCTCATATTCTCCGTCATCTCCGTCATTTCTTCCTGCATTTCTTCTATGTTCTCCGTCATCTCCTCCATTTCTTCCTGCATTGCTTCTATGCTCTCCGCAAACTCGCCCTTACTCTCGTCTGTTTCAAGCGCTTCTTCCGCTATATCCTCCCGTCTTTCTTCGGCAGTCTTAGGCTCGAATTTTTCAGTTTCCTCGGCAATCTTCTCGCCAATCTCCTTTGCCTCATCCATTGTGTGCCACATCTGTTCCTGATTATACTGCATTTTGACAGCGGCAATCTCACTCTCATACGAATGAAACCGATCCAGCTTTTTCGCAATATCCTCCAGAGTATCGCTCTTCCTGTCTTTCAGGCTTTCTTTCTGCTTTTCCCAAAATGCAATCTGGTTTTGCGCCTTTTGCCGGCGTTCTTCCTGGTCCCGCGCACTTTTCAATCCTGTTCTCCGCATCCTGGGAAAACGGGCTGCAGATATGGAGTTTCCTATGCCTGACGAAATATCAAACATTGTAACATTCAAAATACCATCTCCTTTTAAAATGCGTTAGCGTTTTTCAAAGGATGGGGTTCGCGTGGGCTGCGTCTTTTACCGCCTTTGCTAAACCTCATCCTTTGCACACTGGCTGTCAGGGTTCATCATCCTCGTCTTTTTTTGTATCGGTTATTGATTGAAAGGCTTCCTCTCTTTTCTCCTGTTCCTTTTTCTCCAGTTCTTTTTCCCACCAAGATTTGTTTTTGTCTTTCTCTCCCACTTTTTTGTCAATCGTACTCTCAAACAGCTTGGAAATCGTATCAGAATAAGCTCCGTTCTTATTGTAGGTCTTATCCACTCCCTTTGTCCTTGCCGCAGCGTTGGAAATAGCGGACGCCTTTTGTGCAATCCGATCCGCAAAAGAACCGTACCCTGTAAACAGGAGTTTTAAGTCAGAAATGTTATCAAGCTCAATACTGCTTTTTCCCAAAGTTGTTTTTTCCTTCAGAGCTTCCTCATCAAACTCCAGCTTATTGCCCTTGCCGACCTTAATGCCTACTTTTGAAAGCAGATTGCCTGTCTTCTCCGTCATGCTGGTCATCCATGCCGCATTGCGCAGCACATTCTTCGTTTCTGAATCTCCTGCCTGTTCCACCACGGAATTATAATCGTCAACAAAGGTTTTGACCGCCTTTGTGATGGCATCCCAGTCATAATCCCAGACTTCCGTTTCTTCTCCGGTCTCCTCGTCTTTTTTCTTGTATTTCTTTTTTTCATAAAGCGAGGCATCGCCCAAAGCTTCCGCAGACTTTTTCAGCGAGTCCGCACTGGAACGCATCAACGTCAGCGTTTGGGAAGAATCGCCGAACTGTGACAGCTTATCTGCATCCTGCTTCGCATAATAAGCCTTCATCAGCTTCCCATAGCTTCCGTTTTTGATCATGGCATAATCTGACACATTGATTCCGCCCATGCCATTATCAATATAGGGAGCGCCGCTGTTAAACAGGGACGAATAATCCATATTTGTATTGTATCTGCTTGCATAATCACTAAAACTGTTAATTTCTGACATAATTCATTCCTCCTTTATAACTGCACATCAACATGGGTATAAACTGCTGCCTTTGCCTCCGGCGTTCCAAGAACGGCTGCCCCGGCAGGCTGTGTGTTCTGCGCCTGTGCGCTGTTATCCTGCTGCACATTCTCTCTGTTCCCTGTCTGTGTAGCAACGGATACACCATCCTGTACTTTTTCTCCCTTTGTACCGTTGTCTGCTGTATTTTCTTCCGCCTGTATCGTTTTTTCTTCTTTGGTATCAGAATCCTTCTGCGCAGTGCGTTCTGCTGCAGCCGCTTCTTCCACAGCCTGATTTGCCTCCGCAAGCGTACTCATCTGCGAAGCTGTAGCCGCCTGTGCTTTCTGAGTCACATCCGCAAGCTCCTCTTTCTTTTTCTCCACAGAGGCACCAATGCCTGCGTCCTGCTTAATTTCCGCTTCCAGTACGCCGGCGCGGCCCTCCATGCTAGTCGCTACGCTGCCCTGCGCCTTTGCAAGCTTCATAGATGTATCCGCAGAAATCATCGCTGTCATGCCTGCCTGAGAAAGTCCGGCGCTCTTACTGCCTGCCTTTCCATTTGTCCCACCAAGCATTTCATCCATAGCAGAACCTTTTGCCTGTTGCTTTTCAGAGCGTTCCGCTCTGCGTAACTCCATCTGATGCTGCCTAAGCTGCATATTTAAGTCGCTAATCTGCTGCTGGATTTCCTGCCGCTTCTTCATCTTTTCCTCCAATGTCATTTCCTCATTGGAAGAAAGCTCCTGCAACTGCTTCTGAGCACCTGCAATCTGGTTCTGAATGTTCTTGCTGTAGGAATCCATTACCTGATTCATCCCCATCTGCGCTGTCTGCATGTTTGCTCCGCTGATTCCATTAATTGTCATTATAATCCTCCTTGTTTTCCGAAGGAAAATGCGAGCCCTGCGAGCAGAGGATTTTCCTCCTTGTTTTCCGAAGGAAAATGCGAGCCCTGCGAGCAGAGGATTTTCCTTCTTGTTTTTCCTTTGCTTCCACTTGCCATCATGTCATCCTTCTGTAAAGTTTATCGTTAAAAAATTTACCGGAATCAAGGGATTTGTTGTGAACCGCCCTTTTTTTGTTGTAAAGCCTTTACGCAATCTGGAGTATGATCCCTACCGTTACCTCATCTCCATTTTGTTCAAAGGACAGATCGCCCATATACTTTCTTGCCACCCTGCGCATATTTTTTAATCCAATCCCATGCCCGCCGTTCGTTTTGGTCGTAAGGGGGAGTCCCTCCGCCGCATCCATCTGAAGCCTCCCCTGAAAGCGATTGCTGATAAACAACACAAAAACACTGTTCTTACGGAATGCCTGAATTTTAATATAGGGATCTTCTCCGTTTACCGATTCCAGACAATTGTTCAGCGCATTATACAATAGAACGCTGATGTCAAAGGCGTCCAATCCAGTACCGTCCGGATAGTAAAAATCACATTCAAACCGGATTCCCCGCGCCTCGGCTTCTTTTTTCTTTTCCAGAAGAATCATGTCCGTAACCGGGTTTCCCGTCCGGATCTCCGGCGCAAGTTCCTTCCATTCGCTTTTCAGCCTTTCCAGATAGGCAGATGCCTCGGCGCTGCTTCCTGCCGCCATCAGGCGTTCAATCATTTGGATATGGTTTCCCATGTCATGGCGCAAGGAACGGATGTCCCCATACAGCTTCTCTACCCCTTCTATATGCGTTTTCATATTTTCAATCTGGCTTTCCAAAAGCTGCTGCCCCGCCTACTCTTCCTGCGAACTTTTCCAGCGTTGAAAAAATACAATCATGACCAGGATTGCCAATATAGCAATCAGATAATAGGAAAAGCACAACAAATCATAAACTTCCGCCAATTCATTCCTATACTGATAAAAATGGTAAGCTGCATATCCGGCAACGCCGGAGAGCGACGGCACGGACAACATCAAAAACTCCCGCACTCCCATAAATCTGCTCTTGCCCTCATAGGCTCTGTTAATGGCCCAGACAGAGAGCAGCAAAACAAATGTGCTGAATAATATGTCCAAAATGCGCTCCACTACATACAAGCCATACTGCAGCCATATCCTCGCTGCTATTTCCGGATTGCTAAGAACCATATCAAAAAAACGATCTAAAATTCTTGCCATGGATGCGGATAGCCAACGCAGCGAAAAAAACGTAATGGACAGGAAGATTTTCTGGCTGACATTCCTCCTGTCCTCCGCATACATCACGGCAAAAGCAGCCAGTATGCCAATGAAATAGGCAAGAATATTATCAATCTGAGGCGGCATGACATATAAAACGATCATGACCACGCAATATGCGGCGCTCACTTTGACCGCTTTGTTCCTGCTTTGCATATAGGGCGATACAAAGAACCCAAGACAGACGCCCGCAGCGATAAGCTGCACAATGATTGATATATAAGAGGTAATATTCCAACATAATTCTACCGGACTCACTTGATTTCCCTGCCTTTCCTCTGGTTATATTTCAAATACTGCCTGACAAATTCGGAATAATTCTGCTTAGCAATCAATGCCGTACCTTTTTTCATAACAATGGATTTGGCATCATATCTCTGCACAAACTTAAAGTGGATCAGATAAGACCTGTGTGGTCTGAAAAAATCCTCTCCTGCTTTTTTCTCCAGATCTGACAGCCTGCCATAATATTCTGTATCGCCATTTACGGTATGGATAATGACTTTGCGGTTAAATACCTCCGCATAGATCATATCCCGAAACAATATCTTTGTATGGATGCCTCCTGCCTGTACCATCATATATTTTTCATCCGTTTCCCCGTCTTTGAACTTCCGGTTTTCCACTTCCCGCACCGCTTTTCCGAATACCTCATGGAACTTGTCATCCGACAACGGCTTGACCAGATAATGGAACGCCCCGACGTCAAAGGCTTCAAATACATATTCCGGGGCTGCCGTAATAAATACGAGCAGCGTGTCCATCCGTTCTTTGCGCAAAATCTTCGCAACCTCCATCCCATCCATCTCCGGCATCTGAATATCCAGAAACAAAATGTCTGCTTTGGTTTTGCTTCTTAACAATTCCTTCCCGGAAGAAAACTGTTCTATCACAACAGACGGAACCATTTCCCTGACTTTTTCCTCCAGCAAATCCCGGATTGTCTTTTCATCATCGCAGATTGCCACACAGAGGGCATCCTTCGCTGGAAACAGAGATCCGTCTGATTTGTCTATTTTATGCTCCAATAACTTCACATCCTTTACCAGAATTTCCCATAAAAACAGTAATACACCCCTTCCTTTATTATATCGTAAAAAGACTCCCTTGGCTGATATGGGATGTTGTAAACAGACCCTGTTTTGTTGTAAATGATTCCATTTTGATTCATGCACGGCAAAACTCATTTTCACCGTACCTCTGCACAGATGTCAGGAGCATCATGGCAACCGATTTCCCAATGCCGATTACACAAAAAAGAAGCTGCACACTAATCTTAGTGCGACAGCCCCTGGCATTCATCACATTTCCTATCCTGAAAAAAGGCAACGTCTGCACGTTGGCGTTACCCTGTAGTTTTTCGTCCGTCTTTCTTTATTTCTGCGCCCGTAAAGATATCCTTAATCAGCCGGATGCCGCCGGTATATCCTGCTCATCCAGATCCTGTAGTTCAGCCTGCCTGATTACATATTTTTCCTTCATGTTACACCCCATTCCGGAGCGTTTACGCGACGGGGCAATGAGAAAGCTGCGTATGCAGTTTCTCATTTGCCATCAGGGGAATTTGTGACGCTCCGGCACAAATTCCTGTGTGAAAAATCAGCACATCAGTGTGATTTTTCACACTACACCTCAAGAATTTCTGGTTCTGCTGTAAAAGAATATATAATGGCGCTGTCAATATCTAAATACAATGTATTCGTATTCTCATCTCCCACCGTATAAGTATCCTTTAAATGCGGATATTCTTCTAATATCGCTTGATGCACCTCAATCCGATTATCTTCCTTCAATTCACCAGAGATACGAATCCACCTATCATCTTTATCCATCGCTGATAATTCAAACTTTGGGTTTTTCTCAATCTGCTTTGATACATTCTTAGCTTTTGCCGTCAGAACATATATCTTATCCTCAAACAAAAGCGCCGTTCCAAATGGACGTACTCTTGGGATATCCCCGTCTTCCGTTGCTAAATAATAAGTTCCCGCATCTTTTAAAAACTGATGTACTTTCTTTAAATCTTTCCCTGCCATAATCTTTTTCCCTCTTTCTTTTTATTTTTATCATTGTTAAAATCTTTCAGCGCTGTCTCAAAACAATCACAGATTATCATACAGATCTTCCGTAAAAGTCAATCCGCCTCTATATCCTGCATAAGTACGGTTAAAAACAAGCCGCTCGTTCATCGGGAAGGATGCCAGTATAAACTGGATATCCTTTTCTAACGCCACTTCCCGTTC
Organism: uncultured Lachnospiraceae bacterium; assembly: GCA_947630925.1. GTDB lineage: Bacteria > Bacillota > Clostridia > Lachnospirales > Lachnospiraceae > Butyribacter. Next base: position 125,720 of record CANRJM010000005.1, read on the forward strand.
ATTACTGCTGCCAATCAGCAACGTGATCTCTTTTTCTTCCGTTAAAAGCGCCTGATTAATCTCATATTGATCTGCTGTAAACACTATCCTTGGCGGTACGGCATATTCCAGATCGTTAATCTGTGCAATAATTCTATCCTTATCCTCCTGTCGGAACAGCGGTTCCGATATGATCACAAGCACAGGCGTAAAGCTGAAATCATTTGCCAGATACCTTGTAATTCCGACCGCATTATTCGCATCCGCCACAACCGCAAACCGTTTCCAGCTTACCACTCCTATGGACTGCGCCAGATAGTGATAGACATAATCCTCCTCTGCGGCAATTACCTTTTCAACCAGCTCATCCTCTAAGCTAAGAGCCTTTGCAACTTCTCTGACAAAACCCGTGGTATCCGTTGCCCCCACAAATAATCCCGGAATCCTTATGCTTGGAACACCGAACTTTTCTTCAAATTTTTTTGCTGGTCCATTCCACAGCCATGGATTCACAATAATATTCAAAGCTGCACCTGAGCATTTTTTAATATCATTGATTCCCTGATGTTTTGTAAAAAAGGTGTTGACTTTTAGCCCAAGCAAAGACAATATACGGTCAATCTCTTCCAATGTACCGCTCCAAAAAGGATCGTGGTAAGGAACTATCCCAAAAATATTTACGAGTTTCTCATCTTTTGGGACATCTTTTTCGATTACCTGATCGATCATGGTATTCCAGACGATTTCATAACCTAGATTACTGTCTCCTGCAAATCCCGGCGTATCAATAGGATAAACTTCATGCCCCTTATCCTGAAACTCCTGTGTAACGCTGATGATATCATCACCAATGATACCTGCGGTACATCCCGTCAGTACAAAAAAAGCATCTGCATCCATAATATCAATGGCACCCTGAATGGTAGTCCTTAACTTGTCTGTCCCGCCAAATACCACTTCTTTTTCCAGCATATTGCTTGAAGGAATCGACACACTGCTGACAAAGCAGGATGATTTATGTCCTGACTGTCCCTGTTCCGCCGCCGAGGTCTGCATACAGCAGCCCGGTCCCGCATGAAGGATGGGACATACTTTATCCAAAGCCCCCAAAACAGAATTGATGCCGGCCAGAACGCAGCCACCCCTTGGATTTTCCAATATCTGTGACATTCTAAACGCCTCCTTCTATGTATTTAAACGCATTTTCTTCATACCATGAATCTTTGTATGGTAGCTTCACATGCTGGGATAATTTCACATTAAAACCCGGATTCTGCAACTGATCTGCAATTTTATTTCCCAGATAGAGCAGACCGTCATATCCCATCGTGGGACGCTTGCCCTCCAGAACGTGCGTGGTAGGGATACCCAGTTTTGCAGCCCAGTCCGGCACTCCGATAAACGCATCCGGTTTTAGTTTGTTTACAAGATTTGCCTGCTCAAATGGCTGCATATTTGCAATATCCACCACATAATTTTTATGGATTCCATTGAGATATTCAATATCAACCTGGGCATCGTCATCATAGGTAGGCGTTTCCAGTCCCACAAGCTCCATGCCGAAGTCATCGATCAAAGCCGCCGCCGCAAAAGAACGCCCTGTGCCTCCGCAGATAAACACCCGCTTCCCCTGCAGTCTTTCCCTGATTGCCGCCACCAGCGGTTCGATGCGTTTATGCTCCATAGCAATAATGTCTTCCACTTCCTTTTCTTTTCCCAATACTTTTGCAATACCACGATACCATTTATCGGTGTTACGGATGCCGATCGGCATTACGGTATGGGAATATGGAATATCATAATCCTCCCACAAGGTTTTCATAAACTCATCAGCAAATACTTTACAGATAGATGTGGAAGCCTCTGCCGCAGGTATCTTCTTAATCTTTTCCAGAGAACTGTAAAATGGGATATAATTTACCTTAATGCCAATTTGCGAGAGCATACGCTCCATTTCCCTCTGATCCGCATAGCTTACGGTCGTCGGGGCAAAAAGATTCACTAACCCTTTTTCCTTTGGAATTTTCTCTTTTTTTAATATATATTTATTAATAGATAAAAAAGCAGCATCAAAACCAGATGCACATATTTTAGACTTAAAGCCTTCACAATGAATCGGAACCATAATCGTATCCGGATATTCCTGTTGTAAGTCAGAAGCAATGGCATCGATATCATCACCGATAATGCCGGATGCACATGATGCATAAATAAATGCCAGCTTCGGATTGTACTGTTCCACCGCTTTTTTCACAGAATCCCGCAGTTTCTGTTCTCCGCCAAACACAACACTCTTCTGGTCGATATTCGTAACGATAATCCTTGGGTTTTTAATGTTCTTAATCCCCCTGTGCGCCTGCCCTACGCGGTACATATCCACCGCCATAATCGAACAGCCTACGCACCCCTGCGGGGAATGGGAGATAAAAACAGAATCCTCCAATGACATCAGCGCTGCCATACTGTTAATCTGCTGGCATTGCAATCCCTGTGCAAAACTTCTGTCTGCTCTTTTCAAACAGCCTTTTTTAAAATTCTCCTCCACTTCCTTTCCTGTTGTTCCCAAATCATTGATTCTTCCCGGTTTACTTTCACGCACACCAGAGTATTGTACTGTTTCCATTCTTAACTCCTTTCCGTCATTTGCCTAAACCTCTGAACAATCTTCCTTAGTTCATCCGCCACAAAATCAACATCTTCCTTCCAATTCCTTTTGGACCGTTCAATTTATGCCCGCTGGCAGGTTTCTTCATAATAATCTCCATTCCTTCTCATATTACATATTGATCGATTAGAAGTTCATTCTGCCAATCCAGCATATCCGCCAGAGTAATCCCCTCCAAAACATCGTTAATCGCCGCATCCAGTTTTTCCCATAAACGGTAGCTGACGCACGTCCCCTTATTTTCGCACTCCGATCCATTTTCACCAACACAGTCCATCGGAGCCAGATCGCCCTCTACCGCTTTTAAGATCTGACCTGCCGTATATTTTTCCGGCGGATAAGCTAAAATATATCCTCCGTGCGCACCACGGATACTTTTTACGAGTCCTGTCTTATGCAACGCTGCAACAATCTGTTCTAAATATTTCTCAGATATATTCTGCCTTTTCGCGATATCCTTGAGTCTTACCGGCTCTCCCTGATGATACGTCGCCAGATCAAGCATTAGCTTGATCGCATTTTTTCCTCTAGTTGATATCCTCATAAAAACCTCCTTGCAGACAAAATCTTACAAAAATATTATACTATCCATATGGGAATTATCATATTATTTGTTTTCTATAACCTGTAATAGATTTTTCTTATTTCACATGACAAATTTATAGAAGCGCCGCAATACAAACTTTAATATATTCGTTTACATGCAGACATAGGCAGACACTTATTATCTACGATCCTGTTCTCTTTCAGATTATAAGTGACTGCCCCATTACTTGTAATGGCATATTCCATTTCTTTATTTGATGTCAGAAGCGTACCGTCAAGATCAACTCCTATTATGTATTTCTTCATTATGTAAAACCTTCACTCCGAAAATATTCTTTGTCAGCATATAAGGCAAACCCTGTTTTCAT
>CANRJM010000006.1 GCA_947630925.1 uncultured Lachnospiraceae bacterium
ATGAGAGTTTTGTCAAAGAGAAAAAATTTACTGTTTTTTTAAATTTACCTCTTGACAAAAGTCACTTCATAACGGAGATTTGGATTTTTGAGGAGAAAGGAAGCAGCTACTACATGACTGACAACATGGGAACGTGGTGCAGCTGACAGATGAGAAGGGAAAAGTCACCAAGACCTATGAGTACGATTCCTTTGGAAATGAGGTAAACCAGGACAGCAAGGATGAGAATCCGTTCCGCTATTGTGGGGAGTACTATGATAAGGAGACGGAGGAAATCTATCTCAGGGCAAGGTACTACGAGCCAGAAGTGGAAAGGTTCCTGACGAGGGATACCTATACCGGGGAAGAGGATGAGCCGGAGAGTCTGCATTTGTATACTTACTGTGAGAATGATGCAGTTAATAGAATTGATCCAAAAGGTCATGATTGTTATGTGTTTTCTCTTAATGAATTTAATTTGGAATCAAAAGGAGTTAAGAAGATAATAAAAAATGTAAAAAGATTAGTACTTCTAGGATGTAATGCTGGACATGATGACTATAGTTTTGAAAACATAGCATATTATTTTTGAGGAAAATTAATGGTCCTTGTATAGCTTCTGATGGAACTGTTTACTCATTCTCAGATGTTCCCTGTACAAATAAATCTACTTTTACATCAAAAGGAGATAAAGAGTGGAGAAGTTGGAGAAATGCTACGGGTAGCAAAAGAAAAAAGAATGAGGGTTGGTTAATGTATCATAAGCGTAAAGATATTAGTTATTTATTAAATAGAAAGGTCACACTAAAAATATTATTATCTTTTAAGCGAGGAAAAGAGATGACATCTTTAATGGATCAACGAGTAATACTCTCATCTTAAAAGGATGACATAAACCCTGATGAAGCTGAAGGTATTTAAACTATCGTAAATGGTAGATAGCATGTACCTCGATTGATTCGGTAAAAAATAGGATAATAGACTATATTGATCTATTACGAGTATCAAAAGTATAAAACTTAATTTTTGATACTACAATACGGGGGTTAAGTCTATGAGTTCAGAAACAACGATAGTTGTGGCACAATACCGCCTTCACGAATGGGAAGAACAGAGATCAGGGACTAACCGTCCGGCCAGTATGAGAGTGGCGGACTGGTGTGTCTGTAACGGCATTACAAAGGCGAGCTACTATTACCGACTCCGCCATGTAAGTTTCGGGCTCCATGCCCAGCTTTACAGCCACGGTGTTCCGGCTGGATACAACTGGGGCTGTGTGTTTCACGGACAGTTCGCAAATGCCTAAATAGTTTTTGACTTTGAGGAGGAAATTAAAGTAATGAAGAAGTTAAAAAAAGGATTAATAATATTGTTAGGAGTATCTATTCAAATGAGTATGTATAATTATGTTAATGTTCAAGCATATAATTTTCAAAATAGAAACGTTAACATTAAAATTATTTCTGCAACACCCCAAAAAATTAAAATAAAAATTTTTAATAAGGGAGATGATATAGCACGATATTCTGAAAGTTTTATATTATATAAATATAAAAAAGGTAAATGGAGAAAAGTAAAAAAAATTTCACAAACCCCAAAAACATTATATCTTATTAAAGGAAAAGGTAGTAAAACAAAAACAATAGTATGTAAAAAAACTTTTGGGAAAGTATTGCCAAAAGGAAAATATAGGTTTAAATGGATTCAAAGTAAAAAATTTACAATAAAATAGCATTAAATAAAAAAGATGAAAAACTAACTGAGTGTGCGTATGTTCAATAATAAAAATGAAAAAAAGATAGGTTATATTATTTATAAAAAAATGCAACAGCAGATGATTATAAACATCAGTTTAAGGGCAAGGTCACAGCCTACCGCTACAACAAAAACGATGAACTGATTCAAATATTGAAAGTGGAGAAAATGATGTTAAAAGAAAGAGGATGGAAAAAGGCATTTATGATTGCGATTGTTTGTATTTTTTTTATTACACCAATATGCTTCGGCTGTGGTAGTGATAATGGAAAATTAAATAGTGATAAAAAAGAAGATGAAGAATGTATTAATAACTCTTACAAAATAGGATTTGAGTCAAATACGTCTTTTGGCGATAAGGTGTTATGTCCCTATATTGAGTTTGAAGGAGGAAACAGCAGTTTGGAAGAAAAAATAAACGATAATTTGCGGCAGGCATCTACGTCATGGATAAACAAAACGTTTATTAAAGAAAATAAAAACACCTACTACCCCGAAGTCTTTTGCCATACATCCAGATTCTTATCAGTAGGTCAATCTTATGAAACAGATAATTTTATTACTAAATATAATTTTATTACTAATGATTATATTACCATGGACTTGGTGACGGGCAAGCGAATATTTTTGAAAGACATAATTACAGATGAAAAAAAACTGGCACAAGTTTTGCACGAAGGAAAGATTATGACTACATCAAGAAATGCTTTCACTTTAGATCAGGATGAGGCAGATGCTGCTGTGCGGCAGTGGTTGAGAAAGGTGAAACTGTCTAAAATTGAAAAGATACTTCAGCAATGTTCTTTAGAACAAAAAAAGTTTCGGCTATTTACAGATAAGAAAAATAAGAAAAAATCTTCATTGCCATTTGTGCATGAAAGACCAAATTTTTATTTACAAAATGATGGATTGGTCATAGAGGAAGGAGAGTGGCATAGTCAAATAATTTTAAAATTTAAGGATATAGGTTATTTGCTTAACCCTCAATATAAAAAATATTTGACTACTGTCGGATGAAAAAAGAAATATCCTACAAATATAAAGAATAAATATACAGATTTTAAGTTAAAGGATATCTTATCATCTGGTGGTAAAAATAAAAGCGAAGGTCGTCATAGTGCAGTAACAGAATGTATTATGGTATGGCTCCATTTGGGGTTGGATTTCACTTGCGGATTGGGCAGAGGCATATTATAATAAAAGAGGAAGGATGTGACGAAAGAATGGGGAATAAACTTTCCACGGAAAACAAGGATTCTATGGAAAAACCGTATTTTTCCAAAAAGCCATTTGAGGAACTGCAGATTAGCGACGATTTTATGTTCAGTGTCATTATGAGGAATCCCAAATACTGCAAGCCGTTTTTGGAGCGGATATTGGGCGTGAAGATTTCCCGCATTGAGTATCCGGAGTATCAGGACACAATTGACCTTACCTATGATGCGAAAAGCGTCAGGCTGGATATTTTTGTAGAAGGCGATGAAGATTCCGTGTACTGCATTGAGATGCAGACAACCGATAATAAAAACCTCCCGAAAAGGGCAAGATATTATGAGTCCATGATTGACCTGAACATTTTGGAAAAGGGAGAGGACTACAGAAAACTGAAGAAGAATTTTGTAATCTTTGTATGTACGTTTGACCTTTTTGGCGAGGGACGGCATATTTATAGCCTTGAAAAACGTTGTATTCAGAATCCGGAACTGCCTCTTGGCGATGAAACGACAACGATCATACTGAATACAAAAGGCACGTTGGATGATGTCTCGCCGGAGATGAAGATGCTGCTGGACTACATTGACGGGAAGGAACCGGGGGACAGTTATACAAAGGAACTGGACGAAGCGGTAGTGTCAACCAGAAAAAATGAGAAATGGAAGGGCGCAAAACGTCCGGTGGACGTTTGTTCTGCGCGGACCGGAACGGAGTGGAGAAGAGTTATATGACTTTACAGATGCATTATCAGGAGAAATATGAGCAGGGGCTTGAGCAGGGGCTTGAACGTGGACGTGAGGAAGAAAGGGAGCAGTCGAAAAGGCAGTTTGCGTTACGGATGTTGGAAGCAGGGAAATTATCTGTGGAGGAAATTTCGATGTATTCCGGACTGAGTGCAGAACAAGTGCTCGAATTGGAAAAAGAGATGCAACCAGTGTGATGACGGCAGAATTTAACATGTAATAAGCTGGAAAGACAGCACTCTTAGCATGGAATAGATGTAGGGGTGCTGTTTTTGTTGTGTCAGAGAAATTTGATACAGCAAGCATGGAGCAGAAAAAAATGATAGCCTGCCAGTTATTTGTTCGTATTGGATTAGGCAGGGATTATCAGCTTGTTATGCACATAAATGTCACTTACAAACAGTTTTGCCCCCAGTGGGAAATGAAGGAATGCAGTCAGAGGACAGCGTAAGATACAGGTAAACGCTTTACATTGAGTTATTGTGGAGTAGTCAAAAAAGAACCCAAACCATAAAAGAAAGTGCTTGCAATCTGCTTTGAAATATGGTAAGACACATTTTGTTGTTGAATATGTTCAATGTAATTTGAGTCATATATTGTTTCCCCGTCTTTCGGTGTGCAAATGCAATGGTGGTAGAACGATGTTACGTTCGAACACCGGAGAAATCGAGGGCAAAAACTGAATATTCCTCGAAGGCTTTTTTTGATGACTTCTATGTTCCTAGTAAAACAATGGTAGAGACATTTGAAGATAATAGAAGGAATGCGGTTTCAGAGAAAAGTGGGAAAACAAAAATCTGATATTTACAGTGCAGCATCTGATCAGGCAGATATTCAGAAGGTCGAGAAGGTATTAAGAGATGTAAAGATGCAGAAACGTGTAAATGCGATGCGGAATGGCATATATACTTATATTAATTATGATTTTGACAACAATGGTGTGGAACTATCAGGTGGAGAAGCGCAGAAAATTGCAATTTCTAAAGCCCTGTATGAGGATTCGCCATGTTGCATTATGGATGAACCAGCTTCGGCTCTTGATCCAATGGCAGAAGCTGAATTATATAATCAATTTAGTACTTTGCTTTCAGAAAAAACGATTGTTTTTATCTCTCATCGATTGTCAAGTTGTATTTTTTGTGACCGTATTCTTGTGTTTAAGGAAGGTAAGTTAGAAGGAATGGGGATTCATGAAGATTTGCTGAAAGAATCGGAATTTTATTATAAAATGTGGGAGGCGCAGGCAAAAAATTATACATAATATTATAAGTGCGTGCTTTTCTGTTTAAAGTTAACAACAGGTAAAGATAAACAGGTTCATCAACAAATGGTTATAAAATCAAAAAAGAAATGTAAAAGTATTAATTATAAACTTGCTTATTATGCTTGTTATTTATGCTGTTTTCATATATTATTTTTATATATATTATCCGATTTTTGAAATGATGCCGTGTAAGTGCGCATCAACAAGAATCAGAAGGTAAATTTTTTTCTTTTACAAGATTGTCGGAACCGTAAAAAATAGATGGAAGACTGCCTGGACAGACAAAAAGATCAAATCCGGGAAAACGTATTATTACAGGGTTGCGGCTTACAAAAAATTGAAGAAAAAAATCGTTCAGAGAAAGAGTGCGTGGGCGATGGTGTCAACAAAAGCTGCAAAAGTATATTGATGAATTGAAATAAACAACTTCTTATCTGATGAAGAAGCGAAAGGACGCTACGATAACTACGCTCTTAAGGGAGAAAAAAGGGGAAGGAGGACTCTGTGTGAAAAAAGAAAAAATAATTGTTTTTTTCAAAAATTTTGCTGACTTTCTAATTACCATGATCATTCTATTATTTATTGAAAACAAATTAGGATGGATGGAGCCTGATCAGGAGATGATTGATACCATCATTGATAATGCGATAGGATTGACAATTGGGTTGACTGTTTGGAAAATTATCGTGATGTTGATCAAGAAAAGGGGAAATTTAGAGTGATTAAAGTGTCTATATTTACAAAAATAGAGGGAAAATATACTTGGAAGATAATCGGTAAGCCGGTGTGCTTGGGCGGTGGGTTTATGCACAAGATGTATAAGTTCCCTGCCAAAATCATGATATAGAGCAGCTGACGGGAGTCGAACCCGCCTCCTCAGCTTGGGAAGCTGATATACTACCGATGTACTACAGCTGCATATTTATGGGCAGCACACTCTGCCACACAGCCCCAAAACAGAACAGGCATTGTATCTATCCGCTCCGCAAGTTGCTAACGATATGGAAACCCGTTACCACTTCCTTACCAAAGCGACACTTTACCTTTACCGCCTGAACAAAAAAACAACATCCAACATTTAATATTGTATCTTAACTCAAAAGATAATGCAAGACTTTTTAAAAAAATGATTTTTTCTTTCGGTTGAATCTATTCAATCCCAAAGAAACCATAATACATTTTTGTTATTGAACTATAATTACTTTCGCCTTAGAACTATTTTTACCACTATATGACTTTGCCCAGACCTTGCGCGTTCCAGCCTTTACAAACGTAATCTTTCTTGTTTTTTGGTTCACTTTCACAATTTTTTTATTTGATGTATACCACTGACTTTTTGCCGAGCCGTTTGCCCGTTGTTGTTTTCACGGTCGCTTTCATTTGTGTGCTTTGTCCCACTTTGCCCCGGACAGATTTTTTGCTGAGTCTTACACTGTTTACTTTTGCAGCTTTTGTTGACACCATCGCCCACGCACTCTTTCTCTGAACGATTTTTTTCTTCAATTTTTTGTAAGCCGCAACCCTGTAATAATACGTTTTCCCGGATTTGATCTTTTTGTCTGTCCAGGCAGTCTTCCATCTATTTTTTACGGTTCCGACAATCTTGTATTTCCCGTTCTTTTTCGTGGCTCTGTAGATTTTATATCCTTTGCCTCCGATCATGCGGTTCCATCTGAGCTTTATTTTATTTTTTCCGGCTTTCTTTGTTACAAGTTGTGGCTTTTTGAAATTCGGTTTCCATTTGGCTGCAAAATATGCGTTGCACTTATCAGGCTCGTACTTATGAGGCTCGTTTGCGTAGACTGCCTGATATTTCTCTCCGGGTTTATATATTTTCCCGTCCTTTTCCCATCCAATAAAGGTATAGTCTTTCGTTTTGTATGTGCATTTCGGCAGGACGGAAGTATATTTTTCCGTATTCCAATCATAGGTTTCTCTGATATCCTTTGCGCCGGGCCTTCTTCCGGCAATTTTTCCATATTTAATTTTCCCCGGTTGACAGATACAGTATGTCTCACAATACCATGGATAGTGGAGTTGTTTCCAGGTATATCCCGAAATATCCGAATCGATTTTTGATGTGGCGGTAATCTTGTATTGCCCGGGAATGCTCCCATAAGGCATCCAAAAATCTATGGATTCCCCCTCCTGAATTTTTACGGTTGTATATGTTTTGCTGGCAGTATCGTATCTTTCAATTTTCCAGTTCATGTCCGTATAACTCTTATCGGTTGCTATTGTTCCGTCTGACATATGCACGATTGCACAGTAGGGCTCAACATCACAGCCTATAGCCGGCGGCCAATCCTTAACATAATATTCAGATGTTTTCTTCAATTCAATGTAATCTATGTACGTCTCATTTTCTGCATCAACATTTTTTCCTGCCCAATGATTACTGGCGCTGCTACAATGATGCATAGCATAAGGCTTATCTTTTTTATAACTGCTTTCATCTATTGTTCCTCCGCTTTGATACATTATAAAATTGTCCGTTCATTTTGGGTGACTTTTCCAACATTATACTCCCCTCCTTTTTAAAAAACAAGAACCATATATGCTTTTTGAATGCTGTGCTTTCTTCTGCTATCTCACATAATCCGGTATTATATATCTGCTGTCATTCATGGAAGAAACCAGAAGGCGTCAGAATGGATAGATATGGCAAGGGTGTTGAGCGCGTGAATAGTTGAAATATACGAAGAAAATGAGCGGATAAAATGTTTTATTTGTCTGAAAATGACGAAAAAATGTCATTTTATGTAAAATGCATTGACTTTGTAATAACGAATCATATATATTGGTAGTAAAATCAAAGATATTCATTGTATTATCAGGCTGAAAAATTTGCAATCATGCTCAAGTACTACGGCTATGGCGTCCGGTACCGCCGAAACGGCAGAAATGAAAGGAGTGGTAACCGTTATGAAAAGATATATTTTAGCATTGATGCTCCTGCTGCTTTGTGTCATCGGTATGACCAGCAGGCAGGTGGAAGCGTATTCCGTGACAGTACAGAAGGATGGTGTATACGCTGATGTGATTCCTGATTCCTTTGTCAATAATACTGCGGCAATTTTTAAAAAGTATGTAAAAAAGGCTATGAAATATTATAGCAAATACAAGGATGCGGATGATTATACCTACATTACAAAAGTGCCAGACGAATACCGGGATTTTATTTCGGTGGCAAAACAGATTCAGGATTCCGACAATATTACGATTAGAACCCCATTTTATATTTATATTCCGGGGGACGATGCGGAAATATGTGAACGATATTGGTTTTTTGCAGAAAAAAATGGAGAAAAATTGTGTATGTTCCAGATTAATCTGGATACAGAAACAAAGAAGATTTCCGTTTGGTATAATAAAATGGAGGATAGCCATTTTGCATATGACGCAAATATTGTGAGAGAAACACTGTTTTATGAGATGAATAACATCATCTATGCAGAGACGCCGGATAAGATCAGTGTAGTGTGGGATAAGTCATCTTCTACGGGAGAGCTGATGGCAGGGGCTGATGGTACGACTGACTGGGCAAATGAGCCGGAAGAGGTAAATCAGAAGTTTCAAAAAAAGAGTTACCGTGAAAAAAAAGAGGAGATTATGGATTACCTGGCAGGTATCAAAGACGGAAAAGTATATAATAAAGTAGAAAAAAACTTAAAACTGGAGTTAAAGGATGAATATGTAGAGTCGAAAGAGGATGCAAAGGAGAGCAGCAGAACTGGCATTTATATATTGATTGGCATTGCTGTTTTGGTCGTTGTAGTGATTACTGGCGGACTCCTTTTACTGAAACGGCGAAAAGAGTAGCGAGAGGAGCCGCTTATGAAATATGTATTAAAAAACATACGGTCTTTTGCAAAGGATTATACCAGGATATTTATACTGCTGATTATCACGATTGCAGCATCGACATTGATTATTCATCTATCCTATGGGGTGTTCCGGGAGTATAAGGACAGAAAGGAATTAAGCCGCAATGGGACAAAACAGATTGTGCTCCGTCTGAAAAGATGGAAGGATTGTAAAAGACGAGAAAAAAGCAGAGGAACCGACGGGGGCATAAATCATCCTTGAAAAAGCTGTCAACTTGGGATAAGAAATATTTTAAAAAAATACTTGCAATCTGTGTTCCAATATGATAGTATAGTCCTTGTCGTCGGGAATTGACGGCAGAGAGTAATGTCCTTATCTTTAGATATGGTTTAGAGTAGCGTCTGTTAATCGTAGGATTGCAGGTGCGAGCATTGTTCGGGGAGTTATTCCAACAATGGAATAGTTTTATATATGGCTCCATGGTCAAGTGGTTAAGACATCGCCCTTTCACGGCGGTAACACGGGTTCAAATCCCGTTGGAGTCATTTTCTGTATGGCGACTTAGCCAAGTGGTAAGGCACGGGACTGCAACTCCCTGATCATCGGTTCAAATCCGGTAGTCGCCTTGTAAGAACCTTATAGAGCATTCTATAAGGTTTTTTTCGTAGAAATAGGAATTGTTTGATATTTTGCTTCATTATGAATAAAACCATAGCGTGGGAAGGACAGTCATTAAGGAGAATACATGGATAACAGTAAGGATTTTTTGGGACAGATTGAGGAATATTTTGGTAAACCAAAAAGAAAACCGGAGCAATATTCTGCCCTGGGACTGGCTTACATAGGAGATGCCGTATATGATATGATTATTCGGACGATTGTGATGGATATGGGAAATAAGAAGGTTAGTCAGTTCCATCATATGACAAGCAGCATGGTAAAAGCAGAATCGCAGGCAGAGTTAATGAAAGCAATTTTAGAAGAACTGACAGAGGAAGAAGAAGCGGTATTTCGTCATGGAAGAAATGCAAAGTCGCCGACCTCTGCAAAAAATGCTTCTATTATAGATTATAGAGTTGCTACAGGATTCGAAGCCTTACTTGGCTATTTATATTTACATCACAAATGGAATCGGGCGTTGGAATTGATTAAAAAAGGTCTGGATGCGACCGGTCAGTTGAAAAGGTGGCTGTACCCGGCTCTTAATGACTATAAAAAAGAGGGGATGGGGAAAAATGAGATATGAAGAGCTTACGATTGAGGGAAGAAATGCTGTGATTGAGGCATTTCGTTCCGGCAAAACGATAGATAAGCTTTTTTTGCTGGATGGATGCCAGGACGGGCCGATTCGTACGATTTTAAGGGAAGCAAGAAAGACGGATACCATTATAACTTTTGTAAAGAAGGAACGTTTGGATCAAATATCAGAGACAGGAAAGCATCAGGGGGTCATTGCTTATTCCGCGGCATATAAGTATGGAACGGTTGAGGAAATGCTGAAAAGAGCAGAGGAAAAAGGAGAACCGCCTTTTTTGATTGTTTTAGATAATATAGAAGATCCGCATAATCTTGGCTCTATTTTAAGAACGGCAAATCAGGCAGGCGCGCATGGCGTTATCATTCCCAAAAGAAGGGCTGTTGGTTTGACGGCAACGGTTGCCAAGGTATCCGCAGGTGCGATCAATTATACTCCGGTTGCTAAGGTTACGAATCTCGTTCAAACAATAAGTGAGTTAAAGAAACGGGGAATATGGTTTGTTTGCGGAGATATGGAGGGGGAACAGATGTATCAGTTAGATCTGACCGGTCCGATTGGTGTTGTGATAGGCAGCGAAGGGGAAGGCGTAAGCCGTCTGGTCAGAGAAAAATGCGATTTTACAGCAAGGATACCAATGTTTGGGAATATTGATTCTTTAAATGCTTCTGTTGCAATGGGGGTACTCTCTTATGAAATTGTGCGTCAAAGACTTCAAAATGCAGATAAGAAGTAATAGAGATTGCGAGGAAGAGAAGGATGGAAACAGATTTTCAGAAAGCGGATGTATTGCAGGTGCTTAAGATGGCGCAGGAGGGAAATGGAGACGCGGTTACATACCTTCTGGAGAAATATAAAGGTATGGTAAGGGCGCTTTCACGCCCGCTTTTTCTGATGGATGGAGAACAGGATGATCTGGTGCAGGAAGGAATGATTGGATTGTTTAAGGCAATTCAAACATATGATGTAGGGAAGGGAAGCTCTTTCGATACATTTGCAAATCTGTGTATTACGAGACAACTGTATTCAGCCGTAAAAATTTCAAATCGAAAAAAGAATCTTCCGCTAAATTCCTATGTATCGATTTATACGGCAGAGGGAGAGAAAGAAACGGGAGATGCCGATAAGATTTTTGCGTCTGGACATTCTTTTGCGTCATGGCAGCAGAATCCGGAAGAGATTGTTATCAGTGAGGAAAATGCGAGAAATATAAAGGTCAAGTTGTTTAGCCGGTTGAGCAGAATGGAAACACAGGTATTAAATCTGTTTTTGAAAGGATTGACCTATCAGGAAATAGCGCAGCAATTGGGAAAACCACCAAAAACAATTGACAATGCGCTGCAACGGATCAAAAGCAAACTAAAGAAAATTAAGAAATTATAAAAAATGCTTGAAATGTTTCTGAGACTAAGTTATAATATTGTCTGTGATTGCTGCTATGGCTCAGGAGGTAGAGCGTCGCCTTGGTAAGGCGGAGGTCACGGGTTCAAATCCCGTTAGCAGCTTATGAAAAGCGGAGAGTTAGCAGAAATGCCTCTTCGCTTTTTCCCTTTATAGGATTCGGATGTTAAAAGAATTTTTGTGCAAGATCAAGAAAAAAGGATCAAGCAAAAGGATAAGGAGATAAAATTGAAAAAATATGGTATAATAATATATCTGATAATCGTTAATGTTACTGCATTTACTTTGATGGGGGCAGATAAGGCAAAAGCCAGAAAGCATCTTTGGCGGATATCGGAAAAAACGTTATTTCTTTCTGCCCTGTTAGGGGGCAGTATTGGAACAAATATCGGAATGTATTTTTTTCATCATAAGACAAAGCATTGGTATTTTGTGATAGGAATGCCGGTTATTTTGTTGCTGCAACTGTTTTTCATATTTCAAGGGTATCATTATTTGAAATAACAGGTTTGGGAAAACATGCGCATATTCTGCAGTGGGGGAAAATAAATTTTGATACAGTTCCAAACAATGGTAAACATATATAGATAAGGAGGGAATCGTATGCCATTTATTAATTCAAAGGTTAGTATCACAATGACGCAGGAGGAAAAGGAGAAAATCAAATCAAGATTTGGAGAGGCGATTCGTCTGGTGCCGGGGAAATCAGAAGACTGGCTGATGGTTGGATTTGAGGATTCTTATGATTTATATTTTCAGGGGAATCAAGATGCGCCAACTGCTTTTGTGGAAGTTAAAATTTACGGTGGGGCGTCACGCCAGGCATTTGACAAGCTGACGGAGGAAATTTGTGGAATTTTTGAAGAGGAGTTAAAAATTCCGAAAGAGCGGATTTACATTAAATATGAAGAGGTAGAAAATTGGGGTTGGAATGGCTCTAATTTCTAAAATCTGTTCATAAGATAAAGGAGTACTTTATTCTTCTTCCATTTTTTGGTATAATCTATTCATATAAAATGAAGAAAGTAGGGACATTTATGAAAAGGAAATTAGCTGTAATCCTGCTTGTGTTATTCAGCGTTACTTCAATCTTATGTACTTCTGCAGTTTCGCGGGCAGAAGTGATTCATGAGACCGATTTGGAAGAATATATTATGCAGGAAATTTCATCGGCAAATGTTTTAGGAATGGGAATGACAATTGTCAGTGCGGATAAAGAGTTATATTGCGCGGCATATGGTATGGCGCAGAAGACAGATGCTGATTATGTGATAGGAAATCTGAGCAAATCTATTACAGCGGCGGGAATTATGCGTATGTCAGAAGATTCAGAGATTTCTTTAGAGGATACGGTAGGCGATTATCTTTCATCCTATCCGGGATTTCAGGATATAACGATTCAGGAGCTTCTGAACCAGACAAGTGGTATCGCATATCAGCAGACAGGGGAGGATTCTGGGCCAAAAGGTCATAGAGGAAGCTTTGAAGATGCCAATTTAAATTACACGTTATTGGGAGAAATCATAGAAAAAGTGTCCGGCATGGAATATGAAGAATATATTTCGGATAATATTCTCGATCCTCTGGAGATGACTTCTACGTATTCATTGCGTCAAGATACTGAACTTTCAAAGGATATGCTGGCAGGATACCGAAATTATTTTGGATTGCCGTTTTCCTCAAAATACAAGTATTCAGAGAACGATCAGTGGATGACGGCGCCTTCCTCCTATATGATATCTGATGTGAAGGATATGGGAAAATATCTCCAGATGTATTTGCAGGACGGAGGCGATGTATTTTCGCCGGAAAGTATTGAACAGATGCTTTCAGGCAACATAAAAGTTCCAAAGAAAGAAATGTTGGCAAAATCCCTGTTCAGTGGAGATACCATGTACGGCATGGGTTGGGCAGAGAAGAAAGTTGACGGCAGGCAGATTCACTATACATTGGGCAGTACGGAAAATTATACGGCTGCAATGATACTGCTTCCGGAAAAAAATCTTGGAATTGTAATGATGTTTAATTCCGCAGACGCATTAGTAGGAGAAAAACTGGTTCATAAGCTGATTGAAGGCGTGGTGTCGATTGAGTTAAATCGTACGCCGCAGAAAATCGGCGGTAATACGTATCTGATGCAGCATGGCTTGTATGATATATTATTGATTCTCCTGATAGTGGCGGCATGGCTTCCAATTTTCCTGATGGGTATATGGTACAAAAATCGTCGACAGAAGTTAATTGGTGTTTGGGGGATTATCTCGGATGGATTGATTCATATTGTATTGCCGACGATATTACTAATTGTATTCCTGCATAAATTGCCGGCATGTGTTGCGGTAAAAACAATCCCGGATGTATATTATACAATTTGGTTTGCTATTCTTTCGCTATATCTTGGCGCTGTTATCAAACTTGTGGTCAGTATTATTCTGGGAATTATCGGCTCAAAGGAAGAGGAAGCAGAGATTGCTTTGACTCAGAAAGAAGACTCGGAAACGGAACCGGAGAATGTTGCTGAAAAAGATACGGAAATAAAGGCGGAAGTTAAACCGGAACCAAAGAAGGCAGAAGAAAAAGAAGCGGACGCTAAACCGGAACCAGAGAAGGCAGCAGACAAAGAGGCGGACGCTAAACCGGAACCAGAGAAGGCAGCAGAAAAGGAGGCGGACGCTAAACCGGAACCAAAGAAGGCAGCAGAAAAAGAGGCGGACGCTAAAACGGAACCAGAGAAGGCAGAAGAAAAAGAGGCGGACGCTAAACCGGAACCAAAGAAGGCAGCAGAAAAGGAGGCGGACGCTAAACCGGAACCAAAGAAGGCAGTGGGAAAAGAAGTGGACGCTAAATCGGAATCAGAGAAAGCAATCCAAAGGTTTGCAAAAGGGAAAAAATAGGAAGTTGACAGAGCAGCTAAAATCTGCTACTATTATCAAAAATTAAGATGAAAAATGCTAGGACGGGGAGGAGTACATATACTCTGACAGCGCAGAGAAAAGATGGTTGGTGAAAATCTTTGTGTCAGCTATATGGAAGTAGCCTCTGAGCAGTGAATGGAAAGGAAGAGTTTCCGAGTAGATTTCACCGGAGTTTCCGCCGTTATGAGGAAAACAATATAAATGACAGCGAAAGTCAGCGTATTGTAGAGTGCAAAAAGAAATTTTTGAAATTAGGTGGTACCGCGGAAAGTTATTCGTCCTAAACTAACCAATCGGTTAGTTTAGGACGTTTTTAACTATATAGGGACTATGTGCCAAAAGGTATTTTTTATTTTTGCATTCGTCATTTTGCCAATCCCTTTTTTATCCTGATAAATTACCGGGAAATTGTGCAAAATGGCGAAATAAGGAAAAATTTAGCGGATAAAAAAGGAAGAAAGGTGATTGTTTTATGCTGAAAGGAACAGACATTATTGTAAAAGCGTTAAAGGAAGAGGGGGTAGATACGCTGTTTGCCTATCCGGGTGGTCAGGCGATTGATATTTTTGACGCCTTATACGATCAGAGTGATATTGAGCTGATTTTACCAAGACATGAGCAGGCCTTGATTCATGCAGCGGATGGATATGCACGTTCTACCGGAAAGGTAGGCGTCTGCCTGGTAACAAGCGGACCGGGAGCAACAAATCTGGTTACCGGCATTGCAACTGCCAATTATGACAGCGTACCGTTGGTTTGCATTACCGGTCAGGTTTCTTTAGGATTGATGGGAAATGATGCCTTTCAGGAAGTAGATATTGTAGGTATTACAAATAGTATTTGCAAATATGCAGTAACTGTCCGCACAAGGGAAGAGCTTCCCAGAATTTTAAAGGAGGCCTTTTATATTGCCAGAACAGGCAGACCGGGACCGGTTGTTGTCGATATTCCTAAAGATATTCAACAGGCAATGGGTAGCGAGGAATATCCGGCGGAGGTTTCCATTCGTGGTTATAAGCCGAATGAGGGAGTTCATATTGGACAGATTAAAAAAGCTGCCGCAATGTTGAAAAAGGCAAAAAAACCGCTCTTCCTGATTGGCGGTGGCGTAAATATTTCAGGCGCAAATGAGCAGATGCGTTTGTTGGCTGAGGCAACAAGAGTACCTGTGATTACAACGATTATGGGAAGAGGGGCGATACCAACTTCACATGAGCTTTATATGGGAAATATTGGTATTCATGGAAGTTATGCGGCAAACCATGCTGTTGCGGAATGTGATTTGCTATTTTCGATTGGAACTCGATTTAATGACAGAATTACGGGTAAAATCAGCGAGTTTGCTAAAAATGCAAAGATTGTCCATATTGATATTGATTCCGCCTCTATTTCTAAAAACATTGTAGTGGATATTCCAATTGTGGCAGATGCCAAGATAGCAATCGAAAAGCTGATAGAATATATTCCTGAAATGAAAACCAATAAGTGGACGGAGCAGGTGCAGGCATGGAAAAAGGAATACCCGATTCACATGAAGCAGTATGAAGGGCTGACACCGGAAAAGGTCATTCAATATATCAATGAGAATTTTACCCATCCAATCATTACGACGGATGTAGGGCAGAATCAACTATGGGCAACACAATATATTGCTTTGGAGAGCAATCGACAGTTTTTGACTTCCGGCGGGCTGGGAACGATGGGATATGGTTTTCCAGCGGCAATCGGCGCTAAATTAGGCAATCCGGACAGACCGGTCATTGCAATCTCCGGAGATGGCGGAATGCAGATGAATATTCAGGAGCTTGCAACGGCTGTTACATTAGAGCTGCCACTCATTCTGATTGTATTTAACAATGGATATCTTGGTAATGTAAGGCAGTGGCAGGAAATGTTTTATAATAAAAGATATTCGTCAACCTGCCTTACGTATCGGAGAAGCTGTCAAAAAAACTGCATGGATGCGGAGAAATGCTGTCCAAAGTATGTACCGGATTTTGTAAAGCTTGCGGAAAGTTATGAGGCATATGGCATTCGTATTACCCGGGAGGAAGAGATTGCGCAAGCATTTGCCTATGCATTGGAGCATAAGCATGCACCGACTATTATTGAATGCGTGATAGAAAGAGAAGCCAATGTATTGCCTATGGTTCCGGTGGGAAAGGCTTTGGATGAAATGATTTTGGACTGTTAGGAAGGAATGTTCGTTAGTTGCATGGTAGAAAGGATGAAACGATATGGAGACGAAAAAAAGATATATTTCTCTTTATGTAGAAAACAGGATTGGCGTATTGGCAAAGATTTCCGGTCTGTTAGCAGGGAAATCCTATAATCTGGATACGCTGACGGTAGGGGAGACAGAAGATCCAACGGTGTCGCGTATGACAATCGGACTGACGATTGATGATATTACATTTGAGCAGGTAAAAAAACAGTTGAACCGCTGTGTGGTAGTAATTAAGGTAATTGACATATCTGAAATTCCCATTCATAAAAAGGAGCTGCTTTTTATTAAGGTATCAAGCTGTTCGGAAAAAGACAAAGCAGAAATCTTTCGGATTGCACAGGCGTTTGCGTTGGAAATCATTGATTATGACAGAAGTCATGTTATGGTTCAGTGTGTGAAAACGGAATGCGCCAACAATGATATGATTGCTTTATTTAACAAGACATTTGTTAATCGGATTGAAGTAGTGCGTGGTGGAAGCGTGGCGATTGAAGCCATTTCTTCGCAGGATCAGTAGATGGAAGGGACAGTTAATTCATAATACGAAGTCCTTTCGGATAATGGTTTTTTAATATGCCGTTTTGGGCTTTTCCCCATCCAAGCGATATATTTTGGTAAGATACCAGTGTCCACGAACGATAATCCGCAGAACAGGGAATCGTCTCCCCTTTCAGATAGCGGAGCGCTGTTTCAAAATCGCATTCATGGCATTGCACGACGTCTTTTGGGGAAAGCGCTTTTGCAAGGGCATGCGCCGGTTTAAAACGGTTTTTTTGGCGGGTTCCCAGATGAAGTCCGGCGCGTACCAGTTTGATTCCCCGCAATGATTTCATATGCTCCGGTATCCGATAAAGTTCCTCCTTAAAATATTGGTAATTGGCATTTGGCGTCAATAGATCAGTAATAGTATAGGAACTGTCTGTTTGTCCTGTACAAAGAAAGTTTTGGATAAATTCAAAATAATCATCAAGATCTTCCGTTTTTTTTCTGCGGCCTTTTTTGGTATGAATCTGCAGGTTGTCCGTCAGTTTTCCTGTTTTTCGCAGTCGGGCGGCAAAATGACCTTCTCCCTTAAGTTTATGAGGCCAGAGCCGCAGTGTCTTTTGTATTTGTTCAGCAGATGCAAAAGAACCTGTACAAAATTCTTTTCTGCCTCCTTCCAAGCCGCAATGATTCGGAAGGATTGTGCGCCAGTCTTCTAACAGATAATCCGGATGGGTTTCTAAAAACCATTCGATGATATTTTCATCTTCTTCCGGAGAAAAGGTACAGGTAGAATAGACCATAACCCCGCCCGTACTCAGCATTCGGTCGGCATCCTCCAGTATGCTTTTTTGACGTTCTGCACAGACGGATACCTGATTTCTTGACCATTCCTGTATTGCTGTATTGTCTTTGCGGAACATACCTTCTCCGGAACAGGGGGCATCCACAAGGATTTTCTGGAAAAAGGATGGAAAATGTTCCGCCATGCGGTGGGGAGGTTCGTTGCAGACGATACAATTTCCAATACCAAAGCGTTCTATATTCTGAGACAGGACTTTTGCCCTGGAAGAAAAAATTTCATTGGCTGCCAAAAGTCCCTTGCCAGCGAGCCGCCCCGCAATCTGTGTTGACTTTCCTCCCGGCGCAGCACATAAATCGCATATGATTTCGCCGGGCTTGGGATCTAACAGGCTGACAACTGCCATGGCGCTGGGTTCCTGAATATAGTATGCGCCGGCTTCGTGAAGCGGGTGCCTGCCGGGGTGTTCCTCTGCAACAGCATAAAAGCCTTCCCTTGCCCAGCCGACAGGGGACAGGGTAAAGGGAAGGTCTTCCGCAAAAGAGTTATTGTAATCTTTCAGAGGATTTATCCGTAGTCCATAGGTTTTTGGTTCCTGATAGCTTTGAAAAAAGGAGCCGGCTTCTTCTCCAAGAAGTTCTCGCATATGATGTATAAAATCCTCAGGTAAATTCATGGCAGCTCCTATCCTTCAATGTAATCTGAAATATCAACATTTTCGCCAATAATGCCAACGTGTGCGCCATCTTTTGCTTCTGCCGCATCTTTATGCGAGAGCAGCCATTTATTTGCCGCCCATAAATAGGTATCTTCTTCATTTTTTGGTGTAATTTCCGGCATCGCTTCATTGGTTCCTTTCGGAAGAACAATGATAACGCGGAAACCTTCGCCTTTCTTTGCGCTGCAAGGTGCATAATGCAGAGATGTTGCATATAATTCGACTGCCGTTCCCTTTGGGCAGAGGAAAGCTTCTGTTTTTGAAGCGTCAATCTGTCCGTCCGTAATATCCTTTCTGTGTGCCAACAGCAGGATAACGTCATCAGCGGCGATGTCAATTTCACTGTCTCTGTGGTATTCAAAACAATTTAATTTCGTGTTGGTTCCGTTGCAGTAACCAATCTGAATTGGCATTCCGCCGTAACAGTTATCCCGGAGTTCCGCATATACGTCAGTTGCTTCCAGTATATTTACGGAAGGAACATAGATAACAGAATCGGCAGGCTTTTCGGAATTTGCTTCCAGGGCGGATAACAGATTGGAAAAGTCATAACCCTCTACAACTTTTCCGTAGTTTGTAAATGCCTTGTCAAAAACGGATTGAATCTTCATAGTAACCTCCATATACATTGTATTTATGCTGATTTGAAACCAAATCATGCATATTTCTTTGATTATATGTATTATAGCATACTTATATCAAATAGGAAACTTAAAAAATGCCGGTCAATTTCGTGGAACGACTCACACGGCTTTCGGTATTTCTGTCCGTTATTCAAACTCGACTTCAGCAACCATATATTGTATCCGATTAGCCCTTCATCCGCCTTATATTGTATAATCATTCTAAATATTCCATACATTATTTCTCGTTCCAGGACTTTTTGCAAGCATGCTTGTCTATAGTTTCTTTTTCTCAATACTTTTCAAAAATGTTTTCTTTAACTCTTGCGGCTTATAGAAAAAATGTTCTTCCGATTTACTCAATCGTTTTTCATCTCGCTTAATCCTCAACAATTCCATAGAGCAAATAAAATCTGCTGACTGTAACAGCCGATATTTCTGCGGTTCAGCTTTTCTAAATTCTACATTCGAGAATTGTATTGAAAATACTGCATTTAGAATTGTGCTAAGTTCAACCTATCCATTATCATAGTAAACAATAATCTTGTCAAAATCTGAGAAAAACTCAATATGTTCGCTTAACGCTCTATTGATTATCTTTGCCAATTTACCAGACAAAGCAATTTTATCTGTTGCTTCTTTTCTATCGATAACAACTGTCAAATAAGATATGGGACAGCTATTCACAAAATTAAGCATCTTATATAGTAACTTTCTTCGCTCATCTATAGAATATCTTTGAAATACTTCCTCTCGCCGAATCACTGGACCTGTATGTATATATTCCACATTAAATCCTGAAGCACGAACACTTTCATTCAATTTTGAAACCTGTTCTTCTATATCATTATCTTGATTATGAAAAACAAATGTTACCAAATAGTACGCTGGTCGCTCTTTCATTTCTCCAAAATCTCCTGATTCATCAATAAATATACTTAATTCTTTCATTATTATTTTCCTTTATAAATAATAGAAATGGCGGGAAATTCTTCCCGCCTACGGTGGTCCAAAGAGCTTTCGCCCAGACCAAAACTGTAACTAGTTACAATTTTATTTTATTCATAGCATATCATATCTATACGTGATTTGCAACCATTTTTCAGGTACGGGCCGGTCAATTCCGTGGAACTTTTTTCAAAACTCAAGCATTCGAATTATTGTATTATGTGAAGAATCAAGGTATAATAGATGAGATAATGTTTTAGGGGGGATTTTATGCGAGTTGCATTGGGACAGCTAAGTATTGTGTGGAAGGATTGGGAACGTTCTTTGAAGAAGGCAAAGGAGATGATCAGGGAGGCTTCACTGGCAGAATGTGATGTCATCCTGTTTCCTGAGCTGTCGTTTACGGGTTTTACGAAAGAGATTGATACAATCAGCGAAGTTCCTGAAACGTCAAAGACTGTCGAAGAAATAAGAAAACTGGCGGCAGCACATGGGATTGCGATTGGCTTTGGGTGGTCGGCATTCGGGAAAATACCGGGAGATAAGGCGACAAACCGTTTTACCCTTGTAGATGCAGGGGGGGAGATTGTTACAGAATATTCAAAACTTCATCCGTTTACCTATGGAGGGGAAGACGAGTGTTTTGAAAAGGGGAAAGAAATTGTGACTGTGCCGTTTTTGGGACATACAATCAGCTTATTTATTTGCTATGACCTTCGCTTTCCGGAAATTTTTCAAATTGCTGCATATAAAGCAGATGTTATCTTTGTGATTGCAAATTGGCCGGGAATACGCCGCGTCCATTGGGAAACGCTCTTGCGTGCGCGGGCGATTGAAACGCAGTCTTATGTGGTTGGGGTAAATTGTGTTGGTTCGTTTGATGGTATGGAATATACTGGGGACAGCATGGCGGTAGATTCCATTGGAAACATATTGGGAAAGATTTCCGGCAGGGAAGGAATTTTGGTGTGCGAGTTAGACGACCGTGCATGGAGCCTGCGCAATAAATTTGCAACGGCAGCAGACCGTAGAGAGGATTTTTATATTACAGGTTTTCAGCAGAAAGATAGAGGGAGGATAAAATGAGACAGTACGAATTGGCAATCCGAATTGCACAGGTGCATCACTTGGTAGGAGAGAGAAAGTATAAAAAAGCTTTGGCGGTCATTCAGACATTAGATATGCGCCAGGTGCGTTCGCTCAGTGATTTAAAGGTGTTTGCCGAGGTATATATCAAGACAGAGCAGTATGAGGCGGCAAAGGCTACTTATTTGCGTATTTACAGACGCTCTCATACAAGACGTGTTTTATATCGTTTGATCTATTTATCGATACGGACCAATGCATTGGAGGATGCAGAGGCATATTACCGTGAGTTCGTGCGGATGAATCCAAATGTGAGAGATTCTCTGATTTTGCGCTACCGTATTGATAAGGCTTCTGGAGCGCCTATTGGGCAGTTGATTGATATTCTGCAGGAATTAAAGCAGGAGGAGTACATAGAAGAGTGGGCCTATGAATTAGCGAAGCTGTATCATCGTGCCGGAAGAAGGGAAGAGTGCAGAGAGGAATGTGAAGATATTCTGTTATGGTTTGGGACAGGAGAAATTGTCGAGAGGGCAAAGCTGCTTATTGAGCACTTGGAAGCCCGCGATCCAATGCCGTATTATGATGACAAAGATTTTACGATACCGAAGAAGGAAGAGCCAAATCCGGAAGATACCGGTTCATTGCCAGATTTGAATGAATATATGAAAGAGCGTAAGGCGCAGAAAAAGGAGGAACGTCGTCAGGCAAAAGAAGCAGAGCGGGAAGCTGTGTATGAAGAGGAGTACGATGATCAACTGTTAGAAAAAACGGAAAGAAGAGGGGGACAGACAGATTATACGGAAAAGAAAAAGCTGGCGGCAGCAGAAGATGAATTTATTGACGATTATGAAGAGGATGACTTTGAGCAGGACGGTATGGACTTGTCGAAAAAAGCAATCGATGGGATTCAAAAGTTATCTGGGCTGTTGAAATTGGGCAAAAAGGAGGAAGAGCCAAATCCGGGTAAAAAGACGAAGGAAGGCAAGCGGGAGAAGGAAGAGGAATACCATCATTCACAGTCCGGCACCGGGATTACACAGGATTTAGCAAAAGAAATTGCTGCTATCTATGAGATGGAGCATAAAGAACAGCTAAAAGAAAAGGCGGTTACCGTTATTAATGAAGCGCCTAATCGAACCAGCAATGTTGTAGAACGCATGACACAGGCAATCCAGAAGTCAGCCAGCAGAACTTATATACCGTTAGATGTTGAAGAAATTCAAAGAGAAGTCTCTTTTGTCCCGAAAAAAGAGAAGATAACGACAGAAGCTGTACAGGGGAAAGAGATGGAGCATTTTGAAGAGAAAGAGAAGGATGTTTTAGAGGAAAAGCAGAAGGAAACGGCGGATTCTCCAGAGGGAATCAGGAAGAAGGATGCGGATTTACTACAGAAGTTATTGGAAGAGGAATTAGAAGCTAAAATCGCTGCGATGGAAGCGGCTAAAGCAGAACAGGAGGCTGAGGAGGCAAGGAAGAAGGAAGAGACTGCAGATAGGGAAAAGGCAGAATTACAGACGGAAGAACCGGAGATGGAGGAACTTACGGCGGAGGAAGAACCGGAGACAGAAGAGCTTGTAGCGGAAGGAGAACCGGAGACAGAAGAGCTTGCGGCAGAGGAAGAACCGGAGCCGGAAGAACTTGCAGAAGAAGAACCGGAGCCGGAAGAACTTGCAGCAGAAGAACCAGAGCCGGAAGAGCTTACGGCGGAGGAAGAACCGGAGCCGGAAGAACTTGCAGAAGAAGAGGAACCAGAGCCGGAAGAGCTTGCAGAGGAAGAACCGGAGCCGGAAGAACTTGCAGAGGAAGAAAAACTGGAGCCGGAAGAGCTTGCAGCGGGGGAAGAACCGGAGTCGGAAGAACTTGCAGAAGAAGAAGAAGAACCGGAGCCGGAGGAACTTGCGGTAGAGGAAGAAGCTGTAACAGCAGAGCCTTCTCTCATGGTTTTGGAACCGGAGAAGTCAGAGATAACAGAACCGGAATGGGAGCAGACATCTTCCAATCTTGAGAATTATACGGCGCCGGATATTCCGGTAGTAGAAACAGAATATATGGAGATGCCGGAAATTACATATGATGACTTGCCAACGACCAGAGCATTACACCGTTCTTTCCAGGATATTCTTACCCTGATCCGTGGGGAGTTAGATCCGTCGCATTTTGTTTTGATAGGGGATGGAGATGAGCGTATCATTGGCGTTGCAAAACAAATTGTTCGCGTTATGAAAGAATCCGGCTATTTGTCACAGGGGCGCATTGCAAAAATTCGTGCCGGACAGTTAAATAAAATGGATTTGGTCCAATTCAAAAATCAATTAAAAGGAAATTGCCTGCTGATTGAAGAGGCGGCAGATTTGCTCTTTCCAACCATAACGAAATTGTTTTCTATGATGGATGAATATTATGGGGATGTCGTTGTTATTTTTTCTGACGAGGGAAATACGCTTGATCAGTTATTCCGCTTTATTCCGGCATTGGCTATGAAATTTAAGTATGTTATTGATATTTCAGAGTATACGCAAAAAGATTATGAATAGCAGCTTGCAAAGTTTCAGACAGGAGGGTTTGCTATGAAAAAAAATAGCAATTGCGCCATTAATGTGATCGGTCATATCAATCCGGACACGGATTCTCTGTGTTCAGCAATTGCATATGCCTATTTGAAGCAAAAGATTACAGGTAATCATTATGTTCCGAGAAGAGCAGGACAAATCAATGCAGAGAGTAAATTTGTATTGGATTATTTTGATGCAGAGATTCCGGACTATATCGGTGATGTACGGACACAGGTAATGGATATTGACGTAAGCCGCATAAAGGGGGTGGATCAGGAGATTTCCCTGAAGAAAGCATGGAGGATCATGCAGGAGGGAATGCTCCAGACGCTTCCTGTGGTTAGTGAAGAGGGACAGTTGCAGGGGCTGATTACCATTGAGGATATTGCAAAATCTTATATGGATGTCTACGACAGCCGGATTATTGCAACAGCGCGGACGCCGTTCCGCAATATTATAGAAACTTTGGAGGGGGAGCTGCTTCATGGCAATCCTGAGGAAAAAGTACAGTCTGGCAAATGCCTGATTGCAGCGGCAAATCCGGATTTGATGGAAAGTTATATTGAAAAAGATGATATCGTGATTCTCGGTAACCGGTATGAATCACAACTCTGCGCCATAGAGATGGGAGCAAAATGCATTGTGGTATGCGATGGTGCAATGGTTTCCTATACGATTGGCCGTCTGGCTGAAAATCATGGCTGTTTTGTCATTAAAACACCATACGATACATTTACGGTTTCCCGTCTGATTAATCAGAGTATTCCCATTGGTTTTTTTATGAAGAGAGAGCATTTAGTTACATTTGGGCTTGGGGAATTTTTAGATGATATCCGTGAAACAATGACAAAGAAACGCTATCGTGATTTTCCAATTTTGGATTGGAACGGAAATTATTTTGGCATGATTTCCAGACGAAGCTTATTGGGCGCGCGGAAGAAAAAAGTAATCTTAGTAGACCATAATGAGTTGGCGCAGGCAGTAGATGGTATTGAGGAAGCGCAGATTTTGGAAATTATAGATCATCATAGGATAGGAAGCATTGAGACGATGGGGCCGGTATATTTCCGAAACCAGCCTTTAGGATGTACGGCTACGATTATTTATCAGATGTTTTTGGAGATGTCCGTGGATATTCCTAAAAAGATTGCGGGGCTGCTTTGTTCTGCCATTTTATCAGATACCTTGATTTTCCGTTCTCCAACCTGTACGCAGATCGATAGGAATGCCGCTGATGAATTGGCGGAAATAGCAGGAATTATTCCGGAGGATTTTGCGGCTGAAATGTTTCAGGCCGGCAGTGATCTTTCTGCGAAATCTCCGGAGGAAATTTTTTATCAGGATTTCAAGAAATTTGTTCTGGGCGACGTAGCTATGGGTGTGGGACAGATTAATTCCATGACGGAAACAGAATTAGAGGCTATTAAGGATAAAATGATTCCGTATCTGCAGAAAGCGTTAGCAGACCATGAAGTCGGAATGATTTATTTTATGCTGACTAATATTATGGAAGAGAGCACGGAACTGTTATACGCCGGCAATGGTGCCAGAGAACTGGCAGTAGAAGCTTTTTCACTGCCGGCGGATACAGAGCAGATTATTCTAGAACATACCGTATCTCGAAAAAAACAAGTTATCCCTGCAATTATGATTGCTTTGCAGGAATAGGCGCTTTCTTTTCGATTTCCGCTATGGCTTCAGCAATCCAGGTGCAGTCTAAGTTTTCGATCTCTCCGGCATCACTTGCCGCCGCAATGGCAGGTGTGATTGGGATTTTTCCAAGAACAGGGAGTTGATATTCTGCAGCAACTTTATCAATATGGCTTTTGCCAAATACCTCAATGTGTTTTTTGCAATCGGGACATTCGATATAACTCATATTTTCAATCATTCCAATGATAGGAATATTCATCAACTGCGCCATTTTAACGGCTTTTGACACAATCATGGAAACCAGTTCCTGTGGGGAAGTAACGATAATGATTCCATCAACGGGGATTGTCTGGAATACCGTCAGAGGAACGTCTCCGGTTCCGGGCGGCATATCGACGATCATATAATCAACATCTGTCCAGATCACTTCCTGCCAGAACTGTTTTACAGTGCCTGCGATAACCGGTCCCCGCCAGATGACCGGATCCGTGGCATTGTCCAGCAACAGATTGACGGACATGGTTTGGATACCGGTTTTTGTTATAACCGGGTAAATACCGGCTGAATCGCCTGTAGCATGTTCTGTGATACCAAAAGATTTTGGTATGGAAGGCCCGGTTATATCTGCATCCATTATGGCAGTATGATATCCTTTTTTCTGAAAATACACTGCAAGCATAGATGAAATCATAGATTTTCCAACGCCGCCTTTTCCACTGACGACGCCGATTATCTTACGGATCGTACTTTGGTTGTGCGGCTTTTCCAAAAAACTTTTCGGATCCCTGCTGCTGCAATCGGTCGAACAACTGGAACAATCATGGTTGCAATTTTCACTCATAATAATTCTCTCTCCTTTATATATGATTCCCTTTGTTTTAAAAATATTTCAGATAGAAAATCGGTCTGCTCCTAGTATTTTCCAAAACAAAAAACATTATAGCAATTTATGTGTAAAAAGTCCAATTTCTTTTTCTTGTATCAATATAGTAAAGTTTTGTTCTATTTCAATAGGGACAGAATATAGATAGGTATAGAAGCGTTTGGAAATCCAGTACAGAAATGGAGTGAAGCAAATGAGTCAATATGAGAGAATTGTATCATACATATACCGCTATAATCAGGGAGTAAAAGGAGCAAATGTAGGATATGCCAGAGTAGAAAAACGAGGAAGGCTGTGCAGGTTGTTCGTGCAGATGCGGGCAGTACCAATCAGTCAGACGCCGCAGGTATATTTGTATCGGCAATTGGAAACGGGGATTGAGACGGTGTATGTGGGTTCCATGGCGGCACGAGGCAGTAATTTATTATGTAAAGCAGACAGCGACGCAGAACAGCTTTTTCAGACGCAGAATGCGATTGGCGATATGGAAGGGATTTTTATTTATGTTGAAGAGAACACATATTTTGTGACTTCCTGGAAAAATGATTCCTTCTATTTAGGAAATTGGCAGAGAGATATCTCTGCAGGGCATGTGGCTGAAAGCGAAAAAGAAATTGCCGCGGCCGATTTTGTGGCAGATACAGAACCAGGGTTACAGCAGGAGAACAGTACGAAAAAGGAAAAAGGAGATAGTTCTATTGTCGTAGAGGAGAAAAAGGAGGAAGCGGAAATCATTTCAAAGGATGCAGAAGCATTAGAGAAGAAAGCCGTTGCAGTACATACGGCAGTAAATCATGTATCGGTTGAAAAGGTAATGCCGCAAAAACCGCAAGAGTCCGGTTCCGGTACGGCAGGTAAAATAGAAACAGAGAAAAAGAAAGAATCCAAAGAACCGGAAGTACCGCAGGAACCTGCAGCAGAAGAAGGAAACTCACAAAGAGATGTTCAGATGCAGTCTATTTGCGGTGTATGCCCTTTTAAAAGGAGGGTATATGATTATGGGAAAAAAATATTGATGACATTTCCGTCTATGAAACCGTTTGAGCCGGGTGTAGCAAAAGCGTGCGTACGCATGGAACTGCAGGATATCGGATGTTTGCCGATTGCTTCCTGGTCATTGTCGGGCAACCGTTTCCTGTTGCACGGATATTATTGTTACAGACATTTGATCTTTGCCCAATTAGCAGATGGAAAGTATGTGCTCGGCGTTCCGGGAATTTACAGCGAAAAAGAAAAGAGCAATGCCATTCGGTTTGGTTTTTCCAAATTCCAGTCCATTGGCGATTTTGGACCGAAGCAGGGTGCATTTGGTTATTGGATGCTGTCCCTGCCGGATAGCGGAAACTCAGATTTCCTTACAGTATAAAGTATTCTTATCAGGGCAGCGTATTTACGATGTCCTGTTTTCTGATATAGGAAAATAGCAGATGATCTACCCATTTTCCATTGATTTGCGCATAGTCGGACAGATATCCTTCTTCGATAAATCCAAGGCGGGTCAGCAGACGGATGGAAGAAAAATTATCCGGCTGCACATAAGCTTCGATTCTATGTAGATGAAATTCCTGCATGATCAATGGAATCATAAAAAGGAGAACTTCCCTCATATAACCGTTATGGCAATCAGTTTCGCCTAACTTATATCCTAACATGCATTTTTGGAAAGCGCCGTGTAAAAAATTATTGAAACATACGGAACCGATTGGGACATTGGGATGCGCTTTTGTAAAAATCCAGTATCGCATATGGGAAAGCTTTAAAAATGCTTTATACTCGCTGGCAAGATTTGAGGCATGAAAAGCCTCAGTATAAAAATTTTCGGGATGTTTTGGCTCAAATGGCTCTAAAAAGGCTTGATTTTCCTGATAGAAATTGCAGATGAGGCCTGCCTGCCTGGAATCTAAAACCTTAAGCAATAACCGTTCTGTCTGATAAATGAATTGCATTGTCCGCCTCCTGTAAATTCTTCTTGCATTTTAGTATTTCTTCCATTAGACTATTATACAGCAAAAGGTAAGAAAGAAGAAAGTGTTTTCTTATCTTTTGCATTTTTTGACGAGGATGTTGCACGCGGAAAAAATGATATATTGCGCTATCTATCGAAGGAAGAATGGGAGTATCATGCAGATGGAAAAAGATGAAAAATATATGAAGGAAGCGATCCGTCAGGCAAAAAAGGCGGCGGCGATTGAAGAAGTGCCGATTGGCTGCGTTATCGTTTATCAGGATCAGATTATCAGCAGAGGATATAACAGACGTAATATCCAGGGGAGTACGCTGGCCCATGCAGAACTTTTGGCAATCCAAAAGGCAAGTCGGAAGCTTGGCGATTGGCGTTTGGAGGAATGTACGATGTATGTTACACTGGAACCCTGTCCGATGTGTGCGGGAGCAGTCGTGCAGGCGAGGATTCCAAAGATTGTCATTGGAGCGATGAATCCGAAAGCAGGATGTGCCGGAAGTATTTTAAATCTTTTAGAGGAAAAGCGTTTCAATCATCAGGTGAAAATAAAGCGTGGAGTGCTTGCAGAGGATTGTCGCAATTTAATGAAGGATTTTTTTAGAGATCTGCGGGCAAAGAAGAAATAAAGCGGCATGTGGCAGAGCTGATGGAGACGGCGGACGAGGCTGTACAAACAAGGGTGGGAAAGAGAGAGTTTTTGTAGAGAGAAAACTTGACACATACGGCTGTAAACGATATAATAAAAAAACATTTGCAAAGACAAATCAGATGTAACAACAGGAATAGAAATTGTCATAAAATTTCCGCGCTAGCCGGGGAGTTAGCGGTGCCCTGTACCTGCAATCCGCTATAGCAGGGGTAATGTTCTGTTTCGGATTTATTATTTGTAAAGCTGCCCGATGTATGCGGCGTTGACGTTTTGGTCTTACGCAATGGAAACTCATGAACCGTGTCAGGAGGGGAACCTAGCAGCACTAAGTGAGAACTTCCGTGTGCCGTGAGGTTGCCGGAATTGAGCTGGCAGCATCGGTAACGTTTGCAGTGATATTTACAACACAGGATGCGCGGATTTATATAAATGAAAACAGGCCTTTTTGACTGGCAAACATTCTGCTGACCGTGTTTTGGATGGAGCTTTCCATGTGAAATATACGGTCATTTATTGTATAATAATATTCGCACAGTCAAAATCATCTTTTAAATCATATATTTTTCCGGAGGTTAAACCTACTACTACTGGACGAAGAACGGCTTCCGGGTAGTTTTTTACCACGCGCGCCTCTTCCCCATTGCTTAACTGGACGGTAGAATCTACCGGATAAAGAATCACGCTCCCCAAAAAACTTTTCATTGCCGTGATGTCTAATTCTTCTGTCATAGACATAATCATTTCTACAGCCGTACGCTGCGAGAAAGACTTTTTGTACGGACGTTCTGTTACCAGAGCATCATAGACGTCCGCAACAGATAAAATCTTAGCGAAAGGGGTAATTTTATCAGCGGTTACGCCCATTGGATATCCTTTTCCATTCATCTTTTCGTGATGCTGTAATACCGCAAAAGAGATCGCATCCGGGAACTCATTTTTCTCCTTTAGGATTTGATAACCCAATGTTGAATGTTGTTTCATAATGGCAAATTCTTCATCATTCAATTTGGCCGGTTTATTTAATATTTCAGGCGGAATCTTTGATTTTCCCATATCATGGAGGAGACCGGCGATTCCAATATTATAAATATCCTCCTGTTTTAATTTCTGCTTTTGTGCGATAATCATAGACATGGTTGCCACGTCAACGCTGTGTTTAAAGGTATATTCATCACTTGCTTTCAGCGCAGTGATATCGACAGCAATCGCGTCGTTATCATGAATGGCTTTCATCAGATCTTTCGTAATACTGTTCGTCGCATTGGAAAAATCTTCCGCCTCAGAATGATTATAGAGATATTGGATTCCCTCGGACACTCTTTTTTTCACACTTTCTGACAATGTTACTTTGGCCGGATCAGCCGTCCGCAGTTTAGCAATATTATTACGGGCCATAGGAGACATTGGCTTTTCTTCTTCAACCGGGACCGGTTCGTCTTCCTCGCCTTCACATATGTATACTCCGCCAATTCTTAATTTAAGCAAAGACTGGATTAGATATTCATCTAAAATGGTTCCCCGGGCAATCAGGACTCGATCCATTCTGTCTTTGATTGACTGGTCTATTTTCATTCCGGTTTCCAGGGAACGTGTTCTTACAAAATAACGTTTTATCACATGAATCACCACTTTAAGTTTTTTTATATTATAATAAAATATCGGCATATTTCCAATAAAAATTTGAATAAAGTGAAAATTTTCCTGTTTTTCCGGAAAATATTTGGAATTTACATTCCCATCGAAGCCTATGTCTGGCGTGCGGTCGCAAGATATGCTATACTATTGTTGGAACTGTGGGGATGTCCAGTACATAGGGGGCAAAAAGATTTGAATTTAACATAGCTGTTTGTGAAGATGAGGAATATTTCAGAGAGTACCTGAAGAAAAAAATGGAAGAATACCTGATGGGGAAAGGAGTTCCTATTCATATTCGCCTATTGCTATAACGGGAGGTGTGAAAGTTTGAAAAAAAGTTATGTAATTGTTATTTTGTTATTTGCTGTTTGTTTTTTTGTTACGGCTTGTTTGTCGAATGAGAATATTCATAAAAAAAGTGAAACCATTGCTGCTACACAAAGACCGGAAGAAACGGAAACCGTTACCGCTACACAAAGGCCAGAAGAAACGGATGAATTAGGTGCGTGGTTAAAACAATATAAAGCCTTCCTGCAGGATAGAGTCCCATCAGAAGAAAAAGAGGATAGGGAATTCTATTATTTGACTTTGACTGATTATTGTAACACTGTTGTTCCGGGAGAAACGGAAGATGGAATCCAGTATGCTTTGTTTGATATGACTGGTGACGGGATGCCGGAATTACATGTACTGACAGATGATTGCTATAGGATTCATACCATAAAGAACCATCACCTTGTAGTATGGTATGGGGGAGACCGATATAACAGGCCGCTCAATAATAGGATGATACTTTGGAAAGGAGACTCGGAATCGGCCGGTGAGAGTTATACAGTTCTTGATAGTGAAGGGAAGGAAGTTGTTTTTATCTCGTTCACACGATCATTCCCAACTAGTAGAAACGACTATGGATACTTTAGCACTGGAGATGATGATATTAAGGTGTCAAAAAAACAGTGGAAAAAATTGAGAAAACCATTTTTAGCAATTGGTTCGGATAAGATTATTTGGAAAAATATAGGAGATTTGGATTTTTGAGGAGAAAGTAAACTGTACTACGTCACCGACCCGCATGGGAGCGTGGTGCAGTTGACGGATGGGAAAGGCAAGGTCATCAAGACCTATGAATATGATTCTTTCGGCAATGAGATAACCCCGGACAGTAAGGACGAAAACCCGTTCCGCTACTGCGGGGAGTATTATGATAAGGAGACGGAGAGTCTGCATTTGTATACATACTGTTACAATAACCCAGTTGTTTATTTCGATAATGGTGGAAATTGTCTGTTAGTTGATTGGGCTAAATCAAAAAAAGTTAACTATCAACGTTTGGAAAAAGGAGAAAAAATTATTATAAATGTTGTAAAATTATAAAATAAAATAGGGATTGTAGTTCGTGGAGATGGGGTCCTATATTTAGAAGAGGTGAGGATCATTGAAAAAGAATATTGTGTTTTTTTGTGTGTTGAGTATATTTGTTTTTGGATTAATATACCATTTGATCAGTAATGCGACAAAGGATAATGACAGTATTAAAGAAGAGGAAAATATTGGTATTGAGATTATAGATAAAAATATGGATATTAAAGGTCATGATATTTTAGTGCCACAGATATCAGGAGATAACGACACTGTCCAATACTTAAATAAAAAAATAATTGAAAAAATCGAATGCCATATAGACAGGAAATCTAGTTTATACAATTATCATTATATTGTTAAATATAATGATGGGAGATATGTAAGTATCATAATTGAAATGGAACAATATAACAAAACATTACCACATCCAGCAAAGAGAGCTGATGCAATAAATATAGATTATAAGAAGAAAAAATTTTTGGACAATAATGATCTTATGCCAAATGTAAAACAATTTTGTGAAGATGTAAAGGGTGGCAGATATAAATTGTTATCTGAGAATGAAATTCCAAATAATGTTGCATATCTTTCTGGCTATATTGAAAATAAAAAAAAGACAGAAATAAAAGAAATGTATGATAGTACTGAAATAGAGATATTTATATCAAATCAATCTTTAGGTTTTATTCTTACAGAGCCTTATGCTATGGGGGGATATGCTATATTCGAGAAGAGGGGGTAAAACGTTGGAGTAAAGACATCGCCAGTTGATCAAAAATAAATAAAAAGAGTAATGGTGCTAAACGGCATAAATACCATTTATGGATGCCAGAAAGCCGTACAGGATGGCAGACTGGACATTGGTCCCAGCGCACATGCCGTAGATAGCCATGACTTTACGGAGGAACTTAACGCTCTGTGCCGGAAAGACAAGGAACAGGAGAAAGAGATTTGGCGTATCTGGGAGGAAAACGAATTCTGTATGCGTACTGTGGGAATGATGGGGTGAATGCTTGGGATCTAAGTGGGCATAAAATTAAGTCAAGTAGTTCTGGCAAGAAATGGACAAAAAATAATGAATTGTCTCCTTCATATGCTAAACAAAAAGGTTATGCAAAAGTAAAAAAGGGGAAAATTACTAAAATAAAGTTTCATTATAATGGTAAAGATCGTAATATTAATTTTGGATATGGTCATGTTATTGCATTAGGAGAAAAGGATATACATAAAGATGACAAGAAAATTTGGAAAAAATATTTGAAAGGGAAAGATGCACACTGTTGGAATATTAATAAAAAAATATATGGGTGTCAGTAAAGGAATGTAATCGGCGTTTTAATAAAGATATCAAGTTTATTGTGAATAAAATTAATACTGATTTACCTAATTTAAAGGTAAATCAAAACCAGGCAGATGCGTTAATTGATTTCAGGTATAATATTTAAAAAAGGGCCCAAAAAAGGGGGATGATACTTTGAAAATCAAAATTATTTGTTTTTTAATTTGTTTTTTGTTTTCCATTACGGCCTGTGCTGTACACGACAATCAAAAAGAGGATGTCCCCAAAAATAGAAAGGAAATAGGCAGTACATATCATGCAGGTAATACGACAAACGGTTCTATTATTTATGATAGTTTTGTTCAGTGCCAAGACTATAGCTGGTTAAAACAAATAGGGTTCTTGCCCTGTCAGGCAGTGGAGAAGAAGATCGGGGAAATTCAAGAAAATATGACAATTAAAAAAATGGAGGATATATCTTTCATAAATTGCAATATAACAGGGGGAAATAGAGACGTTATAATGAGAGCATCTGTTTTTACAGATATATTTGATTTTGATATCATGCTCTTGTTTGTTGATTATAATGAGGAGGCTGTATTTGATTTTATAGCACAGAAAAGAACATTAGATTATCAACTGGTTGATTTGGATGGCAATGGGATTTCGGAAATAGTTATAGAGTGTTTGGGTCTCAATAAGTCGAGAAAGCATATGGGAATCTATTGTTTTGAAAGAGAAATTGTTCCGATTTTAGAAAAAAATGTTGACTCATTTCAATATGACCTTTCCTATCAGATTGTAGATGGACAGGTGAAGGTTAGAAAAACAAAATATTACTATAATAAGAACAACAAAAAGAAAAAGGCAAGAGTTGTAGAATATACATATATGTATAATGGCAATAACATGAAACAGACGGACAAAAAAGTGGTATGGAAATCAAAACGAAAGGATTTTAAAGCATGGACGCTTGGGTAAACTGGTTGATTAAGGATGTCGCAAGGAACTATAGCAATGAAAATGTCGGAAACAGGACAACATTTTTGGTACAGGCAGTGGATATGTGACCGATCCACATGGGAACGTGGTGCAGATGACGGATAAAAATGGCAAGGTCATCAGGACCTATGAATATGATTTCTTCGGGAATGTTTGTTAAAACGAAGAAAAAAGAGGCTAAAATATTTAATACTGAAAAATATCCTAAAAATTAAAAATGGAGAGGAATGGAAATGAAAAAGAACTATCTAAATTAAAAGAATAAAACAATACGGCAATACATGGTTTTATACTTATTGAGATTAAAAAATACATTAGAGGGGGGAATATAATTTGAAACGTATGTTATTATTTTTAATATTAACATCTTTGTGTTTGACATCATGTAAAATAGAAGAAAAACAAAAATATATGGGTGAGGGAAGCAAATTGATTTTTGATGATTCAACAATAATTGAAGATGTAGAATATGGACTTAAAATGCCCTCTATAAAGAAAATTTTAGAACAATTACGATATAATTTATGTTTACAAAAATACATATTTAATATAGATTTATATAGTTCTTTTTATAATAAATATCATAATATTTCAGTTTATTATGAGGAGAGGGATTATGCTCAAGATGGTAAGGCATATCAAATTGTATATGTAGTAGAGGGCAGAAAGAGGTGTGAGTATTATACGGTAGTTTACACTTGTAAGGGATTTTTGTCTTATGTTGAGAATGTGGGTTCTGGTTTAAATGAGGTTAAATCAGTGAATGACTGTCTTGATGGAAAATTTGTTTATTTTGGGAAAGGAGAGTTATTAATTACAAAAGAAGAAACGGAAGATTTTGTACCAAATTTTCAAGATGCATATAATGATAAAAGTATAATGAAGGAAATAAAGAATGTAGTTAAAAGGGAAATGAATAAAAAGCATGGAATTAAACATTGTGAAATATATATGATGTACATGCTTCCAGCAGATTGTGAAACAAAATATATGTTAAGGACAATAAAAAAAATTATTATGAAGGAGATTTAAAATTATTGTATTCGGGTAAAAAATTAAATGATTTTGCGGGAGTGTTGTATGAAAAAATTAAAGGTCCAACTAAAATAGTAAAGGATGATGAAATAGCAATAGAAAAAAGTTTGAAATTATAAAAGAATAAGTCTGCCTTTTCAATACGGGTGGGGGAAATGATACCA
Organism: uncultured Lachnospiraceae bacterium; assembly: GCA_947630925.1. Taxonomy (GTDB): domain Bacteria; phylum Bacillota; class Clostridia; order Lachnospirales; family Lachnospiraceae; genus Butyribacter. Next base: position 35,423 of record CANRJM010000006.1, read on the forward strand.
AACTGCTCCGCACTGACACATTGAATACCGACACGGAGGAAGATTCCGTTGTCATCTAAAAAAGCGACAAGAACGGGTACCAGTTGGCTATTGTCAACCGTTATGAAATCGGAGAAACAGTACTATGTGACCGATCCACATGGGAACGTGGTGCAGATGACGGATGAGAAAGGCAAGGTCGCCAAAACCTATGAATATGATTCCTTCGGGAATGTTTGTTAAAACGAAGAAAAAAGAGGCTAAAATATTTAATACTGAAAAATATCCTAAAAATTAAAAAGAGGTGGTAAAATGAAAAAGAAATTAATATTATTGATTTTTGCAGTATTACTTACATCATGTAACTACGATAATGCCAATGATCAGGCTTTGGACAATGAAATTAATACATCTCAGAATTTACAGCAAGAATTTACTGTAAAGGCAAATGAAAAAATTGGAAATATTTTTGTAGAAGGGGAAAAAATCCAAAAATCCGGAGTGGAAATAGTGGATAATTATTTTCCTGGAGCAATGACGAAAGGCGAGGATGGATCTTGTTACTATTTTAGAACAGTAAAAGAGGGAGAAAGAGAGACACTTACTTTTTATAAAAATAACAATCAAAAAGTGTGTGAGACAGAGATGCCATCAAAGATACGAAAAAAGGCTGGTATAAATAGTTTTGTACAATATCAGGGGTATTTTTTTGTTGAAATATATGGAGAATTACATGGAGAAGCTAAACACTATTTGTCGGCTATCAATATAAAAGATGGTACTTGGGAAAAAATAATAGAAGGCCCAGGACCAGCACATAAAATATTTATATATGACAATAAATTTATATGTGCATATGGTGAAGACATTAAGGTTTATGATTTGACGGGAGGATACTGTTAAAGGAATTCATTTATCGGATAAAAAGTATAAAAAGATAAGGGATAAACTCAAATCCTTAAACTGAGGAGGTATCCAAAATGGATAATCAAAGTATACAACATATACGATGGAATTGCCTGTATCATATTGTATTTATTTCAAGATGCCGAAGGGAAATTATGCACGGAGAGACAAAAAGGGATCTGGTGGAAATAATCAATAAACTTTGTGAGATGAAACAAGTAGAGCCTATCCTGATTTTGCAACAAAAATATGCTGTATTAATGCAACTTATGGTGTTTCGCTAATGTCTAAAATTTTTCTAAAAGTGAAAGGAGATGAGTTAGTGATTAGGAGGAGAATTTGGATATATATATTTTTGATTGTATTGTTTAATATCATATATTCTGACACAAAATGTATTGCTGCATCAAAGGATTCATATGTTACATATGGAAATAAAAGTTATACTAAAAAGTATATATCAGTAAAGGTGATATCTGCAAACAGTAAAAAGATTAAAATAAAACTAAAAAATCGAGGAAATAAAACATATTTGTATTCAGAAGTATTCAAAATACGTAAATATAAAAAAGGAAAGTGGAGAAAAATAAATTATAGGAAGGATGCAAAATTTGCTAAATGTTTATATAAATTAGAACCAAATGATAGTAAAATTATAAAAATAGCATGGAAAAAATATTTTGATACAGAAGATTTTAAGCGAGGAAAATACAAAATTATCTGGATGTCAAATTGTAGCTTTAGGATAAAAAATGACAATTAGCTTGCTACAATTAATCATTACACAGACTTCATTTATTGGATAAAAAGTATAAAAAGATAAGGGATAAACTCAAATCTTTACACTGAATAAGTCAGATTCATCGAGAGGATATGATAATCATACGGGATTTTTCTGTGGTATCTTTTTTATCCCTTATATGAAAAGGAGAGGTATGTGCATGGGAATGAAAGAATGTGAAAGAATTGACAAAAAAATACGTATATTTTGTCTGGCATTGCTGGCGTTATTTTTACTCTTTACGCATACGGCATGTGGCAAGGAGGGGAGGAATGCTGGTTCGGACGAGAAGGATGTGGAGAGTATGGCACCAGAAAATTTGTTAGGTGGAGAAATGACGTTTCAGAGTGTTTTGAATGGGGAAGCGCTGAAAGTGGAGAAAGCGGAAAATCCATGTATGAATATTTTGGAGGGGATACTGCGGGGAGATAAAAATTACCGAAAAGAACATAAAGAGATGGAGAAGAGCATATTGGAATATGTAAAGGATTCGACGTCTGGTTTTCTGAAAAATGAAAAAGTATACCTGTCACTCCATCCAGTCTTTTCTTGGGATGCCATGGAGAATACGGTTATTTTTTCTAACCCCAGTGCGCTTTTTTTTACCAAGAATATGGATGCGGCTGGAGTGTGTAGTTTTTACAGTGATGATGAGAAGCATTTTGAAATCATTACGATTGGATCTCTGGATGAGCCGGTGCGGCGTGTTCTTCAGGAAAATCCTGCGGAGCGTCTTCTTTTTATAGGAAACGGTAATAAGGAAATTGTCTTAAAAGAAGATAATACTGTGCTGGGCGGAGATTTGGATATTCAGGTAAAAGGGGAATATTTTCAAAGGGTAGACATCAGGGAACTTTCTTTCTCTTATGAGACAATTTCTGCGGATACAAAATTGTTGAAATAAATTACCTTCAAAAGCTGAGGTAAACCTGGACAGTAAGGATGAGAACCCGTTCCGCTACTGCGGGGAGTATTATGATAAGGAGACGGAGAAAGTCAGGCGGGTAATAAAGAAAAATTTATAGATAGAAAATTGCTTAACTATGCCCCTGTTTACAGTTCGTTTACTTCATCATGCGGAAGTTGATGCTTGCGGTTTGAATGACGGCATATTATAATGAAAGAAAAAGGAAGTGAATAAATGGGAAATCGACAATTTCAATCGGCAATTATCAAGGCAGAGGCAAAGGCGTATGAAGAATTACAGCTCAAGGGACGATAAAGCCTCTCTTCGAGAGGCTTTTATGTTTAGCGTCATCATGAGAGATTCCAGGTATTGCAAGCCGTTCTTGGAGCGTGTGTTGGGAGTGCGGATTGCGCGGATGGAATACCCGAAATCGCAGGAAACAATCGACCTTGCTGCGGATGCCAAAAGTGTCCGGCTGGATATTTATGTTGAGGATGGAAATAATACGGTCTATAATATTGAAATGCAGACCACGGAGAATAGAAATCTTCCGAAGAGGACGCGATATTATGGCGGGATGATTGATCTAAATCTCTTGGAAAAGGGAGAAAACTATAAGGAGTTGAAACGCTGCTTTGTCATATTTGTATGTACCTTTGACCTGTTTGGTAAAGGGCGGCATATCTACAGTTTTGAGAACCGGTGCATTCAGGAGCCTGACCTGTCTCTTGGCGATGATGTGACAAAGATTATATTGAATACGAAGGGGACAATGGATGACATCTCGCCGGAGATGAAAAAACTACTGGATTATATTGACGGGAAAGAACCGGAGGACGATTACACCAGGGAACTGGATGAGGCGGTACAGTCCGCAAGAAAAAATGAGAAATGGCGGTTGGACTATATGACTTTGCAGATGCATTATCAGGAGAAGTTCGAGCAGGGAATTGAGCAGGGAAATAAACAGGCGGCGAGACGGATGCTGAGGGATGGAGATTTGCCATTGGATAAGGTTGCACTGTATTCCGGTCTGACAGTGGAAGAGGTGCTTGAACTGGAAAAAGAAGAAGCGTCAAAACCGGTGTGATAAGGTAAGAAAAGAATTTTCACACATTTGAGATGGGATGCTGTCCGCACCACTGGCAAGAGGTTACACCAAAGAGTGGGACTTCGGAAGGCTTGCAGATATTGCTCAATATAAAAATGCTATGGTGGAAGCGATACAGGAAATGGAAGAAAAAGATATTGCAAGGAAAGTCATAAAGTACAATGAAGAGTGGTATGAATGATTACTACTTAAAAAGGAGAACTATTGCATGAGTACAAAAAGGAATGTACAAAAACGTATTATTTCAGTTGTTTTGTTTCTTTTCATGTCCGCAATCCCTATTTTACTTTGTATGTACTTTGAAAAACCGTCGCTTAATGTTTCTGAATTGATTGAAAAGGAAAATATTAACGATATGAGTTTAACAATTTATTATCAGCATCCATATGCCCTTATGTTTTATCCTATTTCAAGTGTTAGAGATTTAATGCGCCGATGCGATAAAAAAATTGTTATTCATGGGAGTGACTTGGAAGAACATATTGATTTACTTAAGCAGATCAGTAATGATGATTTGAAGCCAGTTATGATGAAATCATCAGATTTGGATTTACGAGTGTATTATGTGCTTGAAAGTAAGAAAAATGGCAAATTATTCGATGTCGCTATGTGGGGAGATGATGATGACAGCATATTTGTCAATGGGGTTGAAGTGAAAGTGAATCATATTTTCTATGATGTAATATTACCTTTTATACCCAAAAATGAAGTTGAGGAATTGGAAAATTTCATAATACATGGCAGGAATTTACCAGATAATTCATAAAATGCAAAAAAGGTTGATTTTTTATTTATAGGATTTATGGGAGTGTTTACCAATGGAATCGTGTTGTTGACTGATTTTTATGATTATAAATTGAATGAGGAAGATACAGAATATGGTTGGTTTTTTGTCAGGAAAAGTAAATCTTTAAAATGGACATTAAAATACTGGGGATATGCATAAATGTTAGTACAGTCCGAGGGCAGATCGGGAATATTTAAACTTGAAAAAACAAAAAGACAGGCATATGATGAAGAAAACCAATCTGAAGTCATTTACTTTAGGGACAGCCTTTCTCATTTAACTGACAATTCGTTTGCTTCATCCAAAGAAGGAAAGTAAATTGACTGAACGGCCAGAACAAGGTATAATGTAATATATTGTAAGTCAGGTTGGAGGATATGAAGTGAAAACGGAATTGAAAAAGAACAATGTGAATCAGATTATAAAAGGAATGACGATATTTGAAGCCGGAAATCCGGTTGAAGAGATTGGGTTGGTAATTAAGGGGAGAGTGCGCGTACAGTCAGACGGCGCAACTTTGGTTTTAGGCTCCGGTAATTTTCTGGGACTTTGTGACTTGCCGGGTGGGGAGTACAACGCGACATATACGGCAGAAACCAATTTAGCCCTGTTTGCTTTTCCCGTTTCCGATTTGCAGTCAGAAATCCATAATCTGATTTCTACAAATAAAGATTACGCACCGTTATTGGTATCAACATTAAGCAGATATATCCGTGAACTTTCCGGAATCTTTACGGCTATGGAAGAGATAGCCGGCTCCTCCTGTCAGTGCATGAAAGACTCCTATCGGATTTATTTTGATTTGGGAGAGCGTTTTGGCGTCAATACGACTTCGCTTCGGGAGATGGAGGAGTTAGAAGAATATGTAAGACAGGACTTTCCGTGGCGCAAGAAAATAGCCTATTACTGCGCCTGCGCAGGCTTGTCTTCGGAAGTACAGAAGACATACTTTGGTTCTGAGGAAGTCATTGCAGTTTATCATATTACGGAAGAGGTTTCTTTGATCAACGCGCTGTTAAAAGAATGCAGCCGGGTGGCGGCATATTTGAAAGGACTTGCGGAATTGTTGATTATTAACGACAGAAGCCTGTATGCGCTTGTATTAAAGCAGGCGGTTGTACTGCAGCATATGAGCGACAATATTTCCGAGGCTACTTCCCTGCTTGATGATGTGATTGACTGCATCAACTCGTTAGAAAATCTTCTTGCGGATAAAGCGGGGATTCAGTTGGAAGTCGATCATGAGTTTATGGAGGAAGCATATTTTGAATTACTGAATCGAAAAGGTTCCGATGCGGATGACAGCAGTTTGGCGTTGGTAGAAGAGCAACATGTCGATACAGATGAACTGATAGGCGCATTGGATCAGATTCTTGCATTTGGCGGATTGGAGCAGGAGGAAGAAGCCAGGTTCAGAGAAGACGTCGATGCTTTTTTGGTTATGCCGGATAAATATGCAACAGATGATACTGCCAGAAATCTTCGCAGAAGTTTGCAAAAAGTTTATTATACCCTATACCGGAATGTATTTTTAAAAGATTTTCATTCAAAACAAGAGACGCCGATAGTGATTGATTTGTTTTTGCGATATGGTTTTTTGAGTGAGAAGCTGGTTTCTGCAGAGATTCAGGAGGAACTGCTGACAATTGATACTTTTAATTCCAATACGGGTCCTTGTTCGGTATATGATATGAAGGAATGGCTGACGCTGATTTTAAAAGGAGAGAAAGAGCCTTCGAAAAGCGAGTTTGATTTGGATTATGACGAAAATCTGCGCGAATTGCGCAAGACAGGACATATTACTGCAGCGCAGCAGCAGGATATGTCAGGCGACGTCAATGCAAAGTTAGATTATGAATTGCAAAATATGTTTAAAACGAACCATAGGATTGTATTTGGGCAGATTTCTGCATTTGTTCCGTTTTTGTTTACAGAGGGCTGTACAAGTTCCATTAATCGCGGCTATCTGTCAAAAGACAAAGTCAATGCCTCAGTGCGCCGTCTGTTATATATTGACTATTCGGCATTTTATCGGGAAGGTCTTTATGCAAAAAATGACAGCAGCTTTGCAAAAGAATACGTGCAGCAGGAGGTATTTCCGGATATTATCATGATGCCGGCTTATGGAAGTAAAAGTGTCATGTGGCAGGAATTGAGCGGCAGACGAAGAAACTCAAAGGGAAGATTTCTGTTTCCGGTTTTCATGGAGGGCGATTTAGACAGTGAAATGATTAAATTGTTTGGACGTTTTCGTTGGGAGCTCTGCCGGACGATTCAAGGGGCTTCGTGGAATAATATACAGAGCAGGTCGCTGACAAGTGAATATTTTGATTTTGTACAATTCTATAAGAAAAATCGGGAACTGTCAGAAGATAAAAAGGAAAAACTCAAGCTTCAGATTCAGAAGAGCCGCAATAATACAAGAGAGGTATTTGTGATTGATTATGAGAACTGGATCAAGCATGAGGCGCAGGGGGGAATCTGCCTGAGCAAACCTGTCAGGGAAATTTTAGCCACATATTGCCCATTTCCGAAAAAATTGCGGGAAAAGGTAAGCGATCAGCCGATATTCCGCGATGCAATGGCGCGGTTTCAGAGAGAACGCGGCAAAAAGATCAAAGAATACGATTTGAAATTCAAAGTATGGGAACGGGACGGGCTTGATATTCCGGAGGAGATTATAGAAACGAAACGTTTCTATACAGAGTATTAAATCCAACCCCCGTCTAAAATGATTACCTGACCGGTGAGGTAATCATTTTTTTCGTTTATGTCATAGGCAAGTTTTGCGACATCCTGAACCGTTCCCATTCTGCCGGCGGGGATTTCTTCTACGATTCGCTCTGATTCTTCCTGGGAGAGAAAGGCATTCATATCGGTATCAATGATGCCGCAGGCGATGGCGTTTACCTGGATATTACTTGGAGCCAGTTCTTTGGCCAATGCCCGGGTAAAGGCGTTAACGCCGCCTTTTGTCGCAGAATATGCCACTTCTGCAGAGGCGCCGACACAACCCCAGACGGAAGAAATAGAAAGAATTTTTCCCGCTTTTTTGGGCAACATCATTTGTATAGCTGCTTTGCTGCAGTAAAAAACAGAGCTTAAGTTGGCTGAAAGGATAGAATTCCATTCCTGCGTTGTCATATCCTGCAATAGTCCGATATGGGAGACGCCGGCATTATTGATTAAAACATCAAGACTGCCGAATCTGCTTTGGATTTGTGTAAAAAAGGCGGCAGCTTCTTCCGGATTCCCCATATCGCCGATAAATGAGAGGCATTCCGAGTGCAGACGTTCAATTTCGTTTCTGACGGTTTCCAATTCCCTGTCATGTTTTCTGCAGCAGATGGCGACATGGTATCCTTTCTGTGCATATTGCAATGCAATTGCTTTTCCAATACCGCGGGAAGCGCCGGTTACGGCAACAACTTTTTGGGCCATAGAAATACTCCTTCCTATTCTGTTTTTTCAGGCGGTTGGAAATGCAGGGCTGCTCTCTGCCCGTTCCGTCATTGCCTGTTGCTTTTTGTCGTTCTACGCAATAGTATAGCATGAATGGGGAAAAACGTAATACTTTACATATTTTCCTTTTTTTGGTATAATAAGCTGTATGCTTTGAAGTTTCAAATACAATTTGAAAGAGAGAAAGGTACTGCAATGAAGAAAAATGTTATCAAAATGTTTTTTACGAGTTTACTGAAATCTTTACTCTGCATCGCTATTATTCTGGGAGTCGGCGTTGCCAGCTATAAGATTTCATATACTATATTATCGAAAGGAAGTTCAAATGTTAATATAGATAGCGACAGCCTGCAGGATATCATGGATGAGGCCAGCACGGATGAAATTTCAAAAAATTTAATTTATGTATCGGATGATAAAAACAAGATTACGCATCTCATGCTTGAGATTTGCAATACAAAGACCTGTAATATGGATTATATTACGATTCCTGTCAGGACAGATTACACGATTCCGTCTGTGATGTATCGTAAACTGTGCCAGATCAATCAGGAGCTTCCGCAGGTCATTCGTTTGTCCAAGCTAAAGCAGTATTTTGAAGATGAGGATGATGCATATGGATACGGAGTGCTGATCTTTGAAAAAATGCTGGGTATAGATATTAGCTACTATACAGCAATTTCGCAGGAGATTTACAACAATCATTATGTAGAACAGAAAGTAAAAACGGCATACAAGACGAAGAGTTCTGTGAATAATACACCGGCGCCTGATGGGACAACTCCGGAGTCGGATACAACAGTAAAAACAAAGATAAAGATTTCTGTCTTAAGTGAAGCATATACCAATCAGCTTAAGGATTTGGGCTCTGATCAGGAAAAGATTGCAGATTACATTAAGGATCAATATGAGCGGGTAACTTCGAACCTGACGGTCTACAATAAGATTGGGTATCTGGAAGCGTATCAGAAAATGAATGTGGAGTTCTACCATTATTGGGGGATTCCGGGTATGTATTCCGAAAATGTCTTTGAGGTAGATACCAAGGCGGCAAAAAAAGCATTAAATCAACTGATTGAGGATGAAACCACCTATACGATGGCACAAGATTTGACGAAGACAAATATGATTTCTGTTTCGAAGTCTTCCGGGAAGGATACCAAAAAGAGCACAAAAGAGGAGGAAGAAAGTTCAAAGGGGCTTAGGATTTACGTATTAAACGGCAGCCAGATTGCAGGACTTGCTTCCAAGACAAAGGAAAAGTTAGAAAATGCAGGTTATACTGTATCGAAGATTGGAAATTATACCGATGAAACGTTGACGAGAACGAAGATTATTGTTGCAAAAGAGGGACAGGGGGAAGATTTAGCAGAGTATTTCAGTGATCCGAAAATAACCGTTGGAGATGTGGCTTCAGGATATGATATTGAAATTATTCTCGGTACGGCGGATGCAAATTAGTGTTAGGTAGGAAAAATGCAGGCTTTAGTTAAAATCATGGATATCGATGTTGATATGTTATCCAATGACGTTTTTATTGAAAAAATAAATAAATATCTGACGGGCGACAGGCTGTATGTGATTTTATTTGCCTCAACGGAATTGCTGAATCGGGCGGCTGCAGAGGAGGAATATCGGCAGTTGATCGATATGGCTGAATTGTTCCTGCCGGGGGAAGAAGCCTTGCTTAGCGCATACCATGCTGACGTATTGGAAGCAGGGAATATTGTTGTGAATTGCAATAGCCTGGGTCTCGTATTGGAGAAACTGAAAAAAGAAAACAGGTCTCTTTATATTCTCTCTAAAAGCAAAAAAGACATCAAACTTTTGAAAGGATATTGTCTGCGGATGCAGCCGGAGCTTAAGATTGCCGGGTTCTGTTCTTATGAAGAAGCGTTAGATGATGCGGCTATTGTAAATGAGATTAACGGCAAGACGCCGGACATCCTATTACTGGATTTAGAGACAGGCGTGCAGGAAAAATGGATTATGGAACATGTATCCAAGCTGAATGCAAAGCTGTGTATTGCGATTGGCGGCGTGGCAAATCTTATTATGGCGCAGGAAAAGAAAATACCCGCATGGGTTGAACGATTGCATTTATCTAATCTGTACCGGAAACTGGTATGGGAGCAGAAAGTGAAAAAAGATGTACGTGCGCGCATATTTCGGAAAAAAGTTGTGCAATATAACAATCAGATAGAAGAACAACAAAAAGATAATAATCAATAGATTATTATCTTTTTTCAGTTAGGAAAAACATTGGGAGAAAATATGCGGCGGATGTTTTTTAGAATGGGGAAAATCATTGCAGGGACTTTACTCATGGCAATGGCAGTTAACTTTGTATTTGAACCTATTAATATGGTAACTGGAGGGGTATCCGGTCTGTCAATCCTGATCAAGGAGGTTACAAGGCCGTATTATACCGGTGGTTTTCCGGTCTGGCTGTCGAACCTGATAATCAATGTTCCCATCTTTCTTTGGGGGTATTTTGTAAGAGGAAAATCGTACCTGGGCTATACTCTTTTTGCTAACCTTTGTTTTTCTGCTTTCCTCTGGGCGCTCCCGATTACTGCCATACAGGAAAAGGATTATTTTCTGGCAGCTCTGTATGGTGCGGCGCTTACCGGATCCGGTCTCGGTCTGATATTTGCAACCGGTTATTCTACAGGCGGCACGGATTTGCTCGGCAGCATTTTGCACCGATATTTCAGAAATATTTCCGTAGCAACGTTTTTGTTTGTACTTGACGCCATTGTCATTACCCTTGGCGCGGTTACGTTCGGCCTTACCATTACCGGATACGCAATTATTGCCGTTTTTTTGTCATCAAAGATTATGGATACGATTTTATCGGGTTTAAAGGTAGGAAAACAGGTTTGGATTATTTCAGAAAATTATCAGGACATCAGCAATGAGATTATGCGGCGTTTGGAGCGGGGCGTAACCTGCGTGCAGGCAAAGGGCATGTATAGTCATGATACAAAAAATGTACTATTGTGTGTCGTCGGTAAAAGGGAAATTGTGTCTGTTATTAAAATTGTACGAAAATATGATGCCTCCGCTTTTTTGATTGTACAGGACGCAAAAGAAGTCATGGGGGAAGGTTTTAGTGAGATAGAATAGAAATTGCATAGAAATTTTGGGGATTTTGTTCAAATCCGACAGTATTTTTCTTGTTTTTCTCCAACATTTTCTACGTTTTGAACGAAAAAAAATAAAAATATACGGTTTGCACAAAACAAGAATTATTTCTTTGTCAATTTGTGCTATGGTCAAGTTATCAGCTATGGTGTATTATTAGTCGTAGATGAGCGTAATGTCTTATTACGCGCAAGAATTTATAGATTATGGGAGGATACATAATATGGCAAGTTTATCTTTAAGGAACATTTCTAAAACTTATCCGAACGGATTTCAGGCTGTTAAAAATTTCAATCTCGATATTGCAGATAAGGAATTTATTATTTTTGTAGGTCCTTCAGGATGCGGTAAGTCTACAACGCTTCGTATGATTGCCGGCTTGGAAGAGATTACAGAAGGCGAATTGTGGATTGGCAACAACATGGTAAATGACGTAGAGCCAAAGGATCGGGATATTGCGATGGTATTCCAGAACTACGCGCTTTATCCTCATATGACAGTTTATGATAATATGGCTTTTGGCCTCAAGTTAAGGAAGACGCCAAAGGAGAAGATTGATAAGCTGGTTAAGGAAGCTGCCAAGATTCTTGATATTGAGTCATTGTTGGATCGTAAGCCAAAGGCTTTATCCGGCGGTCAGAGACAGCGTGTGGCAATGGGGCGTGCCATTGTGCGTAATCCGAAGGTATTCCTTATGGATGAGCCTTTATCTAATCTGGACGCAAAGCTTCGTGTACAGATGCGTATTGAGATTTCCAAGATTCATCAGAGCCTGGAAGCAACTATTATTTACGTAACGCATGATCAGACAGAGGCTCTTACGCTTGGTACACGTATTGTTGTTATGAAAGATGGCGTTATGCAGCAGGTGGCAACTCCGATTGATCTTTATACAAAGCCTTGCAACATCTTCGTTGCAGGATTTATTGGATCTCCTCAGATGAACTTTATTGATTGTAAAGCAGTTCAGGATGGAAATGATGTAAAACTTCAGTTTGGTTCCTATGCTATCAAGCTTCCTGAGAACAAAGCAGAGAAGATCATTGAGGGAGGATTTGTAGGTAAGGAAGTTGTATTAGGTATCCGTCCGGAGGATATTAAAGATGAAGAGCTCTTTATCAATGCAGGTACGGATAACATTCTGGAAGCTACTGTTAAGGTATATGAAATGCTTGGTGCAGAGGTATTCTTATACTTCACAGTAGAAGGTCATGACATTACGGTTCGCGTTAACCCGCGTACCACTGCACGTCCGGGAGATACAATTAAGCTTGCACTGGATACAAGTAAGATTCATGTATTTGATAAGGAATCCGAGGTTACTATTACAAACTAGTAAATGCTGATTGTAAGAATTACGATATGATATCAAAAAGGGTACTGCCTGTTGGCGGGTACCCTTTTTGCGTGAAAAATATTTATATCCGTAGATATTTATTATCGAAAAAAAGTGCAGAAAATTATTTCTATGGGGTGGATTCAATATTTACATTTGTATGATATAATGTTAAGATATATTATAATATGGGAAAAATGTGGATATGACAGGAGGGATGATATGATATCAAATCAGGTATTGCAGACAACGATAGATGGTTTGAAAAATATTACGCGAGTGGATATTTGTGTAATGGACATTGAAGGCAAAGCGCTTGCAACTACGATTAATAATGTGGAAGAATATGAAGAAGCTGTCATGGCATTTGTAGACTCTCCGGCAGATAGTCAGGTATTACAGGGATATCAGTTCTTTAAGGTATCGGACGAACACCAGTTAGAATATGTGATTTTAGCCAAGGGCGATAGTGATGATGTATATATGGTTGGTAAGCTTGCGGCATTTCAGATAAAAAATCTTTTGGTTGCTTATAAAGAGCGTTATGACAAAGACAACTTTATTAAAAACCTGTTATTGGATAATCTTTTACTGGTCGATATTTATAATCGCGCAAAAAAACTGCATATTGAAACGAGCGTGCGGCGTGTTGTATTTTTGATTGAGACAAAAAACGAAAAGGATACCGGCGCCCTGGAAACGGTCAAGGGACTTTTTGCAGGGAAGAAAAAAGATTTTATTACGCAGGTTGATGAGAAAAATATTATTCTGGTAAAAGAAGTTGAAGAAGATGAAGATTACAACGATATGGAAAAGACGGCCAGAGTGATTTTGGATATGCTCAATACAGAGGCAATGACAACCGTTCATGTAGCTTACGGGACAATGGTTCGGGAAATTAAGGATGTTTCCCGCTCATACAAAGAAGCAAAAATGGCATTGGATGTAGGAAAAATCTTCTATAGTGACCGTAATGTGATTGCGTATAGCAGTCTGGGGATTGGAAGGCTGATTTATCAGCTCCCGATGCCGCTTTGCAAAATGTTTATCAAAGAGATTTTTGGCGATAGATCTCCGGATGAATTTGATGATGAGACCATTGCCACGATTAATAAGTTCTTTGAAAACAGCCTGAATGTTTCCGAAACTTCAAGACAGTTATATATTCACAGAAATACATTGGTTTATCGCTTAGATAAATTGCAAAAAAGTACAGGTTTAGATTTGCGGGTATTTGATGATGCCATTACCTTTAAAATTGCTTTAATGGTAGTAAAATATATGAAATATATGGAAAACTTTGAATATTAGTACTGTGCGTGGGCAGAACAGAGGGATGTCTGCGCACATTCTTTGTGGAAGGAAAAATAGATTGCAAAATAAGCGTGATAGCTTATTTTGCACAATTGAGCGTACGCTCGTTTTGGCTATTTGTGTTGGGGCGTCGCAAATAGCCCTGACGACCGATGAGAATCCATCTTTGCCAATTTCTCATCAGTCCGTCGCATCAACGTTCCGGAATGGAGATTAAAATGAGCAAACAGGAAACTTTGATCCGTCTGCAGGATGTTACCGTCCGTTATTCGAAGGGGACGGAAGCACTAAGGGAAGTCAGTCTTTCAGTGGAAAAAGGCGAATTTGTATTCGTGGTGGGCTGCAGCGGTTCTGGCAAATCTACTTTTATTAAAACATTGTTAGGCGAGGTGCCGGTATCTTCGGGGAATATTATAGTATCCCAGAAACGTTTAGATAAGCTGAAACGAAAAGAACTGCCGTATTATCGACGTACCTTAGGGGTAGTATTCCAGGAGTTCCGCCTGTTAGAGGATCGCAATGTATATGAAAATGTTGCGCTGGCACAGCGGGTCATTGGCGTTGAAAATGAACGTATGAAAAGAAATGTTTCCATTATGTTGGAAATGGTTGGATTAGCTCAGAAAAGCAAGGCGTATCCCAAAGAACTGTCAGGCGGGGAACAGCAGCGCGTAGCGATTGCCAGGGCTATGGTAAACCGACCGGGGATTTTACTCGCTGACGAGCCGACCGGAAATTTGGATCCTGAAAACTCATGGGAAATCATGGGACTATTAGACGAAATGAACAAACTGGGAACTACAGTCGTAGTTGTTACTCATAACAATGAGATTGTAAATAGAATGCAAAAAAGAGTCATAACCTTAAATAATGGTAATTTAATAAAGGATGAAGCACAGGGAGGGTATGTACAGTGAAGACATTTCAGTATGGCCTGAAACAGGGGATCAAGAGCATATGGCAGAACAGATTGTTTTCTCTGGCTGCCATCGGCACGATTGCAATCTGTTTATTCCTGTTAGGTCTGTTCTATGCCATCATCAGCAATTTTGAGCATATGGTTTACAACGCGGAAAGTTCTGTGGGGGTTACTGTTTTCTTTGATGCAGGTATTTCGCAGGAACAGATTGACCAAATCGGCAGAGAGATCCGTGCATATAAGACCGTTGATAAAGTTACCTATGTGTCTGCTGAGGAAGCATGGAAAAAATTTCAGAAGGAAATGAATGCAGAGGGCGGAGAATTGGAGGATACGTTTGGCGAGGAAAATCCGTTAAAGGATTCTGCTTCTTATGAAGTATATCTGACAGATGTGTCAAATCAGGAAAACATCGTCCGGGCCATACAGGATATAGATGGCGTCAGGAAAGTCAATAGTTCCAACACGGTAGCCGATGGCTTGAGCAGTTTTAACGCGTTGATTGCATATATTTCGGCAACGATTATTCTTCTGCTGATTCTGGTATCGGTTTTTCTGATTAGTTCGGCTGTTGCTGCGGGTATCCGGGTGCGTAAGGATGAGATTTCTATTATGCAATATATCGGCGCAACGGAAACCTTTGTAAAAATGCCATTTATTATAGAAGGAATATTTATTGGCATGATAGGGGCGGTTGTTCCGTTGGTTGTGTTCTGGTTTGTCTATGAAAAATTAATTGATTTTATATTGACGCACTTTTCTGCATTGTCGCAGTGGCTTACCTTTGTCGGGGCATCCGAAGAGTTTCGTGTATTGATACCGATGTCATTATTAGTCGGCGTAGGGATTGGATTTGCAGGAAGCGCAATGTCAGTACGTAAACATTTAGTGAGGTAATGGGATGAAGAAAAAGATAATTTGCATGGCAATGGCATGGGCAATTGGAGCCTGTTTGATTGGAAGCGGCAGTTTTCCGGAAATTTTGCCACATATTTCAAAGGAAAATTTTAAAAATGTATATGCGGGAAAAAGTATGGAAAGTGAAATTCAGGATGCCAATAAGGAAAAGCAGTCATTGGAACAGGAAAAAAAGCAGTTGGAAAGTGAAATTGCAGCAATAGAAGCAAAGAAGGACAATGTTGTCGATTATATACAGATCATGGATGAAAAACTGACGAATCTGTCGGAAAAAATAGGACGGAATCAGGAGGAACGGAGTAAGGTTAAAGTGCGGATTCGTATCCTGCGGAAGGAAGAAAAGAAAGCGAAAGCGGATAAGAAAAAGCAGTATGATACAATGAGCAGACGCATAAAATACATATATGAGAATGGAAATACAGGCTATCTGGAGATTTTATTTGGAGCCGACAGCCTGTCGGATTTATTTAACCGTGCGGAATATGTGAGTAAGGTGACCGGTTATGACAGGCAGATGTTCAAAAACTATCAGAAGGTATGCGAAAAACTGGTCAAGTCGAAGAAACAGTTAAATGAAAAACTGACCAGGCTTGCGGAACTGCGGGATAGTCTGCAGTTAGAGCAAAATTCGGTAAATACATTAGTAGAAAAAAAGACGGCAGAGTTGAGTCGGTATCAGCTATTGGCAGACGATAAAACAAGCCAGCTAAACAGGAACCACAGCTTGTTAAAGCAACAGGAAGAGTCATTGGAACAGTTAATGGAGGAACAGAGGAAACAGGCGGAAGATGCTGAGAAAAAAAAGCAGGCGGCACAAAAGAACAAATCACAGTCAACGACAGATTCTTCCAAAAATACCCATAATTCCGGTACAAACAATAATATAACGAGACATACGGTTACCGTGGGGGGATATGGATGGCCGTTATCTGTATCTGGCAGGATTACTTCTTACTTTGGCTATCGAAATGCTCCAACGGCCGGTGCAAGCTCCTATCATAAAGGAATTGATATTTCTGTTCCGTCTGGAAGCAGTGTCCTTGCGACAAAAAGCGGAACCGTTGTAACGTCAACATATTCGTCTTCTGCCGGGAATTATATTGCGATTTCTCACGGAAATGGAGTATATTCATATTATATGCATTGTTCAAAACGTCTGGTAGGCGTTGGAACAAAAGTATCCAAAGGGCAAAAAATTGCGTTGTCCGGGAATACCGGAGTCTCAACCGGACCACATCTGCATTTTGCAATTTATGCAAATGGTAGTTATGCGGATCCGCTGAATTATGTATCAAGATAAAAGGATTTCTCATATTTTATCAATGAAGATGGAAGGGCTTATATGAAAAACAAAAATTTTATAAAAGGACTTTTAATGGGAGTATCGGGATGCCTGTTGGCGCTTGTTCTTCTTACATTGGCTATGGGCAATGCAGGAGTATTGGATTTGACGCAGGTGCTAGGCGGCGTTTCCAACAGCCATGTTGCATTGCGGCAAAAGATCAATGAAAAAGTGAATTTGTTGGAAGGTTATATTGACGAGTACTTCCTGGATGAGATTAATGATGAAAAGATGGCAGATTCCGTATACAAAGGAGTCATAAATGGTCTTGGAGATGAATATGCAGCTTATTATACCGCTGATGAGTACAGGGAGATTATGGAAAAAACAGATGGTATTTATTGCGGCATTGGCGCTTATATTTCTGCAGATACTGCGACGGGGATTATTACTATCGTAAAGCCGATGAAAAACAGCCCCTGTGAAAAGGCGGGAGTAAAAGCCGGCGATATTATATATGCAGTCGACGGCAAGGAAGTAACCGGCGAAGAGATATCAAAGGTGCAGGCTCTGGTAAAAGGGAAGCAGGGTTCAAAGGTCACTTTAACGATTATAAGAAATAAAGAGCAGATGGATATTTCGGTTACCCGGGACAAAATTGAAGAGGATACCGTGGGATATCAGATGTTGGACAGCAAAATCGGATATATACAGGTAACCGGTTTTGAAGCGGTAACCCCGAAACAATTTGAGAATGCAATTCATAAGCTGGAAGAAGAGAAAATGCAGGCATTGATCATCGATTTAAGAGATAATGGCGGCGGACTGTTAGATTCAGCAGTTGAGATGCTTGACACCATGCTGCCAAAAGGCCTTGTGGTTTATAGTAAAGATAAAAGCGGACAGAAACAGGAGTATTATGCAGAAGATGACGGCTGCTTTGAGAAACCGCTTGCGGTACTGGTAAACGGTAATTCTGCCAGCGCATCGGAAGTGTTTGCAGGAGCCATTCAGGATGACCAGGCGGGGAAACTGATTGGTACGACAACTTTTGGAAAGGGCATTGTGCAGGGCTTATTTGAACTGGGGGATGGCTCTGCCGTTAAGATGACAACTGCGAAGTATTATACTCCAAAAGGAAGAAATATTCACGGGAAAGGGCTGACGCCGGATATTCCTGTTGAACTCTCTAAGGAAGTGACAGAGCTGCCGGATGGTCGGAAGAAAGTGGATAACCAGACAAAAGCAGCTTATGATTACCTGATACAGGAAATCTCCAAATAATTGCAGGCAAAGCAGCAGTACATGAACAGGAAATGCAAAAGTTGAATTGTTTAAAATTATATGATAAAATTACCAATAATTTACAAATATGGAAATTATTGGTAATTTTTTGGTTTGGAGGAAAGTGTATGGAGAAGAAAGAGTTATCTCTGAATGTATATGAGGCGCTGCAACAGAGACTGCATTTCCTCTTTCGTGAGTTCCGCAATATTTTTGTTTCTTTTTCCGGTGGAAAAGATAGCGGACTGCTCCTGAATCTGGTATTGGATTTTCAAAAAAAATATTATCCGGATAGGCGGATTGGGGTATTTCATCAGGATTTCGAGGCGCAGTATACGTTGACAACAGAATATGTGGAAAGAACATTTACGCGTATTGAAAATGAAGTGGAACCCTATTGGGTGTGTCTGCCCATGGCGACCAGAACAGCGTTAAGCAATTATGAAATGTACTGGTATCCTTGGGATGATACAAAAGCAGATATATGGGTGCGTCCTATGCCAGAGCGTCCGTATGTTGTAAATTTGGAAAACAATCCTATCACAACGTATCACTATAAAATGCATCAGGAAGATTTGGCAAAACAATTTGGCAGATGGTACCGCATTTCCCATGGGAATCAAAAAACGGTCTGCCTGTTAGGCGTACGGGCGGATGAGTCCCGTCAGCGCTATAGCAGTATTATGAACAAGAAATATGGTTATAATGGGACTTGCTGGATCAGCAGGCAGTTTAAAGACGTCTGGTGCGCGTCGCCTATCTATGACTGGTCTTCTGCAGATGTTTGGCATGCAAACTATCTTTTCCAGTATGATTATAACGGTTTGTATGATCTGTATTACAAAGCGGGGCTTGCGCCGGATCAGATGCGGGTTGCTTCGCCGTTTAACGATTATGCCAAAGACAGTTTAAATTTATATCGTGTCATTGATCCGGAAATATGGGTCAAACTGATTGGACGGGTCAGAGGTGCGAATTTTACCGCAATTTACGGCAAGACAAAGGCGATGGGGTATCGGAACATTACCTTGCCGGAGGGACATACCTGGGAATCCTATACCCGTTTTCTGCTTGCTACTCTTCCGGCAAGGCTGCGGGAAAATTATATTAAAAAGTTTCAAACATCAATTTATTTCTGGCATAATGTGGGAGGAGGCTTAGAAGAGGAGACCATACAGGAACTTGAGGAACATGGTTATCGAATCCGGCGAAATGGGGTTTCCAATTATACGGTAATGAAAAATTCAAGAGTTGTCTTTCTGGATAAAATTCCAGATCATACGGATGATATCAAATCCACAAAGGATATCCCAAGTTGGAAACGTATGTGTTTCTGTATTTTAAAAAATGATCATATTTGTCGTTTTATGGGATTTAGTCCAAGCAAAACACAGCGGGAAAATGTAAGATTCCTCAAAGAAAAATACAGTAAGGTTGTGAGTAAAGATGGAATTTCATAGTCCGGTATATCAGATTATTTCTGTGCCAATCGAAAAAATAGAGCCAAATACATATAATCCCAATACAGTTGCTCCGCCGGAGATGAAGCTTTTGTATGACAGCATTCGGGAGGATGGCTATACGATGCCAATCGTATGTTATTATCAGGCGGAAAGCGACCGATATATTATTGTGGATGGTTTTCATCGGTATCGGGTCATGTTAGAGTATCCGGATATTTATGAGAGGGAGGGCGGTAAACTGCCGGTTTCCGTTATTGACAAGTCTTTGGATTGCCGTATGGCAAGCACGATCCGCCATAATCGGGCGAGGGGTTCTCATGATGTCGATTTAATGAGTAATATTATCAATGAACTGCATGAGTTGGGCCGGTCTGACGCATGGATTTCAAAACATCTGGGAATGGATAGGGATGAGATTTTGAGATTAAAGCAGATTACGGGGCTTGCCGCATTGTTTCGTGATGTAAATTTTGGCAAGGCGTGGCAGGTAGTAAATAATGAATTGAAAGACGAGGAGAAAAGTTGAAGAATTTTGAAGAATTATGTCTTGACCCAAGGCTATTAAGGGCAGTTACAGAGATGGGGTTTGAGCAGGCAAGCCCGATTCAGGAAAAATCAATTCCTATTGCAATGGAAGGCAGGGATATGATTGGACAGGCACAGACAGGTACCGGCAAGACGGCTGCCTTTGGGATTCCGATGCTGCAGCGGGTAGATTCCCATAATAAAAAATTACAGGCAATTGTGCTTTGCCCAACGCGTGAACTTGCAATCCAGTCTGCGGATGAGATACGAAAGCTGGCAAAATTTATGCATGGAATTAAAGTGCTGCCGGTATATGGAGGTCAGGAGATCTCAAAGCAGATTCGTTCCCTGAAAGGCGGCGTGCAGGTGGTTATTGGGACGCCGGGCCGTGTGATTGATCACATCAATCGTCATACGCTGAAACTGGATCAGGTTGGAACGGTTGTGCTAGACGAGGCAGATGAAATGTTAAATATGGGATTTCGGGAGGATATTGAGACTGTGCTGAACAGACTGCCTGAAGTGCGGCAGACATTGTTGTTTTCGGCAACTATGCCAAAACCGATTCTGGAAATTGCCAGACGGTATCTGCATCAGCCGGAAATGGTCAAAGTTGTCAAAAAGGAGCTGACGGTTCCTAAAATTGATCAGTTCTATTATGAAGTCAATCCGAGAAAGAAGAGCGAAGTATTGTCCAGATTATTGGACATGTATGATCCAAGGCTGTCACTTGTTTTTTGCAATACGAAGAAGAAAGTAGATGAACTGGTTGAGGATCTGAAAGGCAGAGGATATTTTGCGGCAGGGCTGCATGGTGACATGAAGCAGTCGCAGAGAGATCGCGTCATGAACGGCTTTCGAAATGGGAAGACAGAGATTCTGGTGGCAACCGACGTAGCGGCGCGCGGGATTGATGTAGATGATGTGGAGGCGGTATTCAATTATGACGTACCGCAGGATGATGAATACTATGTACATCGTATTGGAAGGACAGGACGCGCCGGAAAAAGCGGCAAAGCCTTTACTCTGGTGGTTGGAAGGGAAATCTATAAGTTAAAGGATATTCAACGTTACTGTAAAACAAAAATCAGGAGACAGCCTATTCCTTCGGTGGCAGATGTAACAGATATTAAAGCGGAAAAAATTCTGGATTTGGCCGGAAACCTGATTGAGACGGAAAATCTTGGAAAAATGTTAGATATTCTGGAGGAACATCTGGACGAAAAGGATTATTCTTCCCTGGAAATGGCAGCAGCGCTTTTAATGCTGCAGATGGGAGAGAATCCTTCTGAGACGCCGGAGGAAGAATTTGGAGATACCGGAGCAGAACCGGGGATGGTACGTCTCTTTATCAATATTGGCAAAAAGCAAAAAATCCGGATTGGCGATATTCTTGGTGCAATTGCCGGAGAGTCCGGGATGGAAGGCGATTTGGTCGGTACCATTGACTTGTATGACAATTATACTTTTGTGGAAGTGCCAAGAGAGTATGCGTCTGAAGTGATTGAGGCGATGAAACATGCAAAAATTCGCGGCAAATCTGTCCGCTTAGAACCGGCGAACCGAAAATAACGAAAACACCTATTGACAGATTCCATCTGTAGAGCTATGATAATACAGGTAACTCTTATTCAGAGTGGTGGAGAGTGAAGGCTCTGTGAAACCACGGCAACCCCATTGCGAATGGAAGGTGCCAATCTCAGCGAGAAATCGATCAATAAGAGGAATGGGTAAAGCATGTTCCAATCCATCTTATCGTATCGATAAGGTGGATTTTTAACTTGCAGAGAAAGAAGAAAGAGCGGCTTTCCCCTCCGCTCGACGAGTTTGTGTCTGTGCGCTGCTTGTCACAAACATCGGTTATGCGCAGAAGCAGCGCAGAAATGAGGTTAACTATGGAGAAACGTTTATTTACATCAGAATCTGTTACGGAGGGACATCCGGATAAAATTTGCGACAATATTTCAGATGCGATTTTAGACGCTCTGATGGAGCAGGATCCGATGAGCCGTGTGGCATGTGAAACAGTTATTACAACAGATTTTGTAATGGTAATGGGAGAAATTACGACAAAAGCAAAGGTGGATTATGAGCAGATAGTACGGGATACCATCCGTGCCATTGGTTATGATGACCCGGAGAAAGGCTTTGACTGCAACACTTGTGAAGTGAAAATTTTGTTGGACAGCCAGTCGGCTGATATTGCAATGGGAGTGGACAAGGCTTTGGAAGCAAAGGAAAAGACGATGTCAGAGGAAGAGATTGAAGCGATTGGCGCGGGCGACCAGGGTATGATGTTTGGTTATGCCACAGACGAGACAGAAGAGTATATGCCATATCCGATTGCACTTGCTCATAAACTGACAAAGAAACTGACAGAAGTTCGCAAAGATGGGACGCTTCCGTATCTGCGCGCAGATGGAAAAAGCCAGGTTACCGTGGAGTATGATGAAACAGGAAAACCGATTCATATCAATGCAGTGGTTATCTCTTCACAGCATGCAAAGGAAATATCGCAGGAACAGATTTATGCTGATATTAAAAAATATGTTATAGATGCGGTGCTTCCGGAAGAATTGGTAGATGAGGATACCCGAATCTTTATCAATCCGACGGGACGCTTTGTGATTGGAGGACCAAATGGCGACAGTGGTCTGACAGGCCGTAAGATTATCGTCGATACATATGGCGGTTATGCGCGGCATGGCGGGGGCGCATTTTCCGGAAAGGATTGTACGAAAGTGGATCGCAGCGCAGCATATGCGGCGCGATACGTTGCAAAAAATATTGTTGCGGCAGGTCTGGCAAAGCGTTGTGAAATCCAGTTATCCTATGCTATCGGCGTAGCACAGCCAACATCTGTCATGGTGGATACCTTTGGAACCGGAAGCGTATCTGACAGCCGGTTGGTTGAAATCATCAGGGAAAACTTTGATCTTCGTCCTGCAGGCATTATCCGGATGTTAAATCTCAGACGGCCAATCTATAAGCAGACAGCGGCATATGGACATTTTGGACGAAACGATCTGAAACTTCCCTGGGAAGAGTTGGACAGGGTTTCTGTTTTGGAAAAATATAAGAATTAACCGTTCATATAGAGCGGAAAGTGATATGCAGGAGCGAGGTTTTATGGAAACGGGGAGAATAGAATTACCTCAAGCGGTATCTTTCATTATTCATACGTTAGAGGAAGCGGGTCATGAGGCATATGCGGTAGGCGGATGCGTGCGTGATACTATTCTGGGAAGAAAGCCACAGGACTGGGATATTACTACTTCTGCAAAGCCGGAGGAAGTAAAACGGCTGTTTCGCAGAACCATTGATACAGGAATTCAACATGGAACCGTGACGGTTATGTTGAACCATATTGCTTATGAAGTGACTACCTATCGGATTGACGGGGAATATGAAGATAGCCGTCATCCGAAAAGTGTAGAATATACGAAAAATCTGAAATTGGATTTAGAACGCAGGGATTTTACCATCAATGCCATGGCGTATAATGACACCAGAGGTTTGGTGGATGAGTTTGAAGGGATTCGCGATTTGGAGAGGCGAGTGATTCGATGCGTTGGGGATCCAGGGGAGAGATTTGATGAAGATGCACTTCGAATGTTACGAGCTGTCCGATTTTCAGGACAGCTCGGTTTTGACATAGAGGAAAAAACAGAACAGGCAATTATTGAGAGAGCGGTACATCTGAAACAAATCAGCGCAGAAAGGATACGGGTAGAGCTTACCAAACTGCTAATTTCCAAGAATGCCGGCAAACTGCGCGTGGCATATCGGACAGGAATGACACAGATGTTTTTGCCGGAGTTGGACCGCATGATGTGTCTGGAGCAGAAAAATCCGCATCATATTTATACGGCTGGGGAGCATACAATCCGCAGCGTAGAAGTTATCAATGCTTTTTTTTACGGAAAGGCTGAGGAAGTTTTTCGGGAAATGATTTCTGATACGGCAATAGCGGAGGAGGCAGTTAACCATCTCAGAGAATGGTTGAAAGCATTAACCGGGAAACAACATAAGATTCTTTGTATGACTATGCTGCTGCATGATACAGGGAAGCTGGAAACGATGACGGTGGATGAGCAGGGGATAGGACATTTTTATGGGCATCCGTCCGTCAGCGAAAAAATAGCTTCTAAAATCATGAAACGCCTGACTTTTGACAATGAATCCATAGCTTTGGTCAAACGTTTAATCCGTTGGCATGATTATAGCTTTGGCCGCCAGTTAAAATCGATGCGCAAAGCTGTGTCAAAAATCGGAAGAGATTTGATGCCATTGTTGTTTTTTGTACAATATAGTGATATACTGTCACAGAATCCTCAAACTGTTGCAGAAAAGGTTGACCGCATCAATCAGGCAGTTTTGCTTTGGGAGGAGGTTATGGCTTCCAAAGCGGCTCTGGAGTTAAAGGATCTTGCAGTAACCGGAAGGGATTTGATAGAACTTGGGATACAGCCCGGACCGGAGATTGGCAATATTTTAACGCTTATATTAGAATATGTATTGGAACATCCGGAGAAAAATCAAAAAAAATGGCTGCTTGCTTATGCTGAGGAGAAGATGCAAGGAAGTGGAGGGAAATAACAGATGAATCTTAATATGCAGTGGCATCAGATGTCCAAGTCCATGAAAACACAGGTATATCTAGATAATCTTACGGTAATTTTTAATCCACAGGCGTTGTTTAGTGATGGTACGGAGAGTTATCGAATACCGCCGGAGCCGAAAGCTAATGAGAATGTAAAAATACGTTTTCGCGCAGGAAGGGAAAATATAGATGAAGTATATTTGATCTTTGACGGCAACAGCCAGATCATGTCGAAGGTATCCAGCGATAGAACATTTGATTATTATGAGGCGGAAATCCATTTAGGAATCAGTCGTGTGGAGTATTATTTTGAAGTCCATTGCGGACCGTTTGTCTGCTATTATAATAGCGTTGGCGTTTGCGCCAGTGTTGAGAACCATTATAATTTTTGGATTACCCCATCTTTTTCTACGCCGGAATGGGCAAAGGGCGCCATTTTTTATCAGATTTATACCGATCGTTTTTATAATGGCGATACCGGAAATGATGTAGAGGATAATGAGTATTTTTATATTGGGGAAGGAACGTCTAAAGTAACGGATTGGAATAAGTATCCTGCGGAAATGGGAGTTCGTGAATTTTACGGCGGCGATATTGCCGGAATTATGCAGAAGTTAGATTATTTACAGGATTTAGGAGTAGAAGTTATCTATTTGAATCCGATTTTTGTTTCGCCATCGAATCATAAATACGATATTCAGGATTATGATTATGTGGATCCGCATATTGGAAAAATCGTAAAGGAGGAAGGCGAATTTCTAAAACGGGATGAATATGGTAACTGGCAGTTTGATCCGGAACATCCGAATAAATCGGCAACACGTTATATCTGCCGCGTGACGGACAGAGAAAATCTGGAGGCAAGTAACCAGCTTTTTATTGAATTTGTTGAAGAAGTGCATCGGCGCGGTATGCGCGTTATTCTGGACGGCGTTTTTAATCATTGCGGTTCGTTTAATAAATGGCTCGACAGAGAGTGCATTTATGAGGATGCTCCCGGTTATGCGAAAGGTGCGTTTGTATCGTCAGACAGCCCGTATCGGAGCTATTTTAAATTTTGGGAAGAAATGTGGCCGTATAATACGTATTATGATGGATGGTGGGGACACGATACCCTGCCCAAGTTAAACTATGAAGAATCTTCTGAGCTTTTTCACTATATCATGTATATTGCAAGAAAGTGGGTGTCTCCGCCGTTTAATGCCGATGGCTGGCGGTTGGACGTTGCTGCAGATTTGGGATACTCCGGCGAATATAATCACTATTTCTGGAAGGAATTTCGTAAAAATGTAAAAGAAGCCAATCCTAACGCCCTGATTCTGGCGGAGCACTATGGAGATCCAACCGAGTGGCTGCAGGGCGATCAATGGGATACCGTTATGAATTATGATGCTTTTATGGAGCCGATTACATGGTTTTTGACCGGTGTAGAGAAGCATAGTGATGAATACCGTGATGATATGAAGGGAAATGCAGATGCTTTCTTTGGTTCCATGCGCCATTATATGACGCGTTTTTGTACACAGTCGCTGCATGTAGCGATGAATGAATTATCCAATCATGATCATTCTCGTTTTTTAACGCGTACGAACAGTCAGGTTGGGCGTACGAACAGCCGTGGAGCTGAGGCGGCAGGCATCGGTATTGATAAGGCGGTATTCCGCCAGGCGGTCATGATCCAAATGACATGGCCGGGAGCGCCAACCATTTATTATGGAGATGAAGCAGGTATGTGCGGCTGGACGGATCCGGATAACCGCCGTACATATCCTTGGGGACATGAGGATAAAGAACTGATTGCCTACCATAAGGCGCTGATAAAGATTCATAAGGATTATCAGGTTTTTAAGACCGGCTCTATTTTATTTTTGTTAGGAGAATATAATCTGATCAGCTATGGCCGTTTTAACGATAAAGAAAGAGCAGTAGTCGTTATTAACCGCAGTGAGGAAGAGCGTCAGGTGGATATACCGGTATGGAGACTTGGCGTGATAAGTCAGCAGCGTATGGCAAGCCTGTTTACTACAAACAGGGGAGGCTATTCGGAGGAAACACAGACATACGCAGTAGATAATGGTTTTATTCATGTCACTTGTCCTCCGGTATCAGGGATTATCATTAAGGATATGGAAACTTTCGTATAGGGAAAAAGAATGATATAATAAATGGGAATGTAACACGATATAGAAAATGAGAACAATGGAGCGGTACGCCAACTGTTGGTATACCGCTCCATTGTTTTATGAAAAGGATTTGGTTAATGATTTATCTGTAAATTATTGTCCGTATTTTTCTTTTTCTTTCGTACAATGATTTTACACCGGGCAGTTTTACCGTTTGCAATCCGTGCCATAACGTATGTGCTGCCGATTTTTTTCCCGTGAATCACACCACGCTTTCCAATGGATACGATTTTGGGGTTTAGAGACCAGAATATCGGTCTTTCTTTTGTGATGCTTGGCCGGATTGTTACAGATAATTTAGCCTTTTGCCCCTTTCTTATCTTGCGTACGGATTGATGGAACATAATACTCGCCGCATGAGGGGAAACGGTAATTCTGGCTCTTAAAGTTCTTTTTTCTTCAAAAAAGAAAAAAGGGCTCCTTGATATTTTTATGATAATTTTAGCAGTCCCCGAGCGGATACCCGTATACCGGCATGTGGTATCTGTCTCCTGTTCTACAGAGAGGACAGAAGGATTGTTGCTTCGAAAGGAAATGTTACAGTCTTTTGGGAGATCCGATATAGATAAGATCTCGCTATCGTCCTGGAAGATATTCCTTGGGTGTTTTTCGATATGGGCGTCGCATGCAAACTTCTTCTGCTTTAAGCGCAGGGAACGCACAGAGGCTTTCAGAGAAGTTTGTACTGCCGTTTTCTTTATAGCCGTTTTTGTTTTAGCAGCCGAACTTGTCTTTGCCGGCGCAAAAATGAGAAGCAGTATCATACTTCCCAAAAAAAGTTGTAATTTTTTATTCTTCATCAAAACTCCATTCTCGTATTTGATCATACATGTTATATAATTTATTATAACGGAAATTATATTTATTGTAAAATACTCTGATGGCAGAAACTTGTCAAAAAAATCTTTTTTTTGACATAAATTTATGATAGCTTACGGTATGATAAAGATCATATATTGTTGTTACCATGAAGTGAAGAGATATCGGTTCAATGGTTCAGGAAAGCGAGGAAATTATCGGATGGAGTATATTTTAATTGCAGATGATAATCAGAATATTATTGATATCCTGACTACATACGTTAAGAAAGAGGGATACGAGCCGATTGTGGCTAAGGACGGAGTAGAAGCAGAGCGTATGTATGAGGAATATTTACCGGCAGCGATTCTTTTAGATGTTATGATGCCGTTTAAGGACGGATATGAGGTATGCCGTAGTATCCGTAAAAAATCAAGCGTACCGATTATTCTGATTACGGCGCGGGGAGAAGATTTTGATAAGATTATGGGATTGGATATCGGAGCAGACGACTATATTGTTAAGCCGTTTAGCCCGAATGAGGTTATGGCAAGGCTGCGCGCCGTACTTCGCCGGATTAACCGTTCCGGAGAAGGGGCGGAAGATGGCAATGTAGTGAAGATTAGCAATATGATTGTCAATTTGGAAGAATATTCCTTTTGCATTGATGGAAAAAGGATTCCTCTTACAAAAAAAGAGATTGAGACGATGTGGACATTTGCGTCCAATCCAAATAAGGTTTTTACAAGAGATAACCTGTTAGACAGTTTGTGGGGATATGATTATTATGGAGACAGCAGAACGGTAGATTCCCATATTAAGCGTTTGCGGGCAAAATTAGATACCATGGAACATCCCAACTGGTCTATAAAAACAATATGGGGCGTAGGATATAAATTTGAGATTAATGAAGAGAGTATTTAAGATAGTTTTTCGGTGGAGAAAGGGTGCTTGACGGATGGCGAACAAAGGGAATGTAAGAATCAGATTGTGGCGGTATATCCAGCGGAATGATGTAGTACTGCACATTTTTACCTCATTTGCATTTGTGCTTGCGCTTACCGGCGGATTGATTGGCTGTATCTTTGTATCGTTATATCAGAAAAATTACGTCAATTCTTATACAAAACTTTTGACACGTCAGGGGAAAATTATCTCAAAGCGTGTAGCAAATTTTGAAAATAAACAAAAGGAAACGCTTTTTCAAAAATATAGCGTCTATATTGATGAAATGGAACGCGCGGAAAATACGGACGTATGGATTGTAGCCAAGGAAAGTGCAAATGAACCTCTGGAGGCGGGCTTTGTCAATGCGGATGCAGATCGGGACAATTTATCAAAAGAAACCTACGAGGTATTAAAAAAGGCGTATAGTGGGAAAATTGCTTCTAATTCCAGTTTTGACAATACATATGGCATGACAACATTAAGCGTAGCCGTACCCATTCAACACATAAAAAGTAAAGAGGTTTGCGGAGCTGTTCTGATGGTGTCTATGATAGACAGACAGACAATGGGAATCAGCGAAGGGAAATATTTAATTACGCTCAGCGTATTGGCGGCGATTCTGATTTCTTATATTGTAGCTATCTTTTTCTCAAAATATCTGTCCAGGCCGCTTGAGAAGATTGGTAAGAGAGTGGGGAGTCTGGCGAAAGGGGATTATTCTAAGATTCAGGTTAAAAAACCGTATTCCCAGATTGGCATTTTGGAGCATTCCCTGGATCGTTTGGCGGCTAAGTTAAGGCGCGCAGAGAGGGAAAGAGAGGATTTGGAGCAGGCAAGAAGAGACTTTTTTGCCAATGTCTCCCATGAGCTTCGAACGCCGATTACGGTCATATCCGGATATGCAGAAACTCTGGCGGATGGGATGATACAAGAGCAGGAACAGGCGGAGACGTTGTATCGCCGTATGCTTCAGGAATGTCGGGAAATGGATCGGCTTGTTGGGGATTTATTTACGTTATCCAAAATGCAGAATCCTGATTTTGTCATTGATATGGAGCCGGTAAGCCTGGTGCAGATTTTCAGGGATGTGATACGGAGAGGACGTGTGATTGGCAAGGAACGGAATATTACGATTGCTTTTGAAACTCCGGAAGAAGACACCTGTATGATTATGGGCGATTATGGAAGATTACGTCAGATGTTTATGATTATTGTGGATAATGCCATAAAGTTCTCCCGGGAGAACGGCAGAGTTGAGATCCGTATTTTAAAGAAGGATGAAATGTATCATGTTTCGATCAGAGATTATGGGATTGGCATTTCCGAGGAACAGCAACGGTATATTTTTGAAAAATTTTATACTTCAAAAATGCGTCAAAACGAGAAGGGAACCGGCCTTGGACTGATGATTGCCAAGCAGATTGCCCTGCGTCATAACAGCGATATAGAAGTCGACAGTGTTTTGCAGGAGGGGACTACGTTTTCATTTTCTTTTCAGGAATGTACATGTTTTGACGGATTTGAATAATTGTTTCCATAAATTTATCATTTTCAAAATTTTTCTAGTTGTATTTTTGCCAAAAAGGTATATACTATAATTAAGATAAAAATAAGCCTGGGATGTACGAGAACCCCTGATATTTTGAACCTACACCAATTGATTGGGATTCCTACATTTTTGCGATAATGTCAAGCCTCCTTAGCAGTGGAAGACAGATTCGCATATGCGGTTGCCCACCTAGCATATGCTAGGAGTCAAAATTCAGGAAACGGCATTTTGGGTGTATAGAAAATGATAGAGACTACATCGTTAAGGTGTAGTCTCTTTTTGGGGTTTCGGTTGCATTACGTGAAAGAGTTTAGTATACTGGTAACGATATGGTTTATGATAACGTATCGAATCTATACATTACAGAGCGAAGAAATGGAGGAAGAAAATTGGCACAAAAAGGAGATTTATTATCATATCGGCCGGATATCAAGGTATTGGATGCAACAATTCGAGACGGAGGTCTTGTGAATGACTTTTTCTTTACGGATGAGTTTATCAAAAATTTATATAAGGCAAACGTAAAGGCCGGCGTGGACTATATGGAGTTTGGCTACCGGGCGGACAAAGAGATGTTTCATGAAAGTGAGTTTGGTAAGTGGAAATTTGCGTCAGATGAACATATCCGTGAGGTGGTCGGAGAGAATAATACGGATTTAAAGCTATCGGTTATGGCGGATGTAGGAAGATGCAACTATAAAGAGGACATTCATGACAGAAGTGAGAGTCCTCTGGATATGATTCGCGTTGCTACTTATGTTAATACGATGCCTGCTGCAATTGATATGGTAGAGGACGCCAAGAATAAAGGATACGAGGTAACCTGCAATATTATGGCGATTTCCAATGCGAAAGAATCAGATATTGCTGCTGCGCTTGATATGCTGGGAAAGAGCTGTGTCGATGGGATTTATATTGTGGACAGTTTCGGTTCCCTGTTTCCGGAACAAATTCGTAAGATTTCCGACCAGTATCTTGAGATCGGCGAAAAATATGGTAAATATATCGGTATGCATGCGCATAATAACCAGCAGCTTGCTTTTGCAAATACGATTGAAGCATGCGCGCAGGGGGTTTCTTATCTGGACGCTACAATGAGCGGTATGGGACGAGGCGCAGGCAATTGCGCTATGGAACTTCTACTTGGTTTTCTGAAAAATCCGAAATATAAGTTGTTTCCTGTAGTCCAATTTATTGAAAAAGAAATGGTAGCGTTGCATCAGGAGGGCTTAGAATGGGGCTTTGATATTCCTTATATGCTGACAGGACATTTGAATCAGCATCCACGTGCGGCGATTGCAGCAATGAAAGAAGGACGTAAGGATTATACGGAATTCTACAAAGAAATCATTGATAAGGACTGAAACGATGGAGAATAGAGAACCAATCGGTGTATTTGATTCGGGGGTAGGCGGCATCAGTTTGCTTCGTGAATTGGTTAAGATCATGCCAAATGAGAATTATTTGTATTTAGGGGATTCTCAAAATGCTCCTTATGGTACGAAATCTCTGGAAGAGGTTAGAAGACTGACATTGGAGAATGTTGATATTTTATTATCTCATGGCGCAAAGGCGGTTGTTGTAGCCTGTAACACGGCTACAAGCGCTGCCGTTGCCATTCTGAGAAAAAAATTTCCGGATCTGCCCCTTGTAGGAATTGAGCCGGCGATTAAACCAGCGGTATTGTATAAACAAAATTCCCGTGTCGTAGTCATGGCGACGCCAATGACATTGCGGCAGGAAAAATTTCAAAAGCTAATGAAGCAGTATGAAGATCAGGCACGTATCGTTCCACTGCCATGTCCCGGGCTGATGGAATTTGTTGAACGTGGCGAACTGGAGGGAGAACGGCTGAAAACGTATCTGGAAAAACTTTTCCGTCCGGTCCGTAAAGAACCAATTGATTCTATTGTGCTTGGATGTACGCATTATCCCTTTGCAAAAAAGATGATTGAAGAGACGGTAGGACACGAAGTGGCTATCTTTGACGGAGGAAATGGGACGGCGAGAGAGATGCGCCGTCGGCTGATGGTAGCTGGGAAATTGACGAAATCAGAAAAAAAGGGAACTGTCTCCTTTTTAAACAGTCGTGATACAGAAGAAGAACGAGAACTATGTGAATTTTTGTTCGCACAGAAATAATCAGAAAATTCGATAATGCGGAATCTGGTATCCAAGGAGAAGATATTCCATATAGTCGTGCAGAAGTATGGCAGGACAGGATAGTAAAAACCAGAGATTTGAGTATAACAGGCAAATCTGTCCCTGAAAATTATACTGTTGTCCTGAATAATCCCATACATTTAAATGGAGCTGCCGGTTGACGATCATGCCAAATGCCAGCTCAATGCCGGTAATCATAATGCCGCAAAAAATCATCTGGCTTACAATGGAGGCGGAATCCCCTAAAACAAACTGGATGACGCCGATTAAGATAAAGCAGAGTCCGCCGGCTAAAAACATGGAGATATGAGAATACCCTCTGGCAAGCAGTTCAATACCGCAAT
Source organism: uncultured Lachnospiraceae bacterium (assembly GCA_947630925.1). GTDB lineage: Bacteria > Bacillota > Clostridia > Lachnospirales > Lachnospiraceae > Butyribacter. The sequence continues at coordinate 68,132 of CANRJM010000006.1, forward strand.
ATAAAAAACCACCTGTAAAAAACATGATGGCATATGCCTGAAGTTGTGTCATAATATTCTTCCTTTCTATCTTTTTAATGTTCTTTTCATATAATAAATAGTTTCTCTCTAAAATAAATCGTTATACTATAAATATAAAAAAACAAAAATTTTCCTATTTTTTTCGTTTTTTTTTTTGCACATATTATGATAACATAAAGAATGGAGATAAGAAGCCGATGTATCAGAAGGCGAAAATCTTCCTGTAATAAAGAACTGTAGCGTGAAAAATAAACGGGAGTGTCGGTTTTCCGGGCATAAACGTTCTCAAAGTGGAGATGAAATATGAACGAACAGATTTTAAAAACATTAGACGATGCAATTTCTTCAAATTTAATAGAAAACAGCAAAGATCCGGATGGCATTGTAGGCGCCGCGGTATGCGTCATACATAAGGGGAATGACGTGTATCGCAAGGAATATGGACAGGCGGACAAGGAAAAGCAGATACCAATGGCGCCGGACAGCATTTTTCGATGCTATTCTATGACCAAACCCATTACGTCCGTTGCTGTTATGACATTAGTTGAAAAAGGGCTGCTTGCCCTTTCGGATCCGGTCAGCAAATATCTTTCGGGGTTTCGGAATCAGAAAGTGCTGACCGAGGACGGTCTGGTTCCGGTCGAGAGGGAGGTTGTTATTCAGGATTTATTAGATATGACAGCCGGAGTGGTTTATCCGGATGCATCTTTTCCGGCAGGAAAAATAATGCAGGATATGATTGATGAATATTACCGCAAAATTTTTGAAGAGGATACGCCGACTACCACGTATGATTTGGCCAATTTAATCGGGCAGCAGCCGCTTGCTTTTCAACCGGGAGAAAGATGGTGTTACAGTTTTTGCGCAGATGTATTGGGCGCTGTTATTGAGGTAGTGTCGAAAAAGACTTACGGCGAGTATTTAAAGGAGACAATCTTTGAACCGTTGGGGATGAAGGATACGGATTTTTATGTACCGGAGGAAAAACAGAATCGTTTTTGTCAAAATTACCAATATATGCCGGAAACAAAATCCTTAGAACCTTGTACCTGGCAGCATTTGGGATTATCCTATATGCATTTGAAAAAGCCGGCGTTTGAATCCGGTGGAGCAGGTCTGGTCTCTACAGTGGAGGATTATTCCAGGTTTGTTAAAATGATGCTGGCAAAGGGAGAATATCAGGGAAAAAGGATTTTAGGACGCAAGACAGTTGAATGGATGACCCAGAATCATTTGAATGAGCAGCAGTTGAAATCTTTTGACTGGGAACAGTTAAAAGGATACGGGTATGGAAATCTGATGCGTGTTATGATTGATGAGGCACACGCAGACAGTTTCGGCTCAAATGGAGAATTTGGATGGGATGGATGGCTTGGTTGTTATGTCTGCATGGATCCAAAGGAAGAACTTGCCATTATTTACGTTATCCAGAAATGCGGCGGCAATGGTTTCCGCGATATCGAAGTCATCCGGAATATTGTATATTCGGCATTATAACGGCCTGCGCCATTAAAAATCCGGATAAAAAAATGGCAACAATTGAAAACGTTATAAAAAATCATTTCGCAATTTGGAAAGTATATTATTGTTCATTTTACAGATAATACTATTACAAATTCATTACGAAAATAAGATTATTAAGAAAGTAACAGTAGAAATGGAGGAAAACTGTAAAATGAAAGCAACAGGAATTGTACGTCGAATAGATGATTTAGGAAGAGTGGTAATACCAAAGGAGATTCGTAGGACCCTTAGAATCCGGGAGGCGGATTCGTTAGAAATTTATACGGACAGAGAAGGAGAGATTATTTTAAAAAAATATTCGCCAATCGCTGAAATGGGCGAATTGGCGAAGCAGTATGTCGATGTTTTAGCACAGATGTCCGGTGTGATTGCGGCGGTAACAGACTGTGAACATTTTATTGCCGTTTCGTTAAGCGGTAAGAAGGAACTGCTGCAGAAACCGATTCATAAGGACTTGGAAAAGGCAATTATCAACAGGGAAAGGGTGTCAGCCTCTGCAAATTCCGGAAATTACATTAAAGTATCGGATGAAGCATCCACTTATGAATATGAAGCGATGTGTCCGATTATTTCGCAGGGAGATGTAATCGGCGGGGTAATTCTTTTATCTAAAAATGCCAATAAAAAAATTGGCACAGAAGAGGAAAGCCTTGCGGAGTTTACAGCAAATATTCTGAGCAAACAGATTGAACAGTAAAGTTCTGATATCATATTAGCGAAAGAAATTAATGCGTAAAGATAGAAAACCTCTTTGAAATGCTGCCAAAGAGGTTTTTATTGATGACGGGAAACTGCTTGAAACATGACGGAACGGACCCGGTCATAGGAATAAATATGAAAAATATCTGAAAAATGGTATAAATAGGTAATGAATTGGCGAAAAAACTTGACAAATCCCTGTAATAAGGGTATAAATAGAAATGTAAGTTTTTTACGGAAATATTTTTTGAGGAGGATTTATCCATGAACAAAACAGAATTGGTTGCAGCAATCGCTGAAAAAGCAAGTCTTTCTAAGAAAGATTCTGAGAAGGCATTAAAGGCATTTATTGATGTTGTTTCTGATGAATTAAAGAAAGGTGAGAAGGTTCAGTTAGTTGGATTCGGTACTTTTGAAGTAATCGAGAGAGCTGCAAGAGAGGGAAGAAACCCATTGACAGGCGAGAAGATGCAGATTAAGGCTTCTAAGGCACCTAAGTTCAAAGCTGGTAAAGCTTTAAAGGACGCGGTAAACTAGTAGCAGTTTTATGATGAGTGATTAGAGGTTGTAAGTGTACAACCTCTTTTCTTTTTATGAAATGGGAAGAAAAATATTGGGAAAAGGAGTAAGGACGGAATGCGTTTAGATAAGTATTTGAAAGTATCCAGATTAATTAAAAGAAGACCCGTTGCGAATGAGGCCTGCGACGCAGGCAGGATTATGTTAAATGGAAAGGTTGCTAAGGCATCGTCTCAGGTTAAAATAGGAGATTGCATTGAGATTTCTTTTGGAGATAAACAGGTTCAGGTTGAAGTTTTAAATATTGAAGAGACTTGCAAAAAGGATGAAGCAAAAGAGATGTATAAGATGCTGTAAATGAAAATATCAATATGATATTGGGACAGAGAAAATTTTTCAGTGCTAAATGAGACAGCTTCCTCATATACTAAAGTAGTTGCAGGACAGATTGCATGGAATGAGTATGGGAGGAAGTGTTTTATGGAGGATAGAACCTATGATGATAACCGCAGGGGCGGTGTGCATAAGGTGTACCTGAACGCCAGAAAGACAGCAGTTTTATCAGGAGTAAAGGATGTGTTATCTTTTGACGCCAAGGAAGTGTATTTGGAGACGCAGCAGGGGATTCTTTTGATACGCGGAGATGAACTTCATGTGAACCGGCTTTCCCTGGAAAAAGGGGAAGTTGATGTAGATGGAAGGATTGACAGTTTTGCCTATTCTGACCGAGAAGAAGTGCAGAAGAAGGCAGGTTCTTTTCTTGGGAGGATGTTTCAGTGACCGCCATCATCTTAGGACAGGTTCGGTTTGTTCTGGTTACCGCTTTTTGGGGAATGGTGTTAATGGCCGGATATGATATCTGGCGATTTTTGCGCTGGCTTTTTCCGCACTGCAAATTTGTCATTCTTGCGGAAGATATTATTTATTGGTGTATTATGTCAGTGCCTACCTATATTGTATTTTATATCTATAATGAGGGAGAAATCCGTTGGTATGGCGTACTGGCAATATTTTTAGGGGGTATTCTCTATGAAAAAGGGATCAGTTGGCATATTCGGCAATTTGGTTATCACCATTTGACAAAACCTAAAGATCAATTGCTGCATTTTTTGCCGCGACTTTGGAAACGGCTGTTAAAACAAAAAAATAAGAAGAAAAAAATCAAAAATAGCGATTGCAAAAGAGAGGAAAATAGTATATAGTAAAAGAACTAGGTAAAATGTCCGCAAAGCCTTATAAAATAAGGGACTGGGGCAGATTGGATGAACGGTTTTTAAAGCACAATATATAGTGGAAAATTGATAGGCATTATACGTTATATTGTAGTATTGCAGAAGAAGGCAGGTGAGATTTTGGCACGGAAACGACGTAAGAGATTGAGTAAGGCGACTATTCTGGGGGCGCTGCTTGTAACGCTGGTCCTATGTTCGACTTTACTGTACAAGCAGAATGTCATGCAGGCCAATGGAAAAGAATATGCGGAGCAACTGAAAGAGCTTGAGAAGAAAAGCAGGGAGTTGAAAAAGGAAAAAGAAGAACTCAAAGACTTTAAGGATTATGTAAAGACGGATGAGTACGTCGAGGAAGTGGCCAGAGAGAAGTTTGGTTTAGTTTATAAGGATGAGATTATATTTGAACCGGAAGATGAAAAATAAAACGTATCAGGAAAAAGATGCGTTTTATTTTTTTTGGAATATTTTTTGTTTTCTGACTTCGCAGGGGAGCGGAATTTTTGCAGGATGGAAAGGTGCTAAAAAAGTCGAATATTTTTTGGTACAAGCGTCTTTGATTTGACAAAATCTGCAAAATTAGTTTTCTATACTTCTATGCTGCAACGCCTTATTGGGCGAATAGGATTATATAAGAGGTGGGACAAGATGAAAACTATCCAGAAAAAGATGCTAATTCAAATCATATTAGGTTTTTTATTGGGAAGAGTAGATTTGTATGGGATGAATCCGATCGGGATTGCATATTTTGCGGCGGGTTATACCGAAGAAGGCTCAAGGATTCCGGTTGGTATTAGCGTTATATTGGGAATGCTTACCGTTTTTCCAATAGAGAATGTATTGAGTAGTGGAATGGCAATGCTAGCAGTTATTTTTGCAGTGGATTTATTGGAAAAAAGAAATATTGCGGTACGGATGGGGCATGCTGCACTGCTGCTATGCGCTTCTGTCGGTGTGCTGACTTTTCTGCGGCTGTATTTGATGCCGCATGACCGCCTGGATCTTTTCTTAGGACTGTTAGAAACCATTTTGGCTCTGGTGTCCACCAGAGTGCTATATGATGGCCTGCATTATTTACTGCATGCCAGAAAGGGACAGAACCTGGGCAATGAAGAAGTCATCAGTTTGGTGCTTCTGGGAGGTTTTGCCGCATATGGAATACCAAATATAAAAATAGCAGATATGTCATTGCTTTTGGCGGCAATCTATTTTTTGGTACTGGTTATGGGATACTCCTATGGAACAGGCACCGGTGCAATTGCGGGCGCGATGGGAGGCTGTATCATGGTGGCGTGCGGTTGGGAAAATAATGTAATAGGCATGGTAGCGCTGATGGGAATTTGCGCCGGAATGCTTCGTTCCCAGGGAAAGCTGGTTCTATGCGGAACTTATTTTTTGGTTTCGGTCATGTTATGTTTTTTGATCCAAGAAGATACTATCCCGTTTGAAGAGATGGAAAGCGTTGCGCTTGCGGGAGGGATTTTTCTTGTTATCCCCGAAAGATGGATTGGAAAGATACAGATTCATGCAGGCGGCTGGGAAGATAACTGGGAAAGTGAAAGGCTGCAGCATTTAATGCAGTATAAATTAAAGGATTTTGCAAAATCGTTTCAAAATCTTTCGGAGTCCCTGTCAAAAGAAGCAAAACTTGCAGCGCCAATCAACAATGGGGAAATGCGAAACATGATAGACGTTATGGCAAAGGAAGTGTGCGGCCGCTGTGAAAATTCAGAAAATTGCAGAGGGCAGATTGCCTTAAGACGTCCGGAGATGTTTGGCACGCTTGCTTTGGCACAGGAGCAGGGGCAGATTGTATTAGAACAAATGCCGGTTGATTTTATGAGGGAGTGTATCCATCAGGAACGATTCCTGTCCGAAGCCAATCAAAATATCCATTTGACAAATGTGCTTTTAGGGTTCCAAAATCGAATGCTGCAAAACCGGCAGGTTATTGCGGATCAGATGAAAGAGGTAGGCGATATTGTAAGCGATTTATCAGATAAGCTTCCCAGCGTACAGAAAGTTTCGCATGACCTGCAGGAAGAAATGGAGCGGGAACTGCGAAAAAAACGGGTATTGTTGACGGATATTGCCTTTTATGAAAAATACGATGGAAGGTTAGAAATACATCTGCGCGGGCGTACATGGCGCGGACGCTATGTTACAACGAGAGAAGTGGGGGCGGTGATTGCTTCGGTACTCGACAAAAAACTGGTGCCGCGCGAAGAATGCCGAAAGGTCTTTCCGAGAGAAGAAGAAGACTTTGTATTTGAGGAATGTGCCAAATTACGCGCTTCCACGGGGGTAAGCCGTGTGCCAAAGGCGGGAGAGGAAATTTCCGGAGATACCTTTTCCTGTATGTATTTGCCGAGCGGAGAACTTCTGGTTGCGTTATCGGACGGTATGGGCAGCGGCAAAGATGCCTGCGAAGAGAGTGAACAGGTTATTGACCTGCTGGAGCAGATGACAGAAGCGGGATTTTCGGAAACTTCTGCATTAAGGCTGATTAATTCTATTTATATGACGAGAGAAGAAAACGGGGGATTTACAACAGCGGATATTATGGTGTTAAATCTGTACCGGCAAAACTGCCATTTTGTAAAATGCGGTGCAAGCACTACCTTTTTATTTCATCAGGAGGAAGTTGAGAAGATAGAAGGAGAGGCGCTTCCGATTGGCGTTATGAATAATATAGAGCCGTATATGAGAAAAACGGAGATATCTTCGGGAGATTATGTTATAATGATGACAGATGGCGTGGCAGACAGTTTTCTGTCAGAGGAGTTTGAATTAGAGGAGCTTATCTGGGGATATCTGGAAAGAAAAATAAGTCCGCAGGATATGTCAGACAGAATCTTAGAAGAGGCTGTTGCGCGTTGGAAGGGAGAACCGGATGACGACATGAGTGTTTTGGTAGTCAGATTGTACGAAAATGGTTAAGCATAAATGGAGATTAAAATGAATTCTAACATTTACCAAAGAATTGAGATATATTGTGAGAAGCATAAACTATTTCAAAAGGGGGACGGAGTCATTGTAGGACTGTCCGGTGGAGCAGATTCTGTATTTCTGCTCTATGCACTGACTATTCTCCGGGAAACATGGAACTTAAGGCTTCATGCCGTACATATCAATCATGGGATACGGGGGAGGGAGGCGCTTCGCGATCAGGAATATTCCGTAGCGCTTGCCAAGAGACTGGGGGTTCCGTGTGAGGTATATCAGGCAGATATTCCGGATATGGTAAAACGGGAGCATTTGTCAGAGGAGGAAGCCGGCAGGAGATACCGTTACCATTGTTTTGAACAATGCAGAAAAGAGAAGGCGTGTACTTCTATTGCAGTAGCGCACCATCAGGAGGATCAGGCAGAAACTGTGCTTTTTCAGATGCTGCGGGGCAGCAGTCTCCGCGGGTTGGGCGGTATGCGTCCGAAGCGCGGCAATATTGTCCGTCCGCTTTTGGAAGTCAGCCGGCAGGAGATTGAACGGGAGTTGGCACGCATACAGATTTCCTATTGTCAGGATTCTACCAATCAGCAGGATATTTATGCGAGAAATATTTTGAGGCATCATGTAATACCGTATTTGCAAGAGAAGATACAACCGGCGGCAACCGCGCATATTGCAGAGTGCGCAGCGCATTTGCAGGGGGTTATGGACTATATGGAGGAACAGGCGGAGAAGGCGTATTGTCAGATTGTCCGTAAAACAGAAGAAGGTTTGGCGTTTTCCGGCAATGCATTCACAGCCCTTCATCCGGCATTGCAAAGAGAACTGGCTGTAAAAATAATAGAAGAACTTGCCGGGAAGAGGAAAGATATTACAAAGGCGCATATACAGGCAGTATGCCGTCTGGCGCAGGGCGGCACAGGAAAAAAGCTGTCTCTTCCGTACGCAGTACAGGCAGAAAAATCCTATGACATGGTACTGTTTTTTCGAAAAGACGGGCAGCAGGATTTTGGCTTTCAGGGATTGGAAAAAGCGATTCCTGTCGTATGCGGACAGCCGTATCGGCTGATGGGGGTACAAGGGCGGCCTGTTACTGTTATTTTTGAGAAGAAGGAGAGGAAAAATTTATTAGAAAACGAATTAAAAAACTACTGTACGAAATGTTTTGATTATGATAGAATGGTTACTATGCCAATATTGCGACGCCCTGCACAGGGGGATTATCTCTGGCTGGACAGTTCGGGGAAAAGAAAAAAGTTAAGCCGTCTTTTTATTGATGAAAAGATTCCGGCGAATCAGCGCAGGGAAACAATCGTGTTGGCAGAGGGAAGCCATATTTTATGGGTACCGTTATTGGATCGATGCAGTGCCTATTATTATGTTACCGGTAAGACGCAGGAGATTATGTGTGCCAGTCCGGTGCCACAGGATATCCAGGAGCAGGAAATACGGAAGAAAGGTGGACGTTATGAAAGAGGTCATACATGAAATGATTTCCGAAAAACAGATTGAGGAAAAAATTGAAGAGCTGGCAAAACAGCTCAATCGGGATTATGAGGGAAAAAGTTTACATCTGATTTGTATTTTAAAGGGCGGTGTTTTTTTCTTTACGGAACTTGCCAAAAAAATCAAGGTACCGGTTACTGTTGATTTTATGGAAGCATCAAGTTATGGCAATGCAACTGTAAGTTCCGGCGAGTTAGCCATAGACAAGGATTTGGATGAGGTCATAATAGAAGGAAAGCATTGTTTGATCGTAGAGGATATTATTGATTCCGGCAATACGCTGAGTCTGGTAAAGAAAATGCTTATGGCAAGGAATCCGGCAAGTCTTAAGTGCTGCACATTGTTAGATAAACCCGATAGAAGGGAAGTTGAGATAGAGGTAGATTATAAAGGATTTATCATACCGGATCGTTTTGTGGTAGGATATGGATTGGATTATGCAGAAAAGTATCGAAATCTTTCTTATATAGGAAATTTGGAGTTTATAGAAGAATAATTTAAAGGAGATTTTTCATGAAGAAACAGATGAAAACAAACGGCATTGGATTTTATATTCTGATTCTTGCTATTATTTTTGCAGCAGTATATGCTTCCGGTATGTTTTCACAATCCTCTGGAAGCAACTATAATCTTTCTACATTTATAGAGGATGTTAGGGATTCAAACGTAGAATCCGTAAAGATTCTTCAAAATGAGGAAGTGCCGACAGGGGAAGTAACAGCAGTCCTGAAGGGAAAGAAAAGGGTCAGTTTTTATGTGTCTGATGTCAAAGAGGTTGAACAGATTATATTAAATGATGAGCAGCTTTCTAAACATTATGAGGTACAGGATATACAAAAACCTTCATGGTTCCTGACGACCCTTCTGCCATATGGTTTGATTGCCATAGCTATTTTCTTTCTCATTTCTTTTATCTCAGCGCAATCTGCAGGAGCAGGCGGAAGCAATGCCAAGATGATGAATTTTGGCAAGAGCCGTGCGCAGAGAATTGATCCGGATGAACACACGAAACGTTTTCGTGATGTAGCGGGACTAAAAGAGGAAAAGGAGGAGTTAGAGGAGATTGTAGATTTTCTGGCAAATCCACAGAAATATACGGGTGTTGGCGCGCGCATCCCAAAAGGAATCCTTCTGGTAGGACCTCCGGGTACCGGTAAGACACTTCTTGCCAAGGCGGTGGCAGGAGAAGCCGGCGTGCCGTTCTTTAGTTTGTCCGGTTCAGATTTTGTAGAGATGTTTGTCGGCGTTGGCGCTTCGAGAGTAAGAGACATGTTTGCGGAGGCAAAGAAGAATGCGCCTTGTATTGTATTTATTGATGAAATTGATGCGGTTGCAAGGAAGCGTGGTTCCGGATTGGGAGGCGGACATGATGAACGGGAACAGACCTTAAACCAGATGTTGGTTGAGATGGACGGTTTCGGAGTCAATGAAGGAATTATCGTAATGGCGGCGACAAATCGTGTTGATATTCTGGATCCTGCGATTCTCCGTCCGGGACGTTTTGACCGGCGGGTATCGGTTGGAAGACCGGATGTCCGTGGGCGAGAGGAGATTTTGGAAGTTCATGCAAAGGGGAAACCGTTGGGGGATGACGTTGATTTAAAAAGGATTGCGCAGACAACGGTTGGTTTTACCGGCGCAGACCTTGAGAATCTGTTAAACGAGGCGGCCATTGTATGCGCCAAGGATAATAGGAAATATATTGAACAGGAAGATATCAGCAAATCCTTTATTAAAGTTGGTATCGGAAAAGAAAAGAAAAGTAAAATTATCTCAGAGAAGGATAAGAAGATTACGGCTTATCATGAAGCCGGTCATGCAATTTTGTTCCATGTTCTGCCGGATGTGGGCCCGGTGCATATGGTATCGGTTATTCCGACAGGCAGTGGAGCGGCGGGTTATACCATGCCATTGCCGGAGCGGGATGAAATGTTTATGACAAAAGGAAAAATGATGCAGGATATTATTGCAAGTCTGGGTGGAAGAATTGCAGAGTCTCTTATTTTTGACGATATTACAACCGGAGCTTCTCAGGATATTAAGCAGGCTACGTCAACGGCCAAGGATATGGTTACAAAGTATGGTTTTTCCGATGCGCTGGGCATGATTAATTATGCAGATGAAGCAGAAGTGTTTATAGGCCGTGATTACGGTCATACAAGCCGCGGATATAGCGAAGAGGTTGCAAAGACGATTGACAGTGAGGTCAAGAAGATTATCGATCATGCCTATTCGGAGGCAAAAAGAATTTTAGAAGAGCATATGGACATTCTTCATACCTGTGCAGAACTGCTGATGGAAAAAGAGCGGATTGACCGTGCGGAATTTGAAGCGCTTTTCGGAGAGACAGCGGAAACGGAAGAATTGCCGCAGGAGGAGCTTTCACAGGAGAACCTTCCGGGCGGGGAAAGAAAGGAAAACGAGGAAGTTCATAAAGAAGGCGCCGAAGAAGATATCAATGAAGAAAACGTTAATCAAGAAAAACCCCATGAGGGAACTTCTCAAAAGAATTTCCCATCGGAATAGATGGCAAAAGAGATATGTTTCAGGGGGATACGGGGGCGTGAAAGAAAAAACGGCGAAGGGCGGAAAAATTTTGTTCAATTTTGAAACGAGATTCGTCATTTCTTTCCGGATGCGGTGTCAGAATGCACAAAAACTAATAGGAAAAAAAAATAGTTTTGTGCACACTTTAATTGCGTGCACTGCTATACTAACCATTGTAAACCCCAATACATTTATATAATTTTTTGCTACACCCCATAAGTAACAAAAATACCTTCTCCAAAAGAGGAATTGCTTTTGCAGTTCCTCTTTTGCATTGTCTAAATTACCGGAATATAGAAAGGAAATGAAATTGTGAAGAAAAAATGGATAGGAGTTTTATGTATGCTGGCAATGATATCGTCATTCTTTCATCAGATACCAATGACGCAGGCGGCTGTATATAAAAAGAGTTTTACCTTTCAGAAACTGCCTGCGCGTATTAAGAAAAAGATTACCGGCGTTTCGTATCGGAAAAACCGTTATATTTCGTATGATGATTTGCGTTATGTCCGGGTACGTTACTATAATTTTTCGGGAAAGGTTAAGAGCGGCGAACTCATCGTGAATAAGAAAATAGCAAAAAAGACGGTAAAGATATTTTATGAATTATATCGGATTAAATATCCGATACAGCGGATGAAGTTAGTCGATGTGTATGGAGCGGATGACGAAGCGTCGATGCGCGCTAATAATACCTCTGCTTTTAATTTTCGGACGGTTGCCGGAACCAATCGATTGTCAAAACATGCACTTGGTCTTGCGATTGATATTAATCCGCGCATCAATCCGTATATTAACAGCAAAGGAGTTTTAGCGCCGAAGAATGGTAAAGTATACCGTATCCGTGATAAAGAGAAATGTAGGGGGAAATACGCTAGACATATGATTCAAAAAAACAGCAAAATTACAAAAATCTTTAAAAAATACGGTTTCACATGGGGCGGAGACTGGAAGTACAGTAAAGACTATCAGCATTTTCAGATATAAAAAGGGCAACGGCAGCACCGTTGCCCTAACAAGAAATGTGAAGCATTTCCTGTCGAAATCCCGCCACACTGCGGGCAGTTTTTACAGGGGTGGAAGGAATCGAACCCTCCTCTGGAGTTTTGGAGACTCTTATTCTACCGATGAACTACACCCCTGGATGGGTCTTTATCGCTTTGCTAAGCGACTTTGAAAGTATACTATATTGTAAATCAGATGTCAAGATTAATTCATAAAATTTATCAAATTTGAAAAAGACTTTTAGTTTACTTTTTTTGGAATCCATGTTATATTTAAAATTAAGTGTTTTATAAAAATCGACATATTATCGCCATTTTTAATAAGTATGCTTATAGACAAGTAGAAAAGAACAGGCTGCATTGTGTAATGTGAAGGAGGCAATAAGATGAAAGGAATTCTGGTAAATTGTGGAAGGAAGGTCATGGTTTGCGCTGCACTGATTACTGTTTTGGCGGCAGGAGAAAAAGCGCAGGCTGCGGAGACGGCGTCGCTCCGGGTAATCTCTACGACAGATATCCACAACCAGATTAATGACGAAAATTACGAAGGGGCGACTAAAAACAGAAACAAATCACTGGCACGTTTGAATACCATGATTAAAGGAGCAAGGGCAGAGGTAACCCGCGGAACCAGTATTACGGTTGATGTAGGGGATTCCGTATATGGTTATGGCGCAGAGATAGTCATGGGAAGCATGCAGAATCCAAAGGATACCCTGCAGCCGATATTTGCTGCTATGAGTAAAGTGGGATATGATGCAATTACGTTAGGCAATCATGATTTTGATTACGGATACGCCTTTATAAAAAAACAGTTGGAACAATCAGGCTTAAATAAAGTTTGTGTCGTATCGAATGTAAAAAGCTCCGTGGATAATTCGTATCCATGGCAGAGAACGAAGATAATTACGAAACAGGTGAAGACCTCAGCCGGAAAGATCATCAATTTGAAAATCGGCGTGCTGGGCGTGACCAGATCACAGTTATCAGATAGTTATGATTATAATGGTATTTTACAGGGCGAAAGCCTTTTGGCAACAGCCCGTACACAGGCTGCCGCATTAAAAAAGCAGGGGGCGGACATTGTAGTTGCTTTGGGACATTGTTCCATGGGAGATGAAAATGCTGTGGACAGTGATTCTGATGTAGGTTATGCATTGTCTAAAATTAGTAATATTGACTGTGTTATGTTAGGGCATCAGCACCGCAATTATCCATCGGATGATGTTAATTCAAAAATATTTTATGAATTATCCGGCATTGACAGAGTGAATGGCCTGACCAATGGGAAGCCGGTCGTAATGGTAGCGGATCATGCGTCAGGTATTGGCGTTGCGGATTTGCAGTTAAAAATCAGCAATGGAAAGGTCACGGTTACGGGGGCAAACGCCGAAGTAAGAAAATGTTCCGGCCTGGTCATGGAAGATCCGGAGATTGCAAACGTTACAGACAATACCGATTCTATGGTAAAAGCAACATATCAGAATATTATGGCAAATGTTGCATCCAATGCGGCGATTACCGGATATTTTGGCCCGTTGGAGGATAATTATGCGTTACAATTAAATAATGAGGCGAAGATTCGTTTCGGCTTACAGTACATACACAGCAGCGTGGGTTCAAACTATGCCAAATATCATGTTATTGCCGCAACGAAGTTTTATCTGGATGGAAGTGAAGGAAAAGATAATTATTTAGAGGTAGGGGATACCTTTACCAAAAAAGATGTTTTGAATACACAGGAGTATCAGCACAATAACAATTATGTCTACTGGATTACCGGAGCGCAGTTAAAAAGATGGTTGGAGTGGTCTTCCAGTATATATGCGCAGAAGGATAACAAAATTACTTCCGATACGGTATTAAGCCGGCTGATGCAGGAGAACAATGCATCTTCCATTGTATCTAACAGTTGGTTGAATAACTGGGGAGCCTTTGAGATATTTGATGGTCTGGAGTATACGATCGATGCATCGCAGCCGCCCCGCTACAATATTTCCGGAGAGGAAATCAATCCAAAGGCGTCCAGAGTCAAAAATCTGACGTATAATGGAAAGGCAGTTGCCAATACGTCAAAGTTTATTTTGGTCGATAATAATATTTCTAAGACAGCGGCGGTCCGTAGTGAGTTATACAACCAGAGACTGACTGCGAAGGCGTCCAGAACGGCTTCCTATTTAGAAAGCTATGTTAGAGAGCTTGGGGAGTTTGGTATTTTGACAAATCAGGCAGATCATAACTGGTCTGTATCCTTTGGAGGAACATCAAAGCATATTGTACGTTCCAGCTCATTATCTGAGAAGTATGCTCTGTTGCAGCCGTGGTATAAGAGTACTTTAAAGATGACAGACAATTATGCATATTATGAAGCAGATTTATCAGAAGGAACCGCGGAAGAAGATACATATGGTCCGTTACTTGTATTGTCGCCGTCAACGACTCAGATAACGAATAAAAATGTAGTAGTATACATTCAGGCGTCTGATGCCTCCGGCATATCAAAGATCAGTTATTTGCAGGGCCAGCACCCGGCGGAAGATGCCGCGTGGTCTGCAGCAGGCAAAGTAAACAACAATTCATTGACGGTTTCACAAAACAGTATATATTCGATTTGTGCGACAGACGGAAAGGGAAACCGGACCGTGAAATATATTGATATATGGAATATTAATACAAAAATATTAGAAGTACCGACGATTGATAAATTCAGCAATAAGATGACCAAGGTTACCGGGGAAGCTCAGGCGGGGTTGACAGTACATGTTACCGCATCCGGTAAAAATTATACGACAACGGCAACTTCTAAGGGAACTTATTCCTGCAATGTCAATAAGCAAAAGGCTGGGAAAGTGATTTCCGTATATGTCTCTGATAAGACCGGAAGGAAGAGCAGCGCAGTTAAGACAACGGTTTTACGGCGTGGTCCTAACTCGCCAAGTTTAAATGCAGTCACAAATAAAACGAAAACGATTACGGGCAATATAAACGATACGAATACCACGGTTTTAGTATATATTGATAACAGGGTATATCTGCCGAAATCACGGGGCGTTTCCGTTTACCGGGAGTGTAAAAAATACAATAAGAACAAAAAGATTTATTATGCTTCCAAATATAAGGTGGCGAAGGGCGTTTACCATATTACCATATCTGTGCCGAAGGCAAAGAAGACAATCAAGGTGTTTGCAGTTGATTCGAAAGGAAGGTGCAGTCTGGTCACAAGCCGAACTGCAAAAGAGGCAGCACCAAACGAACCGGAGGTTAATACAATCTGTGATGCAGAAAAGTATGTAACCGGAAAGATTCCTTCTTCCAGGAAAGCATGTAAGGTTACGGTAAAGTGCGGTAAGAAAAAATATAGTGCCAAGAGCAAGAAAAACGGAAAGTTCCTTGTAAAGACAAAGGGATTTAAAGCGGGTTCGATTGTGTATGTATCTGCAACGGATACCAAGAATGGTAAGAAACGTACCAGTATTTCCGTGAAATGCAAGGTTGGTTCACAGTACCAGTATATTTCCAAAGACAGTAAGATTACAGTGAAATCTGTAAGCAACCGTTCTAGTGTAATAAGAGGAAAGGTTTCTACTGCGGGAACGGTATATATTAATTATGGTAAGACAAGTGCAGAGTTGGATTTGAACAAAAACGGTTCCTTTACCTATTCTCTGCCGAAGCCTTTGACGGGAGGTACTGTCGTGTATGTAGCGCGCCATAATAAGGCAACCGGCGAAGTGGTAGAGGTAAAGAAGATTACTGTTAAAACAAAGAAGCCTGCTAAGCCGAAGGTGATTACCCGAAAAGTGGATGCGTCTACCGAAAAGATTTCTGTCCTTGCAGGAGAAAAGGCAACGGTGATCGTAAAGGTTGGAAAGAAGACGATAAAACAGACGGTTTGTAAATACAGCAGGAAGAAAAAGGGGTATGTATACAGTATTAAAATACCAAAAGGAAAGGATAAACTGGTCTGCTGTGTCAGGAATGCTGCCGGAAACAGTAAAAAGGTAACGGTCAAAAAAGGATAAGGAACATGCGGAGGGAAAGAAATGAATCCAAGAAAGTCTCTCTATGATATTACTTCCTTTTACGATAAATGGGCTGTTTTAAAAGCGAGCTATGAAGGGATGCGCTATCAGGTGGAGCGCGCTGGAAGCGAGGAAGAGAGTGTTTTAAAAGTTTCCATTTGGCCGGAACCATTCTGTTATGAAAAAACACCCAAAGAACAGATGCAGATAAAAGAATTTGCTTATTCGACAGAAGGGTTGGATGAAGTGTATGACTGGCTGTGTGCCAGTTATACCGAACGGCAGGAATATTGGGAGCATGCCAGGGATTTTCCTTTTGAGGGTATCTTATAAATGTTTAAAATTCTGGGAAGGAAATCGTGATGACAACGAAGGAAAAAGAAAGAGTAACGAGGATACTTGCGCTTTTGGATCAGGAATATGGAACAGAATACCGATGCTATCTGAATTATGAAACGCCATGGCAGTTGTTGATTGCGACGATGCTGAGTGCGCAGTGTACCGATGCCAGAGTCAATATTGTGACAAAAGATCTGTTTGTAAAATATCCGACATTAGAAGCATTTGCAAATGCGGACTTGGCAGAACTAGAGCAGGATATTAAATCGACTGGATTTTATCATAATAAAGCTAAAAATATCATTGCGTGTACGAGGAAACTGGTCGAAGAGTTTCATGGGGAAGTACCGGGAGACTTAGATGACCTGATTTCTCTGGCAGGAGTTGGACGGAAGACGGCGAATGTAATCCGCGGAAATATTTTTCATGAAGCAAGTATTGTAGTTGATACGCATGTGAAACGAATTTCAAAAAAGCTTGGATTTACCAGGGAAGAGGATCCGGAGAAGATAGAATTTGCATTGATGAAGGTGCTGCCGAAGGATCACTGGATTTTATATAATATCCATATTATTACATTAGGACGTTCTATCTGTACTGCGCGCAATCCAAAATGTGGAGTATGTTTTTTGAGGGAGGAATGTCCGGGCGCAGAGTAGTCTGTTTTGACGTTTAGCATTCCAGTTTACACAGTTTTAATTGTTTTACAATAGAATCTTTTAAAGTAATCTCTGATTTTTCTACAGTTGCGATTAGTTCATCGATTTTATCCGGAGAGTTTTCCCGGGCATAGATATTTCCAAGTGTTATAAAGACATTGGAGATATCGCTTCCGATGGAAAGCGAATATTTCATGATTTCTTTTGTGCGGGCGAAATCCTCATGCTCATACAGGTATTTTCCCCATTTATTCAGGGCGTGGATAAAGTAGAGAAAGTTTTGGTCGCAGTTTGATAGCTCTTCCAGATTGGCAAAACCATATTTTTCTTTTAAGTCCGTATTGGTATAGCCGGACAGATTGAGCATTTTGCGGGCGGCGCATTCTTTTACTTCTTTTTGTAGCTGTTGTTCTGTTTCGTCGATTGGTTCGATGAAGGGAAGAGCGTCTTCAGGAACTTTCAGATAAGGGAGAGAACTGATATCCTGTCGGCGGACGAAGTTTGCCTGTTCTTCCCTTGCCCAAAAGGCGGTATTTTTTTCAGAATAGTCAGAATGGTTCTGTTTTAACTTGACGCGTAACCAGATAACGAATACAATGATGCATATAAGGAAGATGGGCATGTTTTTTGTTCCTTTCTAAATCAAATGACGGGAGGCATTATATGAATTTTTTTAATCCAAAAAACCAAAAGAAAATTGCAGCAGTAATCTGCATTTTATTGGTAATTGTGATGATTGTTCCAATGGTATTGGGATATCTATATTAGGATTTTAAAGGGCAACGTGCAGACGTCGCCCTTTTTTAAATATACAGAATATACGAAATGTTGTCAAATTTTATGGAAATATTTGACTTGCCAATTTATTATGGTGTGATAAAATGGACGCATAAGCAAGACAATAAAAATTAGAATATGATATTACTTCTGGAGGAAGAGTATGACGAGTAAAAATAAAAAATTGACGATATTATTTGCCGCAGGATGCTTATGCATTCTGATCCTTGCCGGAATGACGGGCATGATGGCAAATGATATATTTGGCAATCATGATAAAATAGCAGACGGAGTAAAGATTAACGGCGTGGACGTTGGCGGGTTGACGAAGGCAGAGGCAGAAAAAAAGATTTTTGATTATAAAGAAAAACTGGAGAACCGTCAAGTTATCATCAATATTGATGATGCGCAGGAGGTAGAGGCAGAAGCAAAATTACTGGGATTTTCCTGCGAGATCAAGGATACGGTAGACAAGGCATATGAATTAGGGAAGTCAGGCAGTATTTTTTCTGGTCTGCAGAAGATTAGCGAGGAAGATAAGACAAAATTGAAGTTGTCTGTCGAAGTGGATGAGGATATTTTGAAGGAATATATTCAGGAGAATTGTAAGAAGTTTGATGTAAAGGCAAAAAATTCAAAATTAAAATTGAAAAACGGAACGTTTCAGGCAACAAAGTCACGGGATGGTCGGGCAATTCAAGTAGAAGATACGGTAGCGGTCATTGCGCATGATCTGAAAAAAAAGTTAGATGTGGAACCTTTGAAGATATCTGCGGTTGTACAGGTGAAGAAAGCGAAATATACAAAAGAACAGGTGGCAAAATGTAAAGACCTGCTTGGAAAATATTCTACTTCCTATGCAACGTCAACTGCAGCCAGGGCAAATAATGTAAAAGTGGCGGCAGGGTATATTAATGGTACGGTCGTGTACCCCGGAAAAACTTTTTCCGTTATTAAAACCATCAAGGAACGTACAGAGGAAAACGGTTATCAGTCGGCGCCGGAGTATTCCAGTGGAAAAGTGGTAGAAGGGATAGGCGGTGGAGTATGTCAGGTATCTACAACATTGTATAATGCCGTGATTAATGCGGAATTAGAAGTAGTAGAGCGTTCTCCCCATTCTATGGTAGTAGCGTATGTAGATGTATCGAGGGATGCGGCAATTTCAGGCGACTATAAGGATTTTAAATTTAAAAACAATACAGATGTGCCGATTTATATTGCCGGTGCGGCGGATGGAGGAGTCTTATCTTTCCGGATATATGGGGAGGAAACCAGAGCCGCGAACCGGACAATCCGTTTTAAGTCCGAGATTTTGGAAACAATACAGCCGGGAGAGGCAAAGATAACGGAGGACAGTACGAAACCGGAATCGTACCGCTCTGTAACACAGTCGGCACATGTTGGTTATCGCGCTAGATTGTGGAAGATTGTATATATAGATGGAAAACGAACCGAGAAGATACAGCTCAACAGCAGTGTGTATGATGCGGAGCCGGAATATATTACGGTAGGGAAACAGGCAAAGGCAACGGAGAAACCGAACAGTACCGACAAACCGAAAACAACAAAGAAACCAAAAGAAAGTACAAAGCCTAAAAAAACACAGAAGCCAACGAGTACGAGCAAGCCGGCAGAAACAGCCAGTCCGACAGCAGCCAGTAAGCCGAAGGCGACACAGAAGCCAAAGAAAGGCCGGTAATCATGTGGTTAAGTTTATGGAGAAAAGTGAGGGCCAGATGGAGATAGGGAAAATACCTGAGAACGTCCTGAAAAGAACGGTACTCAAACAGATCCGGCACCGCCGCAGCGAGGTGCTTCTTCCTCCCGGCGTAGGAGAGGACTGTAGTGCGGTGGAACTGAAAGAGGGAGAGATTTTTGTCTGCTCCGTGGATCCCATTACTGCAACGGGAAAAGGCAGCGGAAGGTTTGCAGTTCATATTGCTGCTAACGATCTGGCGTCCTCCGGCGCAGAGCCGATAGGAATCATGACAAGTATTCTTTTGCCTCCCGGAACAAGGGAAATTCGTTTACGCGAGCTAATGTCAGATATGGAAGCGGTCTGCGCTTCCTTGAATCTTGAAATTTTGGGCGGTCATACGGAAGTATCGGATGCAGTGAACCGCACGGTCGTCACGGTAACCGGCATTGGCAGGATAAAAAAAGAGAATTTGTTGTCTACCGGCGGTTTGCAGCCTGGAGATGAGTTGGTTATGACGAAATGGGTAGGTCTGGAAGGAACTGCAATTATTGCGGAAGAGAAGAGGGAAAAACTGTTAGAAACGCTGCCGAAGGAATTGATTGAAGAAGCGGCTTCCTTTTCAAAATATCTTTCGGTAGTGGAGGAAGCAAGGATTGCAATGAAGATCGGGGTAAGTGCGATGCATGATGTGACGGAAGGAGGAATCTTCGGGGCATTGTGGGAGATGGGCGCTGCCGCCGGTGTTGGAATCACAGCAGAATTAATGAAAATTCCAATTCGTCAGGAGACTGTAGAAGTCTGTGAAATTTTTGATATCAATCCTTATCAGATGATGTCAAGCGGCTCTATGCTGATTGGATGCAGACAGGGAAACTTGCTGGTGGGGGCGCTGCAAAAAGCAGGGATTCCGTCAGCCGTGATTGGAAGAGCGACAGATACAAATGACAGAATTGTGATCAATGGGGAGGATACTCGATTTTTAGTTCCTGCCGGAAGCGACGAATTATATAAAATTTATGAAGCGAGGTAGAATATGGAAAAGCAGATTTTAGATGCAATCAGTAAAAACAGTCGTTTTTCGACAGAGGATTTGGCGGCGATGTTAGCCGTTGACGAAGAGACAATTCGGAAAAAGATACAGGAAATGGAAGAAGACAATGTAATTTGCGGTTATCCTACTCTGATTAATTGGGATGAAACGGATTGCGAAAAGGTAACTGCCCTGATTGAAGTAAAGGTAACGCCGCAGCGCGATATGGGATTTAATAAAGTGGCAGAGAGAATTTACCGCTTTGATGAGGTAGAGAGTGTTTATTTAATGTCCGGCGGTTTTGATTTGACAGTTATTATTGAAGGGAAAAGCATGAAAGAAGTTGCGCGTTTTGTATCAGAGAAGCTGTCGACCTTGGAATCGGTAAACAGTACGGCCACTTATTTTGTGTTAAAAAAATATAAAGAACATGGTTTGATTATGACAAAGGACAAAAATGAACAGGAAAGGATGCTGATTACACCATGAGAGATCCATTGTCGAAAAAGATAACGCAGATTGAGCCATCCGGTATTCGTAAATTTTTTGATATTGTCAGTGAAATGAAGGATGCGATTTCTCTTGGCGTGGGAGAGCCGGATTTTGATACGCCATGGCACATCCGGGAGGAAGGGATCTATTCTCTGGAAAGGGGAAGAACGTTTTATACTTCGAATGCAGGCTTAAAAGAATTAAAGCGGGAGATTGCGCTGTATTTGGACCGGCGTTTTCATCTGCAGTATGATTATGAATATGAAATCATAATGACAGTCGGCGGAAGTGAAGCGATTGATGCCGCATTTCGCGCAATGCTGGATGCGGGGGATGAGGTTTTGCTGCCGCAGCCGTGTTTTGTCTCCTATGAGCCATGTGTGGTGTTGGCGGACGGCGTACCGGTCCGCATTGAATTAAAGGAAGAAAACCAATTTAAGCTGACAAAACAGCAGATTTTAGACGCTGTGACAGAAAAGACAAAACTGCTTTTGCTTTCCTATCCGAATAATCCTACCGGCGCAGTTATGTCGAAGGAGGATTTAGAGGAAATTGCAGAAGTTGTCATAGAAAATGATTTATATGTCATTTCCGATGAAATCTATTCGGAGCTTACATATTGCGGAAATCATGTTTCTATTGCCTCTTTGCCGGGTATGAAGGAAAGAACGATTGTAATCAATGGTTTTTCAAAATCGTATGCGATGACGGGATGGCGTTTGGGATATGCCTGCGGTCCAAGGCGCATGATGGAACAGATTTTTAAGATTCATCAGTTTGCGATTATGTGCGCCCCTACTACTAGCCAGTATGCTGCGATTGAGGCGGTTAGAAATGGGGATGAGGATGTTCATAAGATGCGCATGGCGTATAACCAGCGCAGAAATTTTATCATGAAAGCTTTTCGGGAAATGGGGCTGCAATGTTTTGAACCTTTTGGTGCGTTTTATGTATTTCCGTCAATAAAAGAGTTTGGCATGACTTCGGAGGAATTTGCAAATCGTTTATTACAGGAGGAAAAAGTTGCCGTTGTGCCGGGAACGGCGTTTGGAGCATGCGGAGAGGGCTATCTTCGCATATCTTACGCATATTCTATTGACGATTTGAAGGTGGCATTAGGCCGTCTGCAAGATTTTATAGAAAGGCTTCGCCGGGAACAGTAAAAGGAATTGGGAATGCTATGTTAAATATTGTATTATTAGAGCCGGAAATACCGGCAAATACCGGGAATATCGGAAGAACCTGCTGCGCAACAGGAACGCGTCTTCATCTCATTGAGCCGATGGGATTTCAGATAAACGATAAAATGCTGAAACGGGCAGGACTGGATTACTGGCACAATCTGGATGTTACTGTTTATGACTGCCTTGCTGATTTTTTTGAGCAAAATCCAGATGCTGTCAGCAGTATGTTTATGGCCACAACGAAGGCAAAGAAGAATTACTCGGAAGTATCATATCCGAAGAATGCTTATATTATGTTTGGCAAGGAAAGCGCAGGGATTCCGGAGAAGATTTTAGTGGATTATGAGAAGACGGCAATTCGTATTCCAATGAATGAAAAAATTCGTTCATTAAATCTTTCTAATGCCGTGGCAATTGTGCTTTACGAGGCATTGCGTCAAAATCAATTTTTCTCTATGCAGACGGAGGGAAATCTACATTATCTGCACTGGAAAGAATAAAAAGGACAGGCTGAATCGCCTGCCCTTTTTTGCAACGCTGGTTTTCCCCTTGTTTTAATAATTTAATTCTACACGTACAATACTTTCCAATATTTTTGAGGAATCAAAGTTATCATTTGCAATAACGGTATATTCAATCGTATCCGGCGAAACAGCGCGGTAATAGACGCCTGCATTTTCATATGGCTGCGTTAATCGGCAGTTTTTTCGATATGCATCATAAATACTCATAGTACCATTAGCCGCCTCGGAACGAGCAGAATAATAAATGGCGAAATCTTCTGTAGAGGCGTCGCATAGATAGGTCCATTTGTTATATGGAAGCGTTGTATCGGAAATCACATGGAACAGATTTTTCTTTTTATAGCCGATATAGAAACGGAAACAAATATCGGAAGATTTTTTTGTAACATCTTGGCTCTGTGGCATAATTACCTTAATACGACCGCCTGGCCGTCCCTCTAACAGACCAAATGCAACGCCGGTCTTTCCATTTGGCCTTGTAATCGAGGATAGGATGTCTTCTTCAGAAGATGTCTGCACGTTGCCATGTGCAAGGTCGCCGATATCGGTTGCGCTTTGTGCCAGAGTTTCCAGCGCGGACGGCGGGTTCTTTTGGGAAGAAACATCAGCGGCGGATTTCTTGGCTGTTTCTATTCCTGATAGGACTTTAGCGGATGGATCCTCTGCCTTTTCCGGCTTTGCCATACCAAGCGCAGGGTGTAGACGGAAGAAATCGCTCCCGATCGAATCATTGACATTGTGCCGCAAATCATTTGCATAGGTAATCATATAGGTTTCAAACAAATCTGTCAGTATTTGTGAGCGGCTTCCGTTTCCTGCCAGAAAGATATGGACACAGTGGATATCTGTCCCCAGTTTCCCCTTAAATGTAACTTTCAGACATTCAAAAAAGTTGGCAATACCCAATTCAATCCGTTTATATAGTAACTTATCCAAAACGGAAATATTCACGGCAAGCTCATAGTTTAATTTCTGCTCCCCGGTACGGGTAAAGAGCGGAAGCTTGATTTTTCCGGTCTGATACATAGAAGTATAATTTTTATCGCGCTCCCAGAATGGACGGAGTTTTTCCATCAGTTGTCTTGTATTTAATTTTGCTTCCTGGGAATTGGTTATCAGGGATTCGCTTCCCGGAAATGGTTTGCATTCCGGTGGGAGCGAGAAAGTAATGTTATCCTCGCGAAGTTTATCCTGGTTTGCGCGGAACACTTCATACGACATCAGTTGCAGAAGATTTTCTCCTCCTAAGTACTGATCGCCGCCACTGCCGTAACATTCCAGAACATAATCGTATCTTCTGCTGTCGGCGTCATCCGGAGAGTGCCAGTGACCAAAATCAAAATCCGTAGTGCCGCCGCCAAAATCAAAGATTCCATAGTAAACCTCATCCTCGCCGTTCTCCAGATCAAATCCATATTCTTCTAAAGCGCAGATTGCATATGCAGCCGGTTCCGAGGTGCCTTTTATAACGCGGAACTGCTTCATGATTTCTTTATTATGCAGAATGGTTTCCGGCAGTGATTTCTTTATGCCCCGATAAAAACTGTCTATAATTTTATCACATATGGAACGCTCAAAGGTAACAGGGAAAGAGAGAAGATAATTCAGGAAAATTCCATTGTGCATATTATTAATGGCAAGTCCGATATAGTATGCATAAATTTCAATTGGATTAAAATCATTCTCTCCAATTTCAGAAAATGGAGGAAGCGAGATATCATTTCCGGATTTGTCCTTCAGGCGGATCTGCTTCTTCTGGCTTCCGGCCCATTGTTTCAGTTCATTAAAGTAAGTATAATAATCATTGCTGGTACTGTTCATCATACTGTTTATGGCACTGTGAGAAATCGTTAAATCTTCCCAGAGCGTATCTGGACGACCTTCTTTCTGGCGGTAATGCTCCATAAAACGTTCTAGATTGATTAACTCCATAACCGTAGGGTTTTCGTATTGCATTAAATCAATTTTTTTAGAAAAATGGCTGGTTCCAATTCGCATCGGAATGATTTGTTCGGAACTGTCCTGATATACTACAACGGTGCTTTTTGTACCAAAGTCAATACCGATAATCCCGTTTGTTCGGATATCGGCTGCCGGATTTCTTGCTATCATTGGAGTTTTGATTTTTGCAGTATATTTATAAGAAGTGTACTGATCCTGCCAAAGCCCCCAGTGCCCACGGTTTGGATCAATCAGAATATTTTCGTCATAACGGTCAAAGTCTGCACGCAACTGATCGCAGGCAAGCAGATGGTCTTTTAAGATCTGTATGGTAGATTCCGAAAGATTGTCAAGCGCGATGGTTTTTTCATTGACGTCATATAAGAAAGAAGAACGGTATGCGTTGTCAGAAATAAATTTGGCCTCTCCGTTCATGATACTTTCTAAAATAATATCTTCCCGGATTTTTATGGTGTTATCAACCCATTCAAAGCAATCTTTATTGGTTTGATAGAGAGAAAGCACATGTTCGTAGGTAGAGATCAGTTCAGAAGGTAGATCGTCAGGTATCAGCTCATAATTCATCCAGAAATACAACGTTTTTGTATAAGAAATGGATTCACTGTCCATACCGTTTAATCGGTATATCGGAATATGATAGGATTCTAATTTAGAAAAACCGTTCCACCGTTTCGTACGGATACCGTCTGCGTGGATTGCTTTCCGAAAATCCATTATGGTAAAAAAGGCATCCATCAGATATTCCGGGCAGAAATCGTATAATTTTTCCATTTTACCGCCAAAGGAACGTTTAAATTCATTGATTGTCATCAGAGTTCCGGTGTAATTTCCAAACTCTTCATGAAAAGTAATGGGATCGTAAGGCCGCTTTAGAGAACAGTGTCCCGGTTCAAAATCATTCAGATTTGGAAACAGTGCAACGCAGGAATTGTTATAGAGAACATCCTGATTGCTAATATAAAACCAATCTGATTTCTTTAGGTGTTCTGTAATATACTTGCGCATGTTTTCAAAAAATGCCGTTAACAGTGCGGATTGCTTTTTGGTTAAAATAGGAATATGTTCTTCTACAACTTCGTGGAAAAGTTCCTCGCCAATTGCAATTTTATCTACCTGTTTTGTTGAAATGTTCATATGTGCCTCCTTCTCTCTATCTGAAACATCAATGTAATTTATTGGGCAGAAATATTAATCAATCTCTACTACTGCTTTTTTTATAATTTCTCCGGTAAATGCATTTGTCAGACCGGTCAGTAAAATATTGGATACAGTACCGGCAGGCTTGCTTTTTTGTGTACGGATATGCATGTCCATATCGAAAGTATCGCCAATTGCAACCTGCTGTATTCCAAGGACGGGCGAATCATTCGTTCCGTTATACAGATGCACAAAATAAGAAATGATTTCAGATAATATAGCTACGTCTGCCATATTGTCTTTCAGAGCTTCTGTCCGGGCAAATTCCCAAAGGGCATCAATATTTCCCGGTTGGACGCCGCATGCTAAGAACTCTTCAAAAGAAACGCCTTTAAAAATCCCGCTCAAAGCGTCCTTGGATGGTTCCGACAAACTTTGATATCGGTAAAACGTATGCGTTTGACGTTGAAAGATTCCCTTAAATTGAAAATACTTTCCCTTATATTCGTCACGAAGTTTTTCGGTCTGTAACAGTTGTTCCCGTACAGCCTGCAAATCCTGCTGCAGAGCATGGATCTGCATATCCATATCTGTTTGCTGCTTTGTCATAAATACCCCCATAAATCATAAAATACAACACTGCCTTTCTTTAGTATAACATATGATAAAAAGCGAGGGAAGAAAAATTATTCCTAAATTCTTATCTTTTATTAAGTGGAAGCCGGATTTTGACGAAGTAAATATTGTAGACAATAGCTAAATTAGAAAAGAGGTATTCAATGCATATAAATAATCTCGCCGTTTATGAGAAACAGGCAGTGGAAAAGCAGGATCATAAAAAGGTTCAGGGCATGGTAAGCAAAGGGGCAAAACAGACGGCCGGCTTGTCAGATGCCGTTTCTGTTGCGCCAGGCATACAGAACGATGTTTCAGGAATTTATCTTCCCGATGGCGCTGTGTCAGCCGATACGGATACCGTAGAGGCAAAGCAGCAGGGGAAGGAGACGCTCGCTGTGCTGACCGATGCGGATTACGAGGAACTTGAGAAGGAAGAAGGCTCTGTTCTGGACGCCAATCAGAAAAGTATTGAGCGCGCAGTGGAGAAAATCAAAGAACAGAAGGCGATGGATGCCAGACAGCTACAGAAAAGCCTTGAGGTTCGGGAAGAGTTTCAGGAAGAGCTGGAGAGGATACAGACCTTAGGATTTTTGTCCCAGAAGAGCGAGGCGCAGTTAAGGCAGATTATGGAAGAAGCGGGGATTCCGGTAACGGAGGAGACGCTTTTACAGATTTTTTCTGCCCTTGGGATGGCCAAGGATGCGCTGGAGATGACCGATCAGTCAAGGGCATATCTGATTGAACAGCAGTTAGAACCAACCATTGAGAATCTGTATCAGGGAAAGCATTCCGCTGCCGAAGGGCAGACGATGCAAAATGTCAATGCGCAGGAATTTTCAGGTTATGAGGAGCAGATACGAAAAATTTTAGAGTCGTGCGGCAGGTTGGATGAAACCGGAATGGAACATGCAAGATGGCTTTTTGCCAGGGAACTTCCAATCGATGAGACAACTTTAGGTCAGATGGAGAAACTGCAGGAGGTTTCGGAAAGCGTTACCATGTCTAAGGTGCTGGAGCAGATTTTCGTCACCATGCTGTCGGGAAATCCGGCAAAAGCTGCAAATCTGGATGTAAGACCATATCATGCGGCAAAGGAAGCCGTGTTTGGGTTCGCGGACATATCGGAGGAAGCCATTGTTTCAACAGCGGAGCTGGCGGAGAAGACGGAAGAGGAAATTACGATAAATTTGAAACTACTGCAGGAGCAGCAGGAAAAGACGGAAGCGGATTCCTCAAAGCAACAAAATCATATTCCGTTAGTTTACACCGACGATATGACTCCGCAGGAGATATTGGAAGTGACGTTGAAACGGCAGTTGGAGGAAATCCGTCAGAAGATGACGGTACAGGCTGCTATCCGCATGGAGCAGAAGGGGATATCGCCTGATACGGAATCTCTGGAGAAAATCATTGAGGAACTCCGTAATATTGAAACTATGTATTATAGCAGAAAGATTGGTATGGAGACGGAGGCATTGGCAGACGACGAAAGGGATTTGTTTCAGGAAACGTTGTCAAAAACGGCAGATATTGCAAATTCGCATGCTGCGCTTCTTGGAACCGGAGTCCGTCAGCGCGAACTGCTAACCGTCAATGAACTGCATGCCGCAGTTGGGAGCGTGGCGGCAAATCGAAAAGAATGGCAGGGCGTATATGAAACGGTTGCTACGGAGGTCAGAACGGATTTAGGAGATTCTATTCGAAAAGCATTTCAGGGCATTCCGGAAATTTTGCAGGATATGGGAATGGAGAATACAGAAGCAAATGAGCGTGCCGTAAGGATTCTTGGCTATAACGGTATTGCTCTTACCGAGGAAAATATCAGCCAGGTAAAACTGTTTGATGCGAAGGTAAATCGGATGATTGAAAATATGAAACCTTCAACTGTGCTGGAGTTGATACACAGAGGAGAAAATCCGCTGGAAATCCCATTGGACCGGTTAAATGAAGAATTAGAGGAAATCAATCAGGGCAGGGATGCAGTTTCTGATGAAAAATACAGCCGTTATCTGTGGCAGTTGGAGAAAAAGAACCAGATCACACCGGAAGAGCGAGCCGGTTATATTGGCGTATATCGTCTTCTGAGCCAGATTGAAAAATCAGATGGCGCTGTTATCGGCGCTGTTATGGAGACGGAGCAGGAACTGACGCTTGGAAATCTCTTGAAACAGGCGCGGACGAGAAAGGGTTCGGGGATCGATTACCAGGTTGGCGAGACAACGGGACTTCGTGAGTCCGTTTCGGGGAAATCATCTATTACAGATCAGATTGCACTGGGATTTTCCCAACATCAGCAGGATTTGGTTTCCAAAACATTAGAGGAGATGACGCCGTCTAAATTAGAAGAAATGACAGATGGTCATTTAGAGCGTTTGTTGGGGCTTTCACTGGAGGAACTCTATGATGGGCTGTCTGCCGCGCAGGATGACGAGACGCTGAACAGGGAATACTATCAGGAGAAAGCAGCAGAGCTCCGTGAGATAATGGAGCATAGCGGGACTGCGTGCGAATTTCTGGAAAAAATGCAGGCAGAGAGTACCGTTGGAAATATTTTGATTGCAAAAATGATGCTTGAGGAAGGATATTCTGTTTATCAGGAGTTCTACGACAGTAGAAAGAAACTGACGAAAGAGGAGCGGGAAGAGTTGGAAGAAACAGTGGACTCTTTCGACGAAAGCATGGAAGACGAGGAAGCGCTGAATGCACAGTGTGCAAAATCGGAAAAAATTATGGAAAAACTTCTTACGAAATCTTCCGAACGAGCCGATATAAGTTTTGAGGAATTTAGAAAGTTTCAGCAGATTAAACGGGGGATTCGTCTGGAAGGCGTATTCCGCAGTTCCCACAGTTATGATATTCCGATCCGTACGGGGGACGGCATTACGTCGCTGAATCTTACCATTGTCCGTGGCGCAGATGAGTCAGGGAGGATTCAAGTGTCAATGGAAGATGAGGAATTTGGTAATATTGCCATGGACTTTAAAGCGTCAAATGAAAGCGTAAAAGGACTGGTGCTCTGTGATAGGAGACAGGGATTTGATGCGTTGCAGGCGCAGCAGGAGACTTTGGCTGCCAATTTGGAGTATGCCGGATTTCAAGTCAAAAACATTTCTTATGGAATGGATTTCAAGTCGAGAAATGAATTGCTTCCGGAAGCCGTACAGGCACAAGAAGCAGAAACCGGACGTTTATACCAGATCGCGAAGATATTGGTGCGTTCGGCGGCAGCAGTAATACAGAGAAAATAGCATGTCTATGACAAGAAGGAGGATTTCATGAGAATAAACCATAATATTTCTGCACAGTTGGCCAATGTAAATTTAAAGAGAACAAACCGGAGAATGTCTTCGACTTTGGAGAGTTTAAGTTCTGGTTACAAGATTAATAAAGCGGCAGATGATTCTGCGGGTATGGCGATATCCAATAAAATGCGCACACAGATCCGCGCCCTGGATCAGGCATCCAGGAATGCTGGGGATGGTCAGTCCGTGCTTCAGACGGTAGAAGGGTCTTTGACGGAAATTGAAAATATGATTCAAAGAATGCGTGAATTGAGTGTACAGGCGGCAAATGATACATATATCGTGGGAGACCGTCAGACGATTCAGGATGAGATTGACGCTTTGATGGATGAAGTTGACCGTATTGCGGGCGATACGGAATTTAATGGAAAAGGGTTATTGGACGGTTCCTGCTCCAGAGCGGTTACTTTCAGTGAAAATGGTTTTCAGGAACTCTCTATATCCGACGGAGTTGGGAGAGGTTCTTATGAAATTGAAGTAACGCAGGTTGCAGCAGCGGCAACGGCAACATTTACTTATGCACGTCCAAGTGAAGGAAGCGTTAATTACAAGCTGAATGGAGAGACTATTACCCTTTATGCATCAGATACGGAGGAAGAAGCTTTTGAAAAATTTCTAAACGTTTGCAACAGTATGGGCATTGATGTAGACGGAGATGCGAGTACCGGAAGCCTTCAACTTGAAACAAAGGCAAAAGGTTCTCGTCAGATGATTGAAATTGAAGATGAAAATGGAACTCTTGTCAAAACACAGGGAGAAGACGCAATGGTCGAGGCAACAAGTGGATTTTCTACGGGTATCGTTTGCCGCGGCGATGGCGAAACAATTACATTAAAGGATAATTCAGGCTTTGAAATGCAGATAGCGCTTTCTGAAAATGTTGCGGTGGGGACTGAATCCCAAATCCGGGTATATGACGCCGGTTCCATGAAGCTTCAGATTGGCGCAAATGAATCGCAGAATATATCTATTGATTTTCAGGCAATTTCCTGTGCATCTCTGCAGTTTAGGGAGTTGGATGGAGATAATAAGGTAAACGTCTGCTCCGGTCTGGGAGCGCAGAATGCAATTACTGTTTTTGATGAGGCAGTTAAGACGGTTTCTGCATATCGTTCGCAGTTAGGAGCTTATACAAACCGTCTCGAAAGTACGGTGGACAGCTTAGATATCAGCAGTGAGAATGTTACAGAAGCAATGTCGAGAATTACAGATACCGATATGGCTGCGGCGATGACAGAGTATACGCAGCAGAATGTATTGGTACAGGCGGCGACTTCCATGCTTGCGCAGGCAAATAACAGACCGCAGACTGTAATGAGTTTACTGCAGGGTTAAAATAATAAAAAAAGTGCAGCAGGAAACAAAAAATTTCAGAGAATTAGTGAAACCTGATGGCAGATGTGGTATGATATATCTGTTGTCAGGTTTCTTTCGAGTAGATGGAAAGAGGAGGACGTGAAGTGAATCAGGAACAAAAAAGGGAATATGCAACCAGAATATCGCAGGCGAACAGAAGTGATTTAGTAGTTATTATTTATGAATTATTTCTGATCTCTATTGAAGAAGCGCATGAATATTTCAAAAAGGGAAAACAGGACAAAGGAGTAGAATGCGTAAAACGTGCGGAAGGATTTTTGCAGGAACTGATGGGCAGCCTGGATATGCGGTATCAGATTGCAGAAGAGTTGA
This sequence comes from uncultured Lachnospiraceae bacterium, assembly GCA_947630925.1. Lineage (GTDB taxonomy): Bacteria > Bacillota > Clostridia > Lachnospirales > Lachnospiraceae > Butyribacter. Next base: position 99,567 of record CANRJM010000006.1, read on the forward strand.
TGCGCTTGTACCGTTATGTTTATGAACAACTGATATTTTCTGTGATCCGGCGCAAGTTGGTAAATGAAGAAACAGTAATAGAAGTGATGCAAAAATTAAAGGATGCGTTTATCGAGGTGGCGAAAGAAGATACATCGGATCCGGTAATGGAAAATACACAGCAGATTTATGCCGGACTAACGTATGGAAGAGGCTCATTAAATGAAGTTTTATTGTCCGATCATGAGTCAGAACGGGGATATAAAGCATAGAAAAAGAAGATTCAAAGAGGTGTGATATGAAAGGGAGAGCAGCAGGCGTTTTATTGCCAATCAGCAGTTTACCGTCAAAATATGGGATTGGAACACTGGGAAGGGAAGCGTTTCGGTTTGTGGACCGGCTTGCTATGGCGGGACAGAAATACTGGCAGGTACTTCCGGTTGGGCCTACCAGTTTTGGGGATAGTCCGTATCAGTCATTTTCAGCTTTTGCAGGAAATCCATACTTTATTGATTTGGAGCGGTTGATCGAGGAAGGTCTGTTAAGCAGAGAGGATGTAGAATCCTGTGACTGGGGAAGCGATTCTTCTGATATTGACTATGAGAAATTATATAACAATCGTTTTGTGATACTTCATAAAGCGTATCGTGCATGTGACTTTGAACATGACAAGGAGTATCGGAAATTTTTGAAAAAGAGCAGATATTGGCTGGACGATTACTGCCTGTATATGGCGCTGAAATTTTATTTTGGCGGCAGGGAATGGCTTGCATGGGAAAAAAATATCAGGATGTATCATAAGGAAGCGGTCCGGCATTATCAGAAGCTTTTAAGCGATGAGATTAATTTCTGGAAATTTTGTCAGTATAAATTTTATGTGCAGTGGAAGAAGCTGAAAAAATATGCGAACAGCCAAAATATAAAAATCATTGGAGATATTCCGCTTTATATGGCGTTAGACAGCGCAGATGTTTGGGCGCACAGCGATTTATTTGAGTTGGACGAGAGAAAAAAGCCAATTCATGTCGCCGGTGTACCCCCGGATTGTTTTTCCGAGGATGGACAGCTTTGGGGAAATCCTTTATATAACTGGAAACAGATGAAGAAGAACGGGTTTCAGTGGTGGGAGGAACGGATGCGTTCCAACGCCGCATTGTATGATGTCATACGAATCGATCATTTTATTGGAATCGTAAACTATTGGTCAGTACCGGCAGGGAATGATACTGCTATAAATGGCAGGTGGAAAAAAGGTCCGGGTAAAAAACTGACGGATGTGATAAAGAAGGCGACAGCGGGCTCAGAAATCATTGCGGAGGATTTAGGCGTAGTCGGGCCGAATGTACGTAAGCTGATTGAAAAAACCGGATGGCCGGGCATGAAAATCCTGCAGTTTGCCTTTGACGGAGATGAAACCAATGAATATCTGCCGCATAATTTTAAAACAACAAATTGCGTCGTATATGGCGGAACGCATGATAATGAAACCATGGTTGGATTTTTCCGGGATAAGACAGAAAAAGAAATCAAATATCTGAAAAAATATTTTATGATCTCGGAGAAAAAGCAAATTCCTCTGGCAATGCTGCGTGCGGGATATGCAAGTATTGCAGATACCGCAATTTTTCAGATGCAGGATATCCTGGGACTTGACAATTCGGCGCGGATGAATTTTCCGTCTACCGTTGGAACAAATTGGCGTTGGCGTATGCTTCCGGGGCAGTTTGCAGAAGAACACATAAAAATGCTCCATAAATTATGTTTGCTCTATAATCGTTAAGGAAAGATTTGTTTTTTTTCTAAAATATGTTATGATAAGGGTAAGGATATATTGGCTGGTTTATTTGGCAAAAGACACAAGCAGGAGGAGGAATCAAATTGAAGAAGACGATAAAGATAGGAACGATGCTTAAGCTAATGTATGGGATTATGCTGTTTTTCGTGATTCTTGTTGGAGGAATCGGATATCAGATTATATCAATAGCAAATACTACCGGCGATACGTTGTATGTGGCATATGGAAAGTCACAGGGCGATATGGGGTCTGCATTTGCCAGTTTTGAATCCGTAAAATGTGCTTTGCGTAATACTTTATATTTATACAGCAATAACAAGGAGAAGCAGCAGTCGGCAATCCAGACCTTAAATGAGGCTGAGGAGGCGATGTATCGCTACCTTGACATTGCAGAAGAGGAAATTGTAGATGATGAAATCTTAAAGATGCTTTCTGAAGCAAGAAAGAACCTTGATTCTTATATTGCAGATGTTGATATTTGTCTCCAGCAGGTTAGTGAAAATAAAATAGAGGATGCAAGACTTCATCTTTTAAATAATGGTGTTGACTCAGCAAATGCGGCGGAGGATACCATTTCTTCCATGATTACCAAATTGGATAAAAAGGCGGTAAAGGAGCAGGAAAAATTTGCCAGCGTGCAGGATATTGGCAATCTCATTATCCTGATTGCAACGGTTGCCAGTTTCTTAGTGGTGCTTTTCGGTGTCAGTTATTTATTGAAGCATATCAGAAAACCGTCCGTACAGCTTGCGGAAGCTGCCATGCGGGTAGCTAAGGGCGAAGTCGATGTGGAGATTCCAACAGAAATTTCTATCCTGGAGATGGCGAAGTTGTCGGAGGCTTTCCGCGATATGATAGAGAATCTGAAGCAGCAGGCGAAAGTTGTACGGCAAATTGCAGAAGGAGATTTAAGCGCAGAGTTGAAGGCGCATTCAGAAGGCGATGCTATTGGAACTGCGTTGGAAAAACTGCTTCAGGATGATAACAGGGCATTTCATGCGATTCGCAATGCAACCAATCAGATCAGTCTTGGTTCAAGCCAGATTGCAGCAGCCAGTCAGACGCTTGCGCAGGGCTCTACAGAACAGGCAAGCGCTATTCAGCAGATTGCAGCGTCTATTACGGATATTGCAGGAAAGACGAAAGATAATGCCAATCAGGCAGACGAAGTGAATCGAATTATTTTAGAGGCAAAGGATAATGTTATCGCGGGAAATGACCGTATGAAAGAGATGGTATCTGCGATGAAAGAGATCAACGAAGCATCGGAAAACATCCAGAAAATCATCAAGGTCATTGACGATATCGCATTTAATACAAATATTTTAGCGCTGAATGCAACAGTCGAGGCAGCGCGTGCAGGAGAGCAGGGAAAAGGCTTTGCGGTAGTTGCCGAAGAAGTCCGCAATTTGGCGGGACGTTCTGCGGAAGCATCTAATCAAACCGAGGAAATGATTGAGGATTCCATTATTAAGGTAAAACGTGGCGGAGAACTTGCAGAACAGACAGCAGAAGCTCTGAAGGTTGTTTCTGATATTATTGAACAGATTACGCAGTTGAGCGGGGATATTGCCAAGGCATCTAACGATCAGGCAAGCGCGACCGCGCAGATTGATCAGGCGCTGATGCAGGTATCGCAGGTTGTTCAGACAAACTCTGCTACAAGCCAGGAATGTGCGTCTGCGAGCGAGGAATTATCCGGTCAGGCAAGAGGTTTGAATCAGGAGCTTTCAAAATTCCGATTAAAAGACGTGATTGGGAATATGCCGTCGCAGTCGTTGGAATACGCAGAACCGAATATGTTGGAAGGAAATATGAAATACTAGTGGAGTGTATTACCCGTGTTTTGCGGGGATGGAATGTTATTGCACACAATATGCATGATTTCATTTTTCCAAATGTGATTTCCGTATTTTTCTTCTTGACAAGAAAAAATACTTATATTATATTATGACTAACACGTTGACGAGAAAAGTAGTTACATGCGTGATTTCAGAGAGAGATGGGAAAAAGAGAACTTTTACATGCTGGGACATCTTATCACAATGTAATGAAGACCACCTCAGAGTGACTTTAATACAGTCCGGTAGACACCGTTATTGTCAAATGAAGTTGTGGCGCAGCAAGTATTTTTGATAGACGCCAAACAAGGGTGGAACCGCGGAATTATTTCGTCCCTTCTGATGTATTTCAGAAGGGACTTTTTTCATGGAATAGGAATTGCAGGGAATGCAAGCAGTAGAAATGGAAATGGAGGTAAAAACAGAATGAAAGTAACATTAAAGGATGGTTCTTTTAAGGAATATGACCAGCCTATGGCTGTCATTGACATTGCAAAAGATATCAGCGAGGGACTTGCCAGGGTAGCATGTGTAGCGGAAGTAGATGGTCAGACGGTTGATTTAAGAACGATAGTGGAGAAGGATTGTAAGTTAAATATTCTGACTTTTGATTCTGATGCGGGGAAGAAGGCGTATCGCCATACCTGCGCCCATGTTTTGGCAGAGGCGGTAAAGAATCTCTATCCGGATGCCAAGTTGACAATTGGGCCGGCGATTGAAGACGGATATTACTATGATTTTGATATGCCGAGCCTTGACAGGGAGGCTTTGGATGCAATTGAACAGGAAATGAAAAAAATCATAAAAAAAGGGGAAAAATTGGAACGTTTTACCCTTTCGAAAGAGGAAGCTGTCCGTTTGATGACAGAACGTAATGAGCCATACAAGGTAGAGATGATTCAGGAACATCCGGATGAGGATATTCTGACATTTTATCAGCAGGGAGATTTTATTGAGTTTTGTGCCGGGCCTCATCTGATGTCAACTAAGCCAATCAAGGCGTTTAAGTTGATTTCTTCCTCAGGGGCATATTGGCGGGGTGATGAAAAAAATAAGATGCTGACGCGTGTTTATGGGACTGCATTTCAGAAAAAAGCGGATTTGGATGCGCATTTGGAACATTTGGAGGATATTAAAAAACGTGACCACAACAAATTAGGCAGGGAGATGGAATTATTTACAACGGTAGATGTCATTGGACAGGGACTGCCTTTGCTCATGCCAAAGGGCGTAAAAATAATACAGAAACTACAGCGTTGGATTGAAGATCTGGAGGATAATGAGTGGGGATATGTCCGTACAAAGACGCCGCTGATGGCAAAATCGGATTTATATAAGATTTCTGACCACTGGGGACATTATAAGGAAGGAATGTTTATCCTGGGAGAAGAAGATGAAGAGGGCAACAGCATATCCGGTAAAGAGGTGTTTGCGCTGCGGCCGATGACATGTCCGTTCCAGTATTATGTTTACAAAGCATCGCAGAAGTCCTATCGTGATCTGCCATATCGCATGGGAGAAACTTCTACCTTGTTCCGTAACGAAGATTCAGGAGAGATGCATGGATTGACGCGCGTCCGCCAGTTTACAATTTCAGAAGGGCATTTGGTCTGTACGCCGGAACAGATTAAGGATGAGTTTAAGGACTGCGTCAGGCTTGCAAAATATTGTCTGACTACGCTTGGCTTAGAAGAAGATGTGACGTATCGGATGTCAAAGTGGGATCCGAATAATAAGGAAAAATATATGGGAACAGCAGAAGACTGGGATCATGTTCAGGATGCAATGCGTGAAATATTAGACGAGATTGGTATCGATTATACAGAGGAATCCGGAGAAGCGGCCTTTTATGGTCCAAAGTTAGATATACAGGCAAAGAATGTATATGGGAAGGAAGATACCATGATTACCATTCAATTAGATATGTTCTTGTCGGAACGGTTTGATATGTATTATATTGATCAGAATGGCGACAAAAAACGGCCGTATATTATCCATAGGACTTCAATGGGATGTTATGAACGCACTCTTGCGTGGCTGATTGAAAAATATGCAGGTAAGTTTCCAACCTGGCTTTGCCCGGAGCAGGTACGCGTATTGCCTATTTCTGAAAAATATGCGGCGTATGGTCAAACAGTCTTGGAGGAATTAAAGAAAAATGGAATTGATGCTTCCATGGATAACCGTTCGGAGAAGATCGGTTATAAAATCCGGGAGGCACGTCTTGACAAGCTTCCATATATGCTTGTAGTAGGAGCCAAAGAAGAAGAGGAAGGAAAGGTTTCTGTAAGGAGCCGCTTTGCCGGAGATGAGGGACAGAAAGAGTTGTCTGTTTTCATTCGTGATATTTGCGAAGAAATCCGGACAAAAAGAATTCGTCCGATAGAGGTTGAAGAATAAAGTGAAAACAGGATTTCTGTGCATTTTATGGGAAAAAGGAAGAAAATACTAAAAATATGTTGAAAAATCAGGTAAGAAAGCATAGAATAGAATTATTATGGTCTGAAATGACTGATAGAATAAAAAAATATGGAAATATATGTTTTGCAGTATGATAAAGATATGATGCAGAATAGGATAGGAATGGAGGAAGTTATGATTGATTGTAAAGGCAGGATTGCAGTGTTGACAAGCGGCGGAGATGCACCGGGAATGAATGCGGCAGTCCGTGCAGTCGTGCGTACCGGCATTGCAAAGGGGTATGAGGTTTTTGGTGTCAGAAGAGGTTACAATGGCATTTTAAATAAAGAAATGAAACGTATGACTTTTCATGATGTGTCAGAAAAATTACAGCATGGCGGAACTTTTCTTTTTACGGCGCGCAGTGTAGAATTCGGAAAGGAAGAGGGAAAGCAGAAAGCGGCAGAAATCTGCAGGGAAATGGGGATTGATTCTCTGGTAGTGATTGGCGGAGACGGTTCTTTTAAAGGTGCAAGAGATTTATCCAAATATGGAATTAATGTAATAGGGATTCCGGGAACTATTGATTTGGACATTGCATATACAGATTATACGATAGGTTTTGATACTGCTGTTAATACGGCGATGGAAGCAATCGACCGTTTGCGCGAAACTTCAAACTCCCATGAACGCTGCAGCGTAGTTGAAGTCATGGGACGTTCCGCAGGATATATCGCCCTCTGGTGCGGTATTGCAAATGGCGCAGAGGAAATTCTTCTGCCGGAAAAATTTGACAATGATTATGATAAGTTGATTGAAGAAATTAAGAAGAACCGTGAAGCGGGTATGACGCATCAGGTTGTTATCAATGCGGAGGGTGTCGGACATTCTAACAGTCTGGCAAAACGAATTGAGGAAGCCACCGGCATTGAGACCAGAGCAACGATTTTAGGTCATTTACAGCGTGGCGGAAGTCCAACGGCACGCGACCGTGTTTATGCTTCCATTATGGGGGCTTATGCGGTAGATATTATTGCTCAGGGAAAAAAGAACCGCGTAATCGGATACAGGCAGGGACAGGTGTATGATGTGGATATTTTTGAAGCCTTCCAGATGAAAAAAAGTATTGATGATTATCAGTATCAGGTTGCCGGAATTTTAGGAACAAGATGTGATTATAAAAATATGTAGATGAAACAATGAAAAAAGTCAGAGGTGTCCCGATTTGCGGACACCTCTTTTGCTTTTCTGCATTGGCAGTATATTTTGGATGACGGGAATGTTTCGGAACTTAATCGGTACGATTTTTAGGAAGTGAAAATATAAATTCTGTTCCGACGCCTTCTGTACTGATTGCATTAATATTTTCGCCATGCGCTTCAATGATTTCCTTTACGATGGAGAGACCAAGACCAGTGCCGGTCTTATCCTTTCCGCGGGAAAGATCTGTTTTATAAAAGCGGTTCCATATTTTTGAGATATTTTCCTTTGGTATGCCAATGCCGTTATCTTTGACAGATACAAATACCTTATGGTTTTGCTCATAGGTATGGATCTCGATCACGGAATTGGGAGAACTGAATTTAATGGCGTTATCCAGCAGATTTTGAAGTACCAGTTCGATTTTTGCATGATCGCCATAGACGAAAAGTTCCATTTGGTTAAAAATCAGCTCAATAGAAATCGTTTTCTCCATACATCGCTGTTCAAAAGGCGCAGTGGCATTGCGAATTGTTAAGTTGATGTCAAAAGGTTCCTGTTTCAGCGCAAAGTCATTTCCATCTAACCGGCTGAGTTCCAGAAGCTCTATCGTCAGTTTCGTCAGACGTTCTACCTCAAATAAAATAATATGAAAATACTTTTCCTGCATTTCCTGCGGGATGGTACCATCTGCAAGCGCTTCCGTATATCCCTTGATGGATGTTAGGGGGGAGCGGAAATCATGCGATACATTGGCGATAAAATTCCTCTGATAATCAGACAGACTGTTCATGCGTTCCCCTAAAAACTGAATTGCAGAGGCGAGCTCTTCGTAGTCTCCGCGTGGAAACTGTCCAATGGGATAATCAATCTGTCCGTCTGCATATTTTCTTGCCGCTTTTAACATTCTGCGCAAAGGGGATGCTGTCTGATAATATAAAAAGAAAAATACCGCAGCGATAACAATTAATACAATACAAAGGCAAATAATGATAATATCAATATAGTCCACCGCTGCATGATGCAGAGTATCGGCAGGTAGCATCAGTACAACATAACCGGTCGTATCCAGGGAATCTATCATTGGATAAATTACCGTAATCATTTCTTCCTGTATCAGTCCCTTTGGATTTTTGCCAACAATTGTCTGATTCGACAGGAAAGAAGGATCATATTGATTAATCAATTTATTTTCCAATGAAGGATTGGAGCCGGAGTCCAGCAGGATTCGTCCTTCCGGTGATACAATCCAAATCCGTATCTTTGTCAGATCCTGCAGTGAAAGAAATTGTTTCCGCAGGGCATCCCTGGAAGTGTCCAAAAGGTGGATATCCGGAATCACTTCTTTGACAATGCTCTCTGCATCTTCGTATAGTTTTGTTTGCTCACGAATAACCAGTCTGTTATAAATAGCAGATAGGCCATATGTGTTTAACATAACCAGCATAAGCAGGGTAATAAAAAGATAGGAAATGATAAATTTCCATTTTATGCTTTGTTTCATACATTACTCCGTATTTCATGGTATTCAAACTTGTATCCGATGCCCCATACTGTTGTCAGATTCCAGGCGGGATGTTCCGGAAACTTTTCCCTCAGCCGTTTGATATGTACGTCTACCGTCCGGGTATCGCCAATATAATCGTAGCTCCAGATGTGGTCTAACAGTTGCTCCCTGGTAAAAACCTGATTGGGATGTGACGCAAGGAAATAAAATAATTCCAGTTCTTTTGGAGGCATATCGACAACATTGCCGTTGTAATGGACAGAGTAATCTGTTAAATTGATAGACAGACCCGGGAAGGTTACTTTTTCTACCGGGAGGTCGTCATCCGGAACCTGTGTTGTATTCGTCGGCTGAAAGCGCCGTAGTACGGCTTTTACCCGTGCAATCATTTCCTTAGAATCAAACGGTTTCATAATATAATCATCTGCGCCGAGCTCCAATCCCAATACCTTATCGAAAACCTCCCCCTTTGCAGAAAGCAAAATAATAGGGAGATTAGAAAATTTGCGTATTTCGCGTAATACCTCATAGCCGTCCATTCCGGGCAGCATGATATCTAACAGAACAAGGTTCGGCCGATAGCTTTTCACAGCAGAAAGGGCGGATTCGCCATCATAAACAATCTTTGTATCAAAACATTCTTTTGTCAGGTATAATTGAATCAGATCAGCAATGTTTTCGTCATCATCTACAATTAAGATTTGAGATTTATCTGCCATATCTTTTTTTCCTCCATACGGTTACGATTTAAATTCTACTATTGTAACACCCATATCTCCTTCGCCAAATTCGCCCAGACGATATGATGCGACATATTTTGTACGCTTTAGATGATTATGGACAGCTTTCCGCAGAGCGCCGGTACCGCGTCCGTGAATCACGGTAACTTTTGACATATGCGCCAGATAGGCGTCGTCCAGATATTTGCCAAGTACGGGAAGCGCCTCGTCAACTGTCATGCCGATTAAGTTAATCTCTTGATGGATATGAGCCGCTTTATCCATACGGATTTTACCGCTGCCTGTTTGTTTCGTACCCTCCGGTTTTTGTTTTGGCTGCCGGATCAGTTCAATATCATTGATATTTACCTTTGTACGGAGCAGGCCTGCCTGTACAAATAAGTCGCCTTTTTCGTTGGGGAGCGTACTGACTGTTCCGACAGAATTAAGCGATAGAATGCGGATATCTGCGCCTATCATCAAATCGGAAGCTTTGATTTTTTTGCCTGTTTTCTTTGGCGTGTTTTTTGAAGTGGAAGTATTTTTGCTTTTTATCTGTTCCCGCAGCTTTGCGCGTTCCGCCTCCATTTCATGGATATGCTTATCGCTCTTTGCCCATTTTGTATATTTACGAATCGTATCGTCTGCATATTCTTTTGCTTCGGAAAGAATTTTTTCTGCCTCCGCATTTGCATTTGCTAAAATCCGTTCTTTGGTATGCTCCAGTTTTTCTGTTTTCTCGCGGAGTTGTTTCTTCAGTTCTGCAATTTCCTTGCGTCCCCGTGCTGCGGCTTCCTGCTCTTGTTCCAACTGCTGCCGGGTGTTTTCCAGACCGCTCAGGATGTCTTCGAAAGCCTGCGCGTCAGATGTAACACGTTGTTTCGCATCGTTTATGATGCTGTCCGGCAGTCCAAGTTTTCCGGAAATAGCAAATGCATTACTTTTTCCGGGAATACCTATGAGCAGGCGGTAGGTAGGACGGAGTGTCGTTACGTCAAATTCGCAGCTGGCATTCTCTACATCCGGCGTCTGCAGGGCATATAGTTTCAACTCACTGTAATGCGTTGTTGCCATGACGATAGAGTGTCTTGCGTGCAGATTGGACAAAATAGAGGTGGCAAGGGCGGCCCCTTCCACGGGATCCGTACCGGCTCCCAGTTCGTCAAACAGCACAAGACTGTTTTGATTTGCCTGTTTGAGAATGGATACGGTGTTTACCATATGTGAGGAAAAAGTACTTAAATTCTGCTCAATACTCTGTTCGTCTCCAATATCAGCATAGACCTCTTCAAATATCCGTAGACATGAGCCGTCAAAGGCAGGAATGTGTAAACCCGCCTGTCCCATTAGTGTAAAAAGCCCTACTGTTTTTAAGGATACTGTTTTTCCGCCGGTGTTGGGTCCGGTAACGACCAGAAGGGAAAAATCTTTTCCAAGCTGTAAATCAATAGGTACAACTTGTTCCGGTGGAATCAAAGGGTGTCTTCCCTTCTTGATTAAAATATAGCCTTCCTCCGGAAATTTTGGCTCTGTTCCTTTCATGGTTTTAGAAAGAGAAGCTTTGGCAAAAATAAAATCCAGTTTGGATAAAATCTGAAAATCCTGTTCGATAAAGAAGGCTTGTTCTGCTGTACGGTTGCTCAGGTCAGCCAGTATTTTTTCAATTTCTTCCTGTTCCTTTAACTCCAGTTCCCGAATTTCGTTATTTAATTTTACCACAGATGTCGGCTCCATAAAAAGGGTGGATCCGGTAGATGACTGGTCATGCAGCATACCATGAAAGGAGGAACGATACTCTGCCTTGACCGGCAAACAATATCTGCCGTTTCGCATCGTAATAATGCTGTCCTGCAGCATATTTCTGGCTGAACTGTTTAGAATCTGGTTTAGCTGTTCATGAATACGGTCGCTGGCATGTTTTAAACTTTGACGGACTTTCGAAAGTCCAGGGCTGGCGTCATCTGCCACTTCTTCCTCTGCCGGAATGCAGCGGCGGATTTCATTCATCAGAGGAGACAGGGGTTCGATCAATTGATAATATTCGTTTAAGGAATCGCCGGTTTCCTCCTGTTCATTTAAACTTTTACGAAAATATGCCTTTACACTGCCGGCGGTATTCAGAAGTTTTGAGATAGAAAGCAATTCTCCGATTCCCAGGATAGAACCCAGTTCCAGAAGTTTCAGGCTTTCCCGTATATCGGTAATCCCCTGATAGGAAATATCGCCCTGCGTCAGCAGATGTGTCAGCGCATCAGAGGTTTCTCTCTGTTCTTTTTGAATCGCTTCACGGTTTGTATAGGGAAGCAGTTCGCTGCAATATTTTTTTCCCGGAGCAGATCCGGCGTGGTTTTTCAGCAGTTGTATTATTTTATCATACTCGAGAGTATGGAAAACTTTCGGATTCATAAATTGTACCTTTCTTCGAATATCATTCTTTCAATATAATACACCAAATGATAGAAGAATAGCAACAGATATCGTATTTTTGGTTAACAACTTATTCATATAATATTCATAAGTTTATTGTAGACTATCTTTATGGGATAAAAATTGCAAGTAACGCAGAGCGGTATGCCGAAAAGAAAAGCCAATTGGCATTGAGGTAGAAGTTATGTTGAATGGGAAGAAAAAAAATGTTTCTCATCAGGAGGAAAAATATCAGTTTATCAGAGAGCAGATTCGCCCCCAGAGAAAAAAGAAAATATTGGTTTGGTTAGGCCGTTTTATTATGATAGCTGCGATGGCCTGTATTTTTGGCATGATTGCAGGAACAATCATACTCTATATGCAAAAGCAGAGTCGGGAGACACAAGAGACGGCGGACGGATCCGATGTTCTTTATTCGGCGTCCCCTATTCCTACGGCTGATCCGGCTCACGTACAGTCTGATGAAGTTAGGAAAGCTGAAATAAGTTTAAAGAGAATGAACCGCTTATCTGAGAGAATGGCTGCAATCGGAGAGGAAGCCGGTTCCGCTATTGTCAGCGTCGAAGTCCGTGATAATGTGCAGAATTTTTTAAAGCAGGATATCAAAGACGGCAGAGAATCTGTTTTTGGTATTATTGTCAGAGAAACAAAGAACTATTTTTATATTATTACGACTTGTGATATTTTGAAAGGACAGCCATCTGTAAATGTCCGACTGGAACACGATATTTTGATAGAAGCGTCGGTTTTAGGAAACGATCCGCAGATTAATCTGGCTGCCATAAGAGTAAAAAAATCAGAAATCAGCCGCTCTGCTCTGTCTAAGCTGACAGTGGCAAAATTTGGAGATGGGCAGGATCTGAAAAAAGGAACGAATATTGTTGCCATCGGCTGTCCAAATGGTATTTTAAATTCTGTTGTAACCGGGAGCGTTACCAATAATAAAATTTATGCACCGGTTATGGACAGTGAGGTGGAGCTGCTTACAACGGATATATTGTATTCTGCGGAAGGAAACGGCGTGGTAATGAATTTGAATTCTGAGATTGTTGGGTTTATCACAACGGAATTTTTGGAGATGACAGGGACAGCCGGCGTATCTTTCCTGAATATATCCAGCATTTCTGCAATGTTGGATAATCTGCAAAGGACGAATAAAAAATCATTTATTGGTTGCGAAGGACGGAGTATCAGCAAAGAAATGGCGGCGTCACATCATATGGCGGCGGGCGCCTATATTACAGATGTTTACTCTGATTATCCGGCTTATGCCGGCGGAATGCGTATTGCAGATGTTATTACGAAATTTGACGGTCAGCCCATCCATAGGATGTCGGAAATCTATCAAATCATAGCGAGGCATAAAAAAGGAGATGTTTTGCGCTGCACGGTCTGGCGTAAATCAGGAAGTACGGCAACCACAAAAGAGCTGCAAATCAAGTTGGGCTGATCCTTCATGCTTCCGTTTTGTCCAACAGAACGGAAAGCAAGGCGTCGTTGTCTTTTTTCTGCATAAAACAGAAGCGGATATACCGGTTATTTAGAAAAGGAAAAGAGGAACAATCCCGTATCATCATCCCTTTTTGAATGGCTTTTTGAAACAGAATCTCGCTGCTCATTTCCTCCCGCAGGCTGCGCAGAAGAATGAAATTTGCGTGCGGCGGATAATACTGAAAGATATCTTTATGGGCATCAAGAATAGAGCAGATCCGTTTCCGCTCAGAGGAGATTAGCTGCGTGGTTTTTTGGATATATTGTTTATCGTTGAACATAATTTTACCGGCGATGGCCGCTAATGAGTTGATCGTCCATGGTTTTTGGCAGTCTCTTATCCGTTTTAAGAGAGCTTCGTTTGAGCAGACTGCATAGCCTAAACGCAGTCCCGGTGCAGCGAAAAATTTAGAAACGCCTCGAATGACAATCAGATTTTTATTTGCCTTTACCAAAGGAACGGAAGTGATCTTATCATAGCATTCTGTAAATTCCACATAAGTTTCATCAATCATAATAAAGATATGATTTTCGCTGCAGCAATCTGCAATCTCCTGTATGACATTTTGCTCTATTTGTGAAGAAGTAGGATTGTTGGGGTTACAGAGGACCAGTAAATCGATGTCAGGCGTTAATGCCGCATAAAGCGCTTCTTTCTCAAGAGCAAAGTTCTTTGATTCCTGAAGCGGGAAATAGGTCGCATGGCCTCCGCATAAGGTGATTTCGTGTTCATATTCTGAATACGTAGGGCCTATGATCAGTGCATTTTTAGAGTGGAGCTGTTGGATGATAAGGGAAATCAAGTCCGTAGAGCCGTTTCCAACCAGAATATCGTCCGGACGGGTATCCGTATAATCGGCAATGGTATTTCGGAGGGAAGTATATTCCCTGTCGGGATATTGACTGATCGCATCAATGTGTGATGCCAGTTCATCCCGCAGTCTGTAGGAGATGCCAAGAGGATTGACATTTGCAGAAAAACGAATCACATCTTCTTTTTTTATCCCATATTTCTGCTGGATTTTTTCCAAATCACTGCCATGAAAATATTCTTTCTGCTCCATTATTGTTTTCTCCATCCTTTCCATTTTGTATCAGTAAGGCAATTGTGAAACGTTCCTCTCGTCGATAGCCATTGGAATATTTTTCCAAAAGGCCAAATCCATGATTCTGCCCGTATCATTATAGCATCAATGTTTTTATCATACAAGCGACTGCGACTTGAAAGAAATACCGGAAAAGTGATATACTGTTATTAAGTATAATTGGCGGATTGCTACGAAAATTATCCGGGAGGAACTATGAGAGAAAAGATAAGTCAGGCTGCAAAAGGCGTATTTGGATATGAGAGCTCCGATTTGCAGATTTCTGTTGCTGAACTTCAGATTGAAATCAACGCAGGAGAAAGGATACAGGGGAGTATTAGCATTACAAATGAATTATCGCGTTATATGAGAGGGTCGGTCAATACAGACTGCCATTTTTTGGAATTTCCGGAAAATATGTTCCAGGGGGTAACGAATGAGGTCTCTTATATTTTCCATGCGGAGACGCTGCAGCCGGGCGAAACGGTAAGGGGAAACATCTGCATTATTTCTGACTGCGGCACTAAAAAAATTCCGGTAACAGTAACGATCGGCGTACCCTTTTGCGAAGTTTCTACAGGCAAAATCAAAGATTTATTTCATTTTACAAATTTGGCAAAGGAAAATCCAGACGAGGCTGCAAGCTTATTTCGGAATCCGCATTTTGAGGAAATCTTTTTGTATCGCGACAATGCCAATATTGCTCTTTATAGGGGGCTTTCCAGGGGCACCAGTAAGGGAATGGCAATGGAAGAGTTTTTGATTGCCATCCATAAAAGACTGCCAATCCGGCTGCGTGTTGATAAAAGCGATTTCCGGTATAAAGATTGTGAAAAAAGTTTTACGGATCATTTTGTCATGACAAAGGATAACTGGGGATTTGAGGAATATCATATAAAATCGGATAGTAGTTTTGTGGTACCGGAGCATAAAATCGTATGGACGGATGATTTTATGGGAAATACATATTCCGTACCATTTTTAGTGGATACCGATAAGATGGTGCCAGGGGAAAATTATGCAAGGATTACGATTTCTACGGTAAGACAGAAAATAGAAATTACGATAGCAGCAAATAAAGCGGGGGACGGCCATGAAGCTATGGTTCTGCACCTTCAGAGGCAACGGCAGATATACAGGTTGATGCATTTGTATCTGGAATTTTGTATGGGACATATCTCCAATGAGGAATATTTAAGTGAGGCGGGAGAAGTCGTGCTGGAGATGGAAAAGTCCGGCATGACACTGGTCAATCAATTATTCCGGGTGCATCTTGGAATGATGGAACACCGTGATACTGTAGTAAAGAGTGGTCTGGCCTTTTTGGAAACCCAAAAAGAGAAACTCAAAACAAAGGGAGGACTGTTATACTGTGCATATTTATATTTGCGCGGTCTGTGGGCGGATGATGATGAGGTAGCCGCTGCGTGTGTCCGTAAGATTGAGGGATACTATCAAAAAGACCAAAAGAACTGGAAATTACTCTGGTTTTTATTATATCTGTCGCCAGAGTTTCAGTCAGAAAAAAGGAAGTTGGAAGAGATTGTAAAGATGTTAAATGATTCCTGCCGGAGTCCGATGTTGTATATTGAAATATGCAGTATCTTAAATGAGTCGCCGGATTTATTGCTGGATTTAAGTTATGGTATTTGTCAGGCGCTTCACTGGGGATGCCGGCAGGAATATTTGGGGAAAGAGCTTGCGATGCGTTACTGCTATCTGGCAGGCAGGTTGAAACTATTTTCTAAAGTGGTACTGAATGATCTGTGCAGATTATATGAGCAGTACCGGGAGGAAGAAATTTTGGCGGCTGTCTGCAAAATGCTGATGAAGGGACAGGTAACGGATAAAAAGGCGTTTTATTGGTACAATTTGGGGATAGAACATAATTTGAAGCTGACGGATTTATATGAGTACTATATGTATTCGATTGACGGGCATCAGGAAATTACATTACAGGACAGTACACTGCTGTATTTTTTGTATGACAATCATTTGACGGTTACCAAGAAGGCGATGTTATATGCCTATATCATACAAAAGAAAGATACATTGGATGAGACGTATGATTCTTATCGTGCGATTATGGAAGAATTTACGTTATCACAGTTGGAGGCGGGCCGCATGAGTAATGATCTTGCGGTACTCTATGAGGAATTTGTGAAAGAAGAGTGTATCAACGAACGGATTGCAAGACAACTGCCGGAAGTTATGTTCTGTCACGAAATCTTCTGTGAAAATCCGGATATTATCGGTGTTTATGTGACGCACCGGGAATTGGAAGGAGAGGAATTTGTACCTTTCGTAAACGGACGCGCGGTAGTACATATCTTTACAGAGCATTATCGGATTTTTTTGGCCGATCAGCTAGATAACCGGTATGTGCAGAGTGTTCCCTATACTTCCAATAAGATGCTGCACTTGGATCATTTGGCAAAGAGCTGCATGGAGAAGAATGCAGAAGATTATCGTCTGCTTTTATATCTTCAGGACAGGGCGGAACGGATGAACCAACGAGGCAAAGAAATGATGGATGTCCGGAGGCGGGCGCTGACGATTCCAAACATAAGCCGGTATCATTATAAAAAAACCTTTTGTATGTTGGTACGGTATTATTATGATAATTTTGAAGGAGATTATCTGGATGAGGCGCTTGCAAATCTGGACTGGGCTGTCGTAAATCCTTCGGATAGGAAACAATTTGTGGAATACTGTATTGTAAGACGTTTCTTTGGCAAAGCAATGGAGGGGATTGAGCAATATGGTTATGAGAAGTTAGAGGGAAAGCAGCTTTTAAAGGTAGCGTCCCGGTTCTTTGCAGAGAACATGGATCAGGAAAATACAAGTTTGGTCAAATTAGCATGGTTTATTTTTGGGACAGGTCATTTTGATGAAAATCTCATGAAATATCTTTGTAAATATTACCTTGGCAGTATTCATGAGATGGTACGGATATGGCGTTATGCAAAAGGTTTTTCCATAGAAATGGAAGGGTTTGCAGAGCGGATTTTGGGGCAGATTATTTTTACCGAGGAAATGTGCCCGGATGCATATGAGGTATTTTATGAATATTATGAATCCGGCAGGGACAAGCTTCTGATTTTGGCGTTTATGAAATTTTTTGCTTATAAATACCTGGTTCATAACTGGATGCTTTCCCAAAAAATGTTTTCTTATTTTTATAAAGAAGTACAGTTGCAGGAAAATCCGCTTTGTCTGATTGCAGTGTTAAAGTTTTTAAGCCAGGGGGGAAAACTGACAGAGGAAGAAAAACAGTTTGCTGATTATAATATCAGTAAGCTGTATGAAAAGAAAATGATTTTTCCGTTTTACAGGGATTTTTATGGAAAAATATCGCTGCCAATCCATATCTTGGATGAGTATTATGTAGAATATACCGCCAATCCGGAATACGAAGTCAGAATTCATTATCTGGTTTCTTCCGGATATGAGAAGGACGAATATGTAACGGAGACAATGCGCGATATTTTTTATGGGATTCGTGTAAAAGAGTTTGTACTTTTTCAGGACGAGGTTTTGCAATATTATATTTCAGAAGTGCGTCCGGAGGGAGAAGTGATCACAAAGAGCGCTACTGTCAGTTTTGACGAGACGATGGATAATGAAAGGACCAGCAGCCGATACCATATGTTGAATCTGATGATGATTGCCCGGGAGATGAAGGAAGAAGGGACGCTGATTGATTTGATGAAAGAATATGCACAGATGCAGGAAAATGTCAACCTACTGTTTAAACCGTTGGAGTAGAGACATTACGATAAAAGGAGGCAGGGAGCGTGAAAGAGGACAGAACATTACTGGTTGGAATTGATTTAGGCGCGCGTATTACGCAGATGAGCTGTTTTGACTTTACCACCTTTGAACCGGTTTCTATTGGACGAAAGATTGGAGATGAGAGGAAACCGGAGATACCTACTGCGCTGAAAGTGGATCCTGTTTCAGGAGAATGGTTTTGGGCTGATGAGGAATGTGCGGGAAGGGAAAATCTAATCTGTTTCCCTCATCTTTTGTCAGATGTTATGCGGGAAGAAACGATTGAAATAGGGGAGTATTCCTTTGAAGGATATCAGGTTTTAAAGCGTTTTTTAGTAAAACTGTTAAGTATTTTGAAGGAATATGAACCGAACCGGACCATAAAAAAGCTGGTCGTTACTTTGGAGACAAGGGAAAAACGGCTGGTGGAGTATCTGACGAAAATCAGTGAAGAAATCGGAATACCTAAAGGCGGTCTGGTTGTACAGAATCATCGGCAAAGTTATATGTATTATGCAGTCAGCCAGCCGAGGGAGTTATGGCTGAATAATGTCGGACTGTTTGAATTAGAAGGCGACAGCCTTCTGTATTCGCAAATTAATATAGACCGTAAAACGGAGCCATATATTATCGGCGTGACACAGAAGAATTTATCCGAAGATATTCAATGGGAGGCGTTGGCGCAGGAAGACGAACAACAGGCAGCTTATGCATTTTTAAACGCTGCGAATACCGTGCTTTATAAACAGCTTGTTACAACCATCTATGTTACAGGAAGCGGGTTTGAACGTCCGTGGGCGCATGAGAGTTTAAAAAAGTTGTGTTCCGGACGGAGAGTGTTCCGCGGACAGAATCTTTTTACAAGAGGAGCCTGCTATGCTGCCCGGGAACTGTCGGGAGAAGGGAAATTAGATCATTGTCTTTTCCTGGATGAAGAAATGATCGCGAGCAATGTATCCCTTCGTGTTTACCGTGATGCGGAAATGCAGGAGACCCTGCTTGCCAAGGCGGGCTCTCTTTGGAATGAAATAGACAGTAGCGTTGATGTGATACCGGATGATGAGAATGAACTGCAGATTACCATTCAGGATGTTTTAAAACATGAAATACGTGTACATATGCTTTCTTTAAGCGGGTTTGCCGGAAGGGAGAATAAGATGACACGTTTTACAATACGTATTCGGTTTGCAGATAAAGACACCTGCATTGTGACGCTTAAGGACAATGGATTTGGCGAGTTTTGTCCGTCAAGCAACCGAGTGTGGGAACGTTATATCCAGTTGGAGGAAAGTACATGGGAAAATTAATACAGTGTGCCGGCCGTGTTGCGAAAGTACCGTATCATTTCCGGCTGACAAAAACAAATGTATATTCAATCGAAGAAGTCTGTTATTATATCAGGCATAATATTTACATGATGCAGGAAGAGATTTTTGACAGAAACTTTGTAATGTGGGTGCGCAGTGAACTGCATATGGAGGAAACAGCAGATAAGCTGGAACGGCTGATACAGGAGCAGCATGATATCCGGGATATCGTAGTGACTATTTGCTGTAGCTGCGATTACTATGAAGAGGAAGAAATTAAAGAATTAGTTCATATTATGGAAAAAATGGATCATCTTCCCATGTATGAACGTAAAAAACGAAAGGGGGATCATTACCTGTGCTGCCAATCATACGAAAAGGCGATTGAGGAATACGAAAAGATTTTTGAGAGTGATGAGATATTACAGGCGGAGGCAGTTACATATGGCGCTCTCTTTCATAATATGGGAGTCGCTTATGTTAATATTGGAGAGTTCCATAAGGCGTCAGAACTTTTTTTAAAGGCGTATGAGAAAAATAACCGTGAAGAATCGCTGGCGCAATGTCTGTATGCGCTTCGTCTGTGTAAAGATGTAAAATCCTTTAAAAAGCTAATCGGCGATTTGGAAATTTCCAACGAAAGGCAGGGAGCATGGGAGAAAGAATATCAGCATGCTTTGAAAATCAGCGCTGCGCAGAGAACAGTGCAGCAGATTGAACGGCTTAGGGATTTAATACAAAAGGGCAACGTAGAGGAATATTATAATAAGGTACAGCGTTTTATTATGGATTGGAAAGAGGAATATCGAAGGCAGATTAGCGTATAGCATATTGGAGGAAAAAGTATGGCTTTTTGGAGCGGAAAGAAGAAAAAGCAGCAGGAAGAAGAGGAACTTAGGAAAGACGCGGAGAAAACATTTGGGAAAATCCGTAAACAAAAGTTGGCTCTGCAGAAAAAGAAGCAGGAACAGGCGCAGCAGAAGGAGACAGAGGAAAACAGCAATCCGTTGGAAAAATACCGGACAGAGATTGTGAAACCGGTGTATAAAAACGATCAAAAACGCTATGTTACCGAATGCTGTCAGGCAATCGGGGAGGCAGATCTGCAGATAGAGAAGATACGCGGGGAATATCAGAAGGTTACAGACCACCTGTTGGATATCCAAAAAATGGAACGGATGGAGAAAGAAGACCATAAGGCGCTTTTAGAGTCTGCTAAAAATATTGTAAAACTGACAAAGGAACGCAGCCAATATAAAGAACGTCATCTTTCGATATCAGATAGCGTGATTCGCAGGTTTGAACTTTATGATGAAGAACTTGTAGATGCGATTAAAAAAATGTATGCATCTGAGGAATATCAGAAAGCAATTGACGGAGATATGGAAAAGCTGCGGGAGGAAAAGAAAAAGCTTCGTCAGGAAAAAAAAGAGATCGTAGAGAAGCAGAATGCATTAAAAAGTATTGCGAAAGTATTTGTTTTTTTGGTTTTTTCTCTGTTTGTCCTTTTTTTGGTGATATACTATATTATGGGAATTGATATGACATATCCGTATTTGGGGACGATTTTGTTTGCTGCCGTTGTATCGACGCTGCTTTTTGTGGAATCCAACCGTAACCGCCGCGATATGATTATTGCCGAACGTAAGACAGATAAGGCGGTCAGCCTTCTGAATCAGGTTAAGATTAAATGCGTCAACAACCTGAATCTGCTGGATTATAACAAGGAAAAATTTGGCGTTAAGGACGCCGCCGATTTTGAACATCTCTGGAACGAATATTGCAAGGCAAAGGAATATGAAAGAAAGTTTCGTGAAAATACAGAACAGCTAGATTATTATACCAATGAATTGCTGACCATCCTAAAGGAACATGGAATCCAGGATCGTGAAATCTGGGTTGGTCAGGCGCCGGCTATCGTTGACAGCAGAGAAATGGTAGAAATCCGTCATGAATTAAATACACAACGGCAGAAGTTAAGGGATCAGATTGCATACAACGAAGATATGAAACGGGAATTTGTGCATGGCATTGATGAACTGATACGGGAAAATCCGGAGAACAAACAGGAGTTATTGGATATTGTGGAGAAATTTAGTGTTAGCAATTAGAAAATAAATGTTGACAGGGTAACTTTTTTGTGCTAGTATAATTATCGCTGTGTAAACAGACAAAGTAGAGTTTATCCGCTCTCACCTTAGCACGAGAAAGTGACTTGGGTTCTTATTCTTTGCTTTCATTAAGAAATAAGTTTTATTTTAAGGAACGCGGATAGCTTTACTATCTGCGTTTTTTGTATGTTATAACAATATTTGGAGGTGTACGGACATTAGCGATTTGATGATTAATGAAAAAATTAGAGACAAGGAAATCCGTTTGATTGGTCAGGAGGGAGAACAGTTAGGCATTATGTCTTCCAGGGAGGCTATGAAGCTTGCGAGAGAAGCGGGGCTAGACCTGGTAAAGGTTGCGCCGACTGCAAAGCCGCCGGTATGTAAGATTATTGATTACGGAAAGTACCGTTACGAGATGGCTCGTAAGGAAAAAGAAGCTAAGAAAAAACAGAGAACGATGGAAGTGAAAGAGGTACGTCTTTCTCCGAATATTGATACAAACGATTTGAACACGAAGGCGAACCAGGCCAGAAAATTTATTTCCAAAGGAGATAAGGTCAAAGTTACATTGCGCTTTCGTGGACGCGAGATGGCACATGTTAATTACAGCAAACAGATTTTGGATGCATTTTATGAGAAGTTGGAGGATGTCGCTGTCATTGACAAGGCGCCGAAGATGGAAGGTAGAAGCATGGTCATGTTTTTATCTGAGAAACGCTAGTTTTTTTGTATAAAAAGATTAAGGAGGAAAAGATTATGCCAAAAATGAAGACAAAGCGCGCAGCAGCAAAGCGTTTTAAAACAACAGGAACAGGTAAGCTGATGAAGATGAATGCAAACAAAAGCCACATCTTAAACAAGAAGAGCGCAAAGAGGAAAAGAAACCTCAGAAAGGCTGTTCCGGTGGACGAGTCAAATGTAAAGATGATGAAGAGATTATTACCATATTCAAAATAATGAAGGAGGAGAGTTAATATGGCACGCGTAAAAGGCGGTTTAAATGCAAAGAAGAAACACAATAGAGTATTAAAACTGGCAAAAGGCTACAGAGGAGCCAGATCAAAGCAGTATAGAGTAGCAAAGCAGTCTGTCATGAGAGCGCTTGCTTCTTCCTTTTCCGGAAGAAAAGAGAGAAAGAGACAATTTAGAAGATTATGGATTGCACGTATTAATGCGGCTGCTCGTCTGAATGGTCTTTCTTACAGCAAATTTATGTATGGATTAAAGCTTGCAGAGATTGACATTAATCGAAAGATGCTTTCCGAAATGGCAATTAGTGATCCGGAAGGATTTGCAGCATTGGTAGAAGTTGCAAAATCAAAGGTCGCTTAATCGTAAAATGTTATAAAGCCGCAGAAAATGATAGGGATATCGTATTTTCTGCGGCTGTTTTGCTGTTTAGAGGGAATCTTCTTTCCGTTTTGTTTCCTGTAAGGAACAATGGAAGGCATTCATGTGGGATTTCCCTTGACAAACGGCGCAGTTTTCATGTAAACTGTGTCTGAATGTAAATTCATGGAAGAGGAGGAGTACAGGGAAAGCCCTTGCAGAGAGAGCGGTCCGTTGGCTGGGAGACCGTTTAGACGTGTATTTTCCTGGAAGGTAGCCTTGGAGAAGCGTTTCTGAACATTGCAGTAGGAAATGCCGGTTCGTCCCGTTATAGACGAAAGAGATAGTCTATGGAGACAGGGATGCGTATTTTCCCATGGATGACATAGATAAAACAAAGGTGGTACCGCGTAGATGATTCGCCCTTTGCCGATTGGCAGAGGGTTTTTGTTTTTTATGAAAAGCCCTGCATGGGAGGCGGCGGAAAAGACTTGCATATATTTTATTGAGAAAGGATAAAAAAGATGGCAAAAGAATTAGAGAAAAATTATAACCCTGGCGACATAGAGAAGAGGACCTATGAAAAATGGCAGGAGAAAAAATATTTTCACGCAGAGGTAAATCGGGATAAGAAACCGTTTACCATTGTGATGCCCCCGCCAAATATCACGGGGCAGCTCCATATGGGACACGCACTGGACAATACGCTGCAGGATATCCTCATTCGATTCAAGAGAATGCAGGGTTACGAGGCATTGTGGGTGCCCGGAACGGATCACGCCTCTATTGCCACGGAGGCAAAAGTGGTGGAGAAGTTAAAGGAGCAGGGGATATCCAAAGATGATATCGGCAGGGAAAAGTTCCTGGAGTATGTGTGGGACTGGAAGAAACAGTACGGTGGCCGAATCGTAGATCAGTTAAAGAAGATTGGTTCCTCCTGTGACTGGGACAGAGAGCGTTTTACCATGGACGAGGGCTGTTCCCGGGCTGTGAAGGAAGTTTTTGTCAAACTCTACAACAAGGAACTCATTTATCGGGGCGAGCGGATTATCAACTGGTGTCCCAAGTGCCTTACCTCCATCTCCGATGCGGAAGTGGAGTATGAAGACCAGGCGGGACATTTTTGGCATCTGCGCTATAAGACCACGGATGGAACCGGATATATTGATTTAGCGACTACCCGTCCGGAGACTCTTTTGGGCGATACTGCAGTGGCGGTAAATCCCAAGGATGAGCGATACAGGGACATGGTTGGGAAGACGTTGGACCTGCCTCTGGTACACCGTCAGATTCCTATTGTGACGGATGACTATGTAGATATGGAATTTGGTACTGGCGTAGTTAAGATTACGCCGGCGCACGATCCAAACGACTTTGAAGTGGGACTTCGTCATCATTTGGAAGTGATTAATGTACTGACGGAGGATGCTAAAATCGTTGCAGATTATCCAAAATACGCAGGCATGGACCGTTATGAAGCGCGTAAGGCTATTGTGTCAGACTTAGAAGCAGAAGGTGCGCTTATTAAAACGGAAGCGCATGAACACAATGTTGGTACCTGTTACCGTTGCGGCACTACTGTTGAGCCGCGCGTTTCCAAGCAGTGGTTTGTAAAGATGAAGGATTTGGCAAAGCCTGCGATTGAAGCAGTGAAGAAGGGCGACACCAAATTTGTACCGCCTCACTTTGATAAGACCTATTATCATTGGCTGGAGGGGATTCGGGACTGGTGTATTTCCAGACAGCTTTGGTGGGGGCATCAGATACCAGCGTTTTATTGTGATACCTGTGGGGAAATGATTGTAACAAAGGAAGATGCGGCGGTTTGTCCGAAATGCGGTAAGCCGATGCGCCAGGATCCGGATACGCTTGATACCTGGTTTTCGTCTGCATTATGGCCGTTTTCAACATTAGGCTGGCCGGATAAAACGGAGGAAATGGACTATTTCTATCCAACCAGTACACTGGTTACCGGGTATGATATCATCTTCTTCTGGGTAATCCGCATGATGTTTTCTGGATTGGAACATACGGGAGAGGTTCCTTTTAAGACTGTGTTGATTCACGGCCTGGTACGTGATTCTCAGGGGAGAAAGATGAGTAAATCCCTTGGGAATGGGATAGATCCGTTAGAAGTGATTGAAAAATACGGCGCAGATGCGCTCCGCTTTACGCTCGTTACCGGAAATGCTCCGGGGAATGATATGCGTTTTTACTGGGAACGTGTAGAAGCAAGCCGTAATTTTGCAAATAAAGTGTGGAATGCGTCCCGTTTTATTATGATGCATCTGGGAGACGCTGCGATTATAGAGCCGGAAAAAGAGGATTTGGAAATAATCGATCAGTGGATTTTATCCGATGTGAACACGCTTGTCAAAGAAGTAACGGAAAATATGGATAAATATGAGCTTGGCATTGCTGTTCAGAAGATTTATGATTTTATCTGGACAGAGTTCTGCGACTGGTATATTGAACTGGTAAAACCAAGGCTGTTTAAGAAAGAGGAACATCCAAAGTCAGCCAATGCTGCTTTTTGGACGTTAAGAACCGTATTGATTGATTCTTTAAAGTTATTGCATCCGTATATGCCTTTTATTACGGAAGAGATTTTTTGTACCTTGCAGTCAGAGGAAGATTCCCTGATGATTTCAAGCTGGCCGGTATACAAGGCGGAATGGCACAATGAAGCAGCCGGTCAGAAGACAGAACTGATGAAGAATCTAATCCGCGGCATCCGAAATATCCGCACAGAGATGAATGTAATGCCTTCCCGCAAAGCAAAGGTATATATTGTTGCGGATGATGAGGAGACGTATGAATCACTTAAAAATTTAGTTCCTTCATATGAGCATATGATTTTTGCATCCGAGGTTTGCATACAGATGGATAAGGCAGGAGTGGAGGAGAATGCCGTATCTGTTGTTATTGACAAGGCTTCCGTTTATATGCCGTTGGCCGATTTGATTGATTTTGATAAGGAAAAAGAACGTCTGACAAAGGAAAAGAAACGTTTGGAGGGCGAGCTGAAGCGTGTCAACGGAATGCTTAGCAATGAGAAATTTATGAGTAAAGCTCCGGAAAAAAAGATTGCGGAGGAAAAAGAAAAGCTGGCGAAATACGAAAGCATGATGGCAAAAGTTATGGAAGAATTGGCGGCGCTGTAAAGCACCGCCTTTTTGAATGCCATTATCAATTTATAATAAACATGCTACAAGATTACTGTTTTCCGGTAGATATATTTCCGGAATTTTTTGATTTTCAGAACCAAAGTTATGCTTTGCAAAAATACTGCAGATAGAATCATATGTGTCCTGTGTGAATTTTAAAGACAAGGTAGTGGCAATCTGGCTAAATAATGCCGGAGGTATGGTATATCCCCATTCATCAGAATCTTCTGCATTGAACAGTTTTGGAGACAGTTGTGTCGTAACGCCGGTATCTTTGTTATCAATAAAAAGTTCAATATAATTCGTATCGGAATTTGTGGAAAAGCGCAATTCACATAACTCTTCCTTACTGGTGCGGAAATGAATATTCTGTAAGAAGGTGAGATCGACATTTTCCTTTGCGTTAAATGAATGCAGTACAAGATGCTCCCGATCCGTCTGAATCAATTTGATCAGTTTGTCAATACTTGTCTGGCTCATAATATCGCTGTCAACGGTATTTTTCTTCTCTGTTAAAAATCTTACTAAGGTATCAATTTCCTCCTGATTTAATAGCGAAAAGTTGGTATTTTTGTCCTGATCCATAATGTTACCTCCTGCAAATTCTCGGTAGTGTCAAATAACTACCTATTTTTTATTTCTAAACCTTCATTTTTAGGGAGTTTGCAATTAAAAAGAGCATTAC
>CANRJM010000007.1 GCA_947630925.1 uncultured Lachnospiraceae bacterium
AAACAGTTCTGAGGTCATTTTTCTTTAGGGACAGTCTTTTTCATGTCAACTGACAATTCGTTTACTTCATCGAAAATCCCTCCCCTTATTGACACTATTTTCACAGTCCGATACAATAGAAAAAGGAACAATTGCAAAAAGATATAACAGAAAATGGAGAACCAGATGAATCAAAATCAAACACGCTCACGCTTTGGCTTTATCGGCTTTGGACTCATTGGCGGTTCTATTGCACGGGCGCTGCGCGGGCAATATCCCAAAAGCGATATCATGGCTTACAATTATTACGAAACAAAGCCTCATCCGAAATTAGAACAGGCAAAACAAGACGGAACATTAAGCTCGATTTGTAATACACTCTCCGCGCTTGCTGTATGCGACGTAATTTTTTTATGCGCACCGGTTATCACAAACGTTGCCTACTTAAAGAAACTGGCGCCGTATCTAAAAGAAGACTGCATTCTGACGGACGTGGGCAGCGTCAAGAAAAACATCCATGATGCAATTCGGGAACTGGGCCTCAGCCGGCAATTTGTAGGAGGTCATCCCATGACAGGCTCGGAAAAAACGGGATATACAAATTCTGACGCTTCCTTTTTAAAAAACGCCTATTATCTATTAACACCAACGAAAGAAACCCTGACGGAATACACAGAATGGATGAAACAGTTTGTACATGACGTCGGTTCTATCTGTATGGTCTTAGACGCTGCAGACCACGACCGGATCACTGCAGGCATCAGCCATGTTCCCCACATTATCTCAGCCGCATTGGTAAACGCTGTTTCTGTCCGCGATAAAGACGGACGATATGCAAAGCTTGCCGCAGGCGGCTTTCGTGATATTACCCGTATCTCCTCTTCTTCTCCGGAAATGTGGCAAAATATTTGTCTGTCCAACCGGGACGGTATCCTGGAATTTTTAGAGGAATATATTACACGTTTAGAGGAAATCAAAGATAAGATTGCAGACAGGGATGCGGATGCATTGACCGATTTCTTTACTACGGCAAAATCATATCGCGACAGCATTTTATAAAGATACAGGATGTGAGGCATCACAGAAACGGAGGAATACATGCAGATATTAGAAGGACTCAATTTGGAACAGGAAAAAGCGGTTAAGCATTACAAAGGACCGCTTCTTATTTTGGCAGGAGCAGGTTCCGGCAAAACCAAAGTACTTACCCATCGTATTGCATATTTAATCAGCGAACACCATGTCAATCCATGGAATATCCTTGCACTTACTTTTACCAACAAGGCGGCAGAAGAAATGCGCGAGAGGGTCAACCGGATCGTCGGACAGGATGCAAACGACATCTGGGTAAGCACCTTTCATTCTGCCTGTGTAAAGATATTACGCCGTCACATTGACGTTTTGGGATATACGCGAAGCTTTACTATCTACGATGCTGATGACCAGAAGAGTCTGATGCGCGATATTCTGAAATACCTGCAGTTGGATCCGAAAAATTGGAAAGAACGCGCTGTACTTGGCGCCATCTCTTCCGCAAAAGACGAGTTAATCGGGCCAGAACAATATGAACTGCAGGCGCAGGGAAATTATACGAAAGAAACCTATGCCCGCTGCTATCAGGAATACGAAAAACGTCTCCACGATTCCAATGCATTAGATTTTGACGACCTGATCTGCAAAACAATTCAGCTTCTGAAAGAAAACGAAGATATTCTGAATTATTATCAGAATCGTTTCCGCTTTATTTTAGTAGATGAATATCAGGACACCAATACGGCACAGTTCCATCTTATCCGGCTTCTTGCCCACGCGCAGGACGAGGATGGTTCTGTCATACATAATCTCTGCGTCGTCGGCGACGACGACCAATCCATCTATAAATTCCGGGGCGCTAATATTCATAATATATTAAATTTTGAAAACCAGTATCCGGAAACAAAGATAATTAAACTGGAAGAAAATTACCGTTCTACGCAAAATATTTTGGATGCGGCCAATGCCGTTATCAAAAATAACAGTACCCGAATGAATAAGTCGCTCTGGTGTCAAAATCCAAAGGGCGATCCTATCTATTTTACACAATTCCAAACGGAATACGAGGAAGCCGGCAGCATCGCAGATGCAATTTCAACCGTTGTCTCTGCAGGAATTGCCTCATATAAGGATTTTGCCATTCTTTATCGTACCAACGCGCAGTCCCGCGTCCTGGAAGAAAAACTGGTACTCCGCAATATCCCATATCGTATCGTAGGGTCAGTCAATTTCTATCAAAGAAAGGAAATCAAAGATTTACTTGCCTATCTTCGTACTATTGAAAACGGCATGGATGATATCAGCGTCAAACGGATCATTAATATTCCCAAACGAGGAATCGGCCTGACAACCATTGACCGTATTACAAATTATGCCCTGACACATGGAACCAGTTTTTACGGCGCTCTGGAAAGCTACGAATATATTGACGGAATTGGACGCAGCGCCTCTAAAATCGCTTCTTTTGTCAGCCTGATCGACTCGCTTAAGCGTCATATGGAAAATCCGGAATATCGTCTGGAAGATTTGCTCCGCGAGATTATCGAGGAAACCGGTTACGTCAGACTTTTGAAAGAGGAAAATACGGATCAAGCAAATAGCAGAATAGAAAATATTGGAGAATTGTTGAGCAAAATAGTCTCCTACGAAGAAAACTGCGAAAATGAGCCTACTTTAAGCGGCTTTTTGGAGGAAGTCGCATTGGTCGCCGACATGGACAATACGGACGAAAACAATGACATCGTACTGCTGATGACGTTGCACAGCGCTAAAGGCCTGGAATTTCCTTACATTTATCTTGTCGGTATGGAAGATGGTATTTTCCCGGGCTATACTGCCTTACACAGCGATAACCCGGAAGAGTTAGAGGAAGAACGCAGGCTTTGCTATGTCGGAATCACACGCGCCATGAAAAAACTTTCCCTTAGCTGCGCCTACTCCCGCTTTCGTAACGGCGAGCAGCAATTTAACCGCCATTCGCAATTTATCGATGAAATCCCCCGCTATTTATTAAAGCAGAACGGTACGGCCGGCGCATCCGTTTCTTTTCATGAGCAGGATACCGCAGCATCCCTGTCCGGAGGAACCTATGCAACAAGGCATTCGGGCAAACCGGCCCGGTTCTCCTCCGGACAAAAGGGAGCAGAGCCAAATGGATACCGCAAAACAAACGGAAGCGGTAAAACGCTTTTGAAAGACCATCCAATGATCTCTAAGGGATTTGGCAAAAAACTGACAGCAGAGCCCGCCTCGATCGATTATACCGTTGGAGACCGGGTAAAGCATGCCCGTTTTGGAGAAGGAACGGTAACCGGAATGAAAGAAGTGGGCAGCGATTTTCAGGTCAGCGTTACCTTTGACAATCAGATGAACCGTAAAATGATGGCTTCTTTTGCAAAACTAAAAAAAATATAGATATTCCATAATAATTATGATATACTATTCATATTAGTGAATATCAGCACTGAATTATAACGATAGGAAAGGATGGTTTGTATATGTCAAACAAAATGGAAGAATTATTAAATACCGCCAGAATCAATGAATTGCTTCACAAAAAAGAGTTGGAGGAAAAAAATAAAAACGCCATCATTATCATTCTTGCCATTATTGGCGCAATTGCTGCTGTCGTTGGTATTTCCTACGCAGTATATAAGCATATGACGCCAGACTATCTGGATGATTTTGATTCTGATGATATATATGATAACTTTGATGACGACTTCATTGAGTTTTCTGACAATAAACCGGAAGCAGAAGACTAATTTCCATCACGACAAACGGATACCGAAATGGACAGTTCCATTTCGGTATTTTCATCTAAAACGAAACGGAGGGTTACTATGAAACTTTGGGGAGGACGTTTTACGAAAGAAACCAACCAATTGGTTCACAATTTTAATGCTTCACTATCCTTTGACCAAAAATTTTATCAGGAAGATGTCGAAGGCAGTATCGCACATGTAACGATGCTTGCCGCACAGGGCATTCTGTCTGAAGAGGACAAGACCGCCATCATAAACGGTCTAAACGGTATCCATGAGGACATTGCATCCGGTAAACTTATTATTGACGAGGAACACGAAGATATCCACAGTTTTATCGAAGCGCATCTGATTGAACGAATTGGCGACGCCGGCAAACGCTTACATACCGGACGCAGCCGAAACGACCAGGTGGCGCTTGATATGAAGCTGTATACCAGAAAACAGGTATTGGAAATGGATGAGCTTTTAAAAAGCCTGTTACAAAGCCTGTTAAAAATCATGAAAGAAAATACAGAAACCATTATGCCCGGTTTTACCCATTTACAAAAAGCGCAGCCCATTACGCTGGCGCATCACATGGGAGCATATTTTGAAATGTTCAAAAGAGACCGTTCCCGCCTGCACGACCTTTTTGAGCGAATGAATTACTGCCCGCTTGGTTCGGGAGCTCTGGCAGGCACTACATATCCGCTCGACAGAGAAGCCACGGCGCAGGAGCTTCATTTTTCCGCTCCCACTTTGAACAGTATGGATTCGGTATCGGACCGCGACTATTTGATTGATTTCAGCTCTGCCATGTCGTTGATCATGATGCATTTAAGTCGTTTTTGCGAGGAAATCATCCTCTGGAATACAAATGAATATCAATATATCGAAATTGATGATTCCTACTCTACCGGAAGCAGCATTATGCCGCAGAAAAAAAATCCGGATATTGCCGAGTTGATCCGTGGAAAAACCGGACGCGTCTATGGCACGCTGATGTCCCTCCTTACGACCATGAAAGGACTTCCTCTTGCCTATAACAAGGACATGCAGGAGGACAAAGAACTGGTATTTGACGCCATCGACACAACAAAGGGTTGTATCGTCCTTTTTCAGGGCATGTTAGATACGCTTACTTTCCGAAAAGATAAGATGCGCGCCAGCGCCGAAGGCGGATTTACCAATGCAACGGATGCGGCAGACTATCTGGTCAAACATGGCGTCCCATTCCGTGACGCCCATGGAATCGTAGGTCAGCTTGTCCTATACTGCATTGAAAGGAATCTCTCCCTGGGAGAAATGTCCCTGGAGGAATTTCAGGCAATCAGTCCCGTATTTGAAGAGGATATTTACGAAGCCATCAGCATGGAAACCTGTGTTTCCAAGCGAAATACCATCGGCGCGCCGGGACCGGATGCGATGAAAGAAGTCATTGCTTCTTATGAAAATTATTTACAGCGTAATGACGCATAAAGTCTGAAAAAACAGGCTTTATGCGCCAATGCTGTTCTACCCGTCCCCTTTGACGCCGGAATCTGATCCAACGAAAAGAATCAACCCAATACAACCTTGATAAATTTCTTCTTTCCGCGCTTTAAGACAATTCCCTCTCCTTCCACATCGCTTTTGGAGATAACGGCTTTAACATCTGTAATCTTTTCTCCATCAACGGAAACACCGCCTTGCTCTACATTCCGCCGCGCTTCTCCATTGGAAGGCGCCAGACCGGCTTTGACCAGCAGACGCAGTATTCCAATCACGCCATCCTCAAAATCTTCCTCTGTAAGCGTAATCTCCGGCATCTGCGCCGCATTTCCGCTGGAGAACAACGCTCTTGCGCTTGCTTGCGCTTTCTCTGCCTCTTCCTTACCATGTACCAGACTGGTCAACTCATATGCCAGAATTTCTTTTGCCTGATTCAGTTGACTGCCTTCCCACCGGGCCATTTCATCAATCTGCTCCAACGGAAGAAACGTCAGCATCCGCAGACAGTTCAGTACATCATCATCACTGACATTTCTCCAGTACTGGTAAAAATCAAACGGACTGGTTTTCTCCGGATCTAACCAGACAGCGCCGGCCTGCGTTTTTCCCATCTTTTTGCCTTCTGAATTTAACAACAGATTAATTGTCATTGCATAGGCGTCTTTTCCCAGTTTATAATGGATCAGCCTGGTTCCTCCAAGCATATTGCTCCACTGGTCGTCCCCGCCAAACTGCATATTGCAGCCATATTTCCGGAACAACGTATAGAAATCAAAACTCTGCATGATCATATAATTAAACTCCAAAAAGCTTAACCCCTTTTCCATACGTTGTTTATAACACTCGGCATTTAACATGCGGTTGACCGAAAAATGCGGCCCTACCTCACGAAGCAGCTCAACATAATTTAAGTCTAACAGCCAGTCCGCATTGTTGACCAACAGGGCTTTATCCTCTGAAAAATCAATAAAACGGCTGATCTGTTTTTTGAAACAGGCAACATTGTGCTCAATCGTCTCCTTCGTTATCATCTGACGCATATCCGTACGGCCGGAAGGGTCTCCAATCATAGCCGTCCCTCCGCCAATCAGAGCAATCGGTTTATTTCCCGCCATCTGCAGTCTCTTCATAAGACAAAGCGCCATAAAATGGCCGACATGAAGACTATCTGCCGTTGGGTCAAAGCCAATATAAAAAACAGCTTTCCCTTCATTTATCATTTTTTTGATCTCATCCTCATCCGTTACCTGCGCAATCAATCCACGGGCAACCAACTCATCATAAGTTGTCATCTTTCTTATCCTCCTTCTTCTTCCCTTTCCTTAATTTACATATATTTTTCTTTTACAGGATTCTCTTTCTGATAAGAGCCGGGCGCCAAAAGGTATCGGTTTTCCTTATTTTCATCATTTTGTACCATTTCCCGGTAATTTATGGTTTTGTTCAAACGTTTATGAGATACCATTCGAACACCCTTGGTGTTTAAGCCAAATAAAAAGTACCTTTTAACACCGGAATCCTTATAAAGAAAAAACGCCCCTTTGCCAAAGCAAAAGGACGACGATGTCGTGTTACCACCTTTTCTTTACATCCTGCTCACACAGAATGCCTCTACAGGATACGCTGTGATATCCCTGCACGATAACGGGTGCACTACCGTCAAAGCCTACCAGGGTTTTCCCCCCTTCAACCCGATACTCCGAGATGTATTCGTAACAGATATCCATGCGCCTCTCATCCACCGGCTGCTCTCTGTATGCATATCATCCTGCTACTACTTGTTCTCATCCGCGTATTTCCATATACAAAAGGGCAAAAGCAAATATTTCCTATGCCACACATATATATTACAGAATAGAAAGGGGTTTGTCAATCTGTTCTTCTCGCCCCTGTTCCATGGTAAGTATAGACCGTGTTGTATCACTGTTTCTACCCACTGTTTTTCTGTAAGTATGCCTTGGGATGGTTCTCCTCCGGCACGTTCTTCTATTCCTTGATTTTTGGATAGCCACAAAGTCTGAGAGAAGAGTGAGAGAATCATAATTTTTTATAGGATTTTTCCACTTTTTATGTTATAATAAAAGGAAATAAAAGGAGTAAAAACGGATGAAAATATTTATAGTAGGAAAATATAATACGTTTGTCAACAAACTGATTCAAAAATTTCATAAAGAAAATGATAAAATTTATGTTTTGACAGGCGAAAAATATAACGGAAAGAAACCTCATCAGGTATTTGAACAATATGTATTCCCCTATTCCGGAGACAGTATTATCGAAATCCTTGACAGCGTGCGTCCGGACGTGATTCTCTTTACCGGTGCGTATGATTCCAATTTTCAGTGGCATAATGTCCGCAGTGAATCCATGCACTACATATCCGGTCTGATTAACTTAATCATGTCTGCTGAAATGTATCAAATCAAACGTTTCGTCTATTTATCTTCTCACGAAGTGTTTGAACTGCATTCCGATCATCTGATTGCGCCGGAAGACGATGCAAATGCCTCTGATTACCGCGGGATTGCAATTGCGCAGGGCGAACAGCTTTGCCGCCATTTTAACGAAACAACCAATTTGGATATTTCGATCCTGCGTATCGACCATATGTACAAAACGCCGCAATCCCTGGAGGAAGTAAACGACCCTGTGTCTGAACTATGTCTGGAAGCAATCAAAAACGGTACGGTTACTGTTAACGAGAACAATACGTTTTCCATGATTCATGTATCAGATGTCGTATTTGGAATTTACCAGTTTCTGCAGTCTAAAGAGCATAAACACACCTTTTACCATCTGTCTTCCAGCAATCCGCTTACTGAACTCACAATCGCAGAGGAGATCCGTAAGGCAGACGATTCGATTGTGATACAGGATAATACATCCGGCGCAAAAAACAGGAGGATTTTAGACAGCAGCGCTTTTAATGAAGAGTTTGAGTTTAAAATCTTCAACTCTTATGAAAAAACAATTCCTGCCATATACAAAAAAATGCGCAAGAACAAAAAGAACTTTAAACCGAACGCCAAAGAGCATTCCGCCGGATTTAGCAGATTTATCGCGCGTATGAAGGCGCTCCTCTTCGCCCTGATTCCTTTTGTGGAAAATTTTATTATCTTTATTCCGGTCTTTATGATCAATAACCGCGCTATGGGCAGCCAATATTTTGGCAAGCTGGATTTCTTCCTGCTGTACGTGCTGCTCTTTGCCGGTGTTTATGGAACCAAACAGGCAGTCTTATCCGCAACGCTCAGCGTGATAGGATATTGTTTCCGCCAGTTATACTACCGGACCGGAATCGAACTTTTGATTGATTATAATACGTATTTATGGATTGCACAGCTTTTTATTGTCGCAATGGCAGTCGGACGATTACGTGACAGCACCCAATCCATCGCCTATGATAAAGATGAGGAAATCCGTTTCCTAAACAGCCAGTTGGAAGATTTGGTCAGCATCAACGACAGCAATAACCGCATTAAAAATATCTATCAGAACCGTATTCTGGACTATGACGACAGCTTGGTAAAGATCTACAGCATTACTTCCCAGTTGGATACGGTAGAAGCCGGCGCCGTTCTCTTCTATGCGGCGGGCATTATCGGACAGATTCTGGATACGGAAGACGTCGCCATATACCAGATTGCAAACGGGGATTACTGCCGTCTGTTCTCCGCCACTTCCGAGCAGGCGAAAAGCTTGGGAAAATCTGTCAAATATTCCACAATGACAGATATGGTTACTGCTATTAAAAACAAGCAGGTATATGTCAACAAAACAATGGACGCCGACTATCCGCTGATGGCAAGCGCTATTTACCGAAGCGATGAACCAATTGAAATCATTATGCTCTGGGGGCTTCCATTTGAGAAAATGACGCAGTACCAATGCAACCTTTTAACAGTACTTGGCTATATGATCTACAATTCCGTAGAAAGAGCGGATCGTTATCTGGATGCGCTTTCTACCACTCGCTTTATCCCAAATACGAAACTTTTGGCAAAAGATGCCTTTGAAGAACTCAATAACATCTATCATGACGCCATGGAAAAAGGATTTACGGAATACACAGTTTTAGAGGTATCGTCCGCCATAGAAAAAACCTACGAAGAGTGGAGTACCGTTTTATCCTCTAAACTGCGTTTTACAGATTATATTGGAATTAATAAAAATGGCAGAGTATGCATTCTCCTGACGAACTCAAACGTCAAAGATGCCCAGTTTATTATACAGCGTTTTGCTGATATGAACGTTATCTGCACACCGGTTGAATAACGTAAGGAGGCTTCTATGACACCAACCCTGAAACTGATTGTCATACTATTCATCCTGATAATAAACACCTTGATTGCCCTTATGTATTTTATCCACGGATGTATTGTTACAAAAAAAGAAGGTTCTTTGTGTAAATATGTGATTCTGTCTATATTTATGTTCCTATGTCCGGTTGTTGGAGTACTTTTTTTAAGTTTAGGAACGCTTTGCTACCGTATATTTTATGACAGCAGCATTGATTTAGCAGCCATTACCTTTTCAAAAGACCGTGTTGATATTTTGGAGCATCCGGATGTAGAATCTGAAATCAACTTAGTTCCAATGGAAGAAGCGATTATGATTGACGACAAGGAAAGCCTGCGCCAGTTACTGCTTACCGTTCTGCGCGGCGATATCTCCAAATCCATTAATGCTGTAACCAAAGCCTTAAACAGCGCTGACTCAGAAGCTTCGCACTATGCCGCTTCTGCCATTATGGACATTATGAATGAGTTTCAAAATACGCTGCAAAAATTTCAGGCGCAGTTGGAAGCCAATCCGGATGACATTGAGATCACACAAATGTATATTGAATATCTGATTCGGATGCTGTCTGCAAATTTCCTGTCTGCGCTGGAGTTGAAGACTTATGTCTATATGCTGTTACACATCTGCCAAAGTCTTTATGAAAAAGAAAAAACTGCAGTAAAGGTTGTCTATGAGACAAATCTGGTATATCTCCTTGTCCAGATTGAAGATATCGAAGCTGCAAGGCTTTGGATTGACCGCATGCAGGAAGATTATCCGGACGAACTGGAAATGTACCGTTGTATCCTGCACTTTTACTATGATACCAAGGATAAGGACCAATTTTTTGCACATTTAAATCAGCTAAAACAATCAGATATTGATATTGATAAGGATTTATTAGAACTGATTCGTGTGTTCAGCTAAAATATAATAATCGCAAAACGTTCATTTCCTCCATATACTTTTTTGAATCGTTTCGCAATTACCTGACTAAATAATACGAAAGGGGAGAAAGAAGCTATGTCTATGGAATATATCACAATCAAAGAACTGATACAAGTCTTTCTTGCCTATATGTTCAGTGTATACTGTGTCCCTGCTTTTGTCTTCCATAAATTGCTTCATAAAAAAAGCCTTTCTTATAAATTTATCGTATATACTCTGATTGGCAATTTTTATATGATTAATATTGTCTTTTTGATTTTTTTGCTGCATATTTCCGGGAAACTGTCCTTATATCTTTTTACGGTCGTTCCAATCACAATCGGCTGGTTAAAGATAAACAAGCCGCAGATCAAACGCTTTTTTACCTTGTTTGCCACAACCTTTTCCCGGCTTTTTCTCGGAGAAACAAAAATCCGGACAATTTTAGATCTGCTTTTTTATCAGCCAAAAAAAATCATAAAAACAGAAATTCGAGCGATATTCTCCCATATCGTACATCATTTTATAGAGTGGGGTATGTTAGCGGGACTTCTTAGCTTTGATCTCTGGTATTATGGCTACCAGACAGTAACTAAGTATGTATATGGGACTTCGGATATTGTCGTACACCACGAATGGATCAACCAAATGGATGAACATGTCATTTTCTATAACGGCATTTATCCCTTTGGTTTCCATAATGTTATCTACTTCCTGCATAATATTTTTGGAATATCAATTTTGTCCATTATGCGCGTATTTGGTGTAGTTTCAACATTATTTATCTATATTATGCTTTATTTACTGCTCCGCAAAGTCTGCCGTTCCAGATACCTTCCGATTTTTGGCGTATTTATCTTTACACTGCCGCATATATTTAACTTTCAGGGCACCATGCGTTACCAGTGGTCTCTTCCCCAGGAATTTGCCATGGTTTTCCTCTATCCCTGCGCCTATTTTCTGATTCAGTTTTTTGAGCGGAAGAAAAAAGAATTAATCACGGAAAAAGAATTAAAAACAAAAAACAAGTTATATACCTGGATTGCACAATATTCTGTCCGCCCAAGCACAAGAAGCCTGATTTTTTGCGGAATGTCTTTTTCCATGACGCTTGCCGTTCATTTTTACATTACCATTATTGCTATTTTTTTACTGCTCGCCATATTTCTTGCCTACTTCCCAATCGGCTTTTACTATCGGTATTTTCTGCCGATTGCTGCCGCTGCGCTGTTAAGCGTTTTTTCCGCCGTTCTCCCATTGGGAATCGGCTATCTGCAGGGAACCGATATGGAAGGTTCCTTACGATGGGCGCTGAATACCATGTCCTCTGGCAGCGAAGAAGATTCTGACGCAGAAACAGACAACGAGCCCACTTCCGATACAGGAAATGACGATACTAAGAAAAATGTGGACCAAAAATCCAAACAGGCAAAAAATAACCAAAATATATCTGCAAAAACAAAGAGCCCGGATGCAAAGGAGAATGACTCTTTTTGGGCCGGTGTTTCCAGAAAACTGTCTGAAAAATGGGAATCTGCATCCCAATATGCGGATTCTTTCTTTCAGAAAGCAAAAAAGAAAGTAAAAAAATTTAATCAGAAAGCCGGCGCGGTATTGGAAGATGTATATGATCTTCCGGAAATGATTCAGCCGTTACTATTATCACTGGAAGCGTTATCCGCTGTTTTGATATTGTTTATTGTTATCCGCCGTCTGTTCTATTATCGAAACCTTCTTGGCATATGCATCTATATGTTTTTTATGGTCATGCTGATGTGCGCGCCGGCCTTTTCCCTGCCAGCCGTTATGGACGGAGCGCGCGCCAGGCTTTTCCTGACATATGCAACTCCTTTGTATGCCACATGCCTTGTGGATATCGCCTATGCCATATTATGCAGGCCTTTCCGTTATCATCGGTTTACGGAGATCCTGCCAATCGGACTTACGGCTGCACTTGTTTATTTAACGATAACCAATCATATGGTCAAACCGTTGAATATTATTTATGCGCTGCAGCTACCGGGAGAAATGGAATGCAATTACCGGATTATGAACGAATATCCGGATAAAAGCTGGACTATCGTTACCACGACAAACAGTTACGCGCTGATCCGCCAAAGGGGATGGCTTTACGAAACCTGTTCCTTTTTGGAAAAAATGGATGACTATACAAAAAATAAACAAATTACCATACCATCCAAATATGTATTTTTCTATATTGAAAAATATCCGGTTGATTACGGTTCCTTTAATCTGGTAACGGAGCCCGTAAATACAAGTGAATACGTTTCAGAAACAGCCGCAATGGAAAAAGCGGAATATCAGGGGGGCAGCGTGTATTCTACCATGAACCGTTACATATTGGAAAGCAAATTATTCTATTGGGCAAAGGCATTTGAAATAGAATACCCGCGTGAATTTCAAGTTTATTATGAGGATGACCAGTTCATCTGCTACCGTATTATTCAAAATGAATATCATTTGTACAATTTTGCAATTAATTATAAATACAATAATCAATAGGGAGGTATTTTTTTGACCATAACAAGATCAAGCTTTGTCGTAATATCCATTACGATGCTGACCATACTCTTTTTGTTCCAGTTTTCCAATCTTTCGTCGATGTACACATCAAGAGCAACAAATAACAACAGTCAGCAGCAGACAGAGTATTTACATGCAAACGAAACCGTTCAACACACTGATTTAATGTCAACCAGTTCCTATACGACTGCAATTATTGGCGACGACCTGAATATAGAAACAAGCATTGCGAAAGAATGGTGCGTCTATGTAAAACGGACCTACTGTGAATACAAAGACCTGCAAACTTTTCTCAATAAACTTTCACAACACTGTAAATTTGTGATACTGGGAGCAGATGCGGTAAGCACGCAATCGGAAATTGACATTTTAAAAGAAATTACAGACCTGGGCATTAATATTATTTTCACAAGCATACCAGACAGTTCGCTTATCGAATCCTCTGATACATTACAGCAGATCCTCGGTATCAAACGAATTATATCCAAAAACTTTTACACGAACGGCATGACACTGTTTGAAGGATTTTTACTGGGCGGCAAAACAACATACCACAAATTGAAAACACATGTCCCATATTTTGAATTGCGCTCTGGAACAAAAACGTACGCCGTCGGGGAAGTCAAAGGACAAAAAGCAAAAAAAATAAAAAACGAAGAACTGCCTCCTCTTATCTGGAGAACGTATTTTAATAACAGTTTTATACTTGCCGCCAACGGCGAATTTTTTGAGGATCATACGGGGCTTGGCATACTGACTTCGATGCTCTCTGAAACAGACGACTATTTTATCTATCCGATTGTCAATGCACAGAGTGTAGTATGTCAGAACTATCCTTATCTTTCCAATGAAAATTCACCGGAAATGTCCAAACACTACTATCATTCCACAAAATCTTTCTGTGAAAATGTACTTTGGCCGGATTTTGCCCAAATTTTAGATCATACCGGCGATAAGTTTACCGGTATGATTGCGCCAAAGTTTGAATACAGCCATTCGGAAGAAAAAATCCTTGCGGAGTCCATAGACTATTATTTCCGGCAGTCGGAAAAGATTTCCGGCGAACTCGGCATTTCCGGAGATCAGATGGAAAGTAAGAATTTCTATACCAAAAAATTGAAGGAGGATTCCAAAGTCCTAAAAAAATACCTGCCGAATTACGCATTTAAAGTATTTTCTCCGGGCAAAATGCCAGAAGAAATTTATAAAGATTATATTGGGAAGAAAAACAGGGACACCATCCTCTCCGACATCCATACTATCCTGCTTTCCAAAGAAACAGAAAAGAAACCGATTCTTTCTTTTTACAATGAAGATATCCTTTCTGTCACAGGTACGATAGACGGCTTTTCGCATACGGATGAAGAAGATTTATATCTTCGCAGCATTGAAACAGCATTGGGATATTCTGCTGCAACGTTGGATTTTACGAAAGTAGTTTATCCAACCTCCATACAGGACGACTGGACAGAGCTTTCCAGAAATTTTTCACGCTACTTAAGTACTTATTGGATGGAATTTCGAAATGCATTTGACCAGGTTACGATATCGAATGCAGATATTAAGGCGCGCCGTTTTCTGGCATTGACGTATAACTCGTTTCGCCGGGATAATACCATTACCTTATCTATCTCAAATTTTCAGAACGAAGCTTCCTTCATCCTGAATCTGTCAAACGAACAGATTAGCTCCATCAGCGGCGGAACCTTTTTGAAAATTGAGGATGATAAATATCTGATTGCCGCTTCTGAGAAAGATATCGTAATCCGGCTGGCCACTGACGTTAAATAAATGGATTCGGCAAGAAAAAAGCCGTTCAAGCAAAGAGAAACAACATTTCCTTTGCAGAAATGAGGTAAATTATGAAAGTATGTATTATTGTAGAGGGCTGCTATCCTTATGTGGTAGGCGGCGTATCCAGTTGGGTACACAGTTTGATCAGGCAGTTCCCAAATATAGAATTTATTATACAGACCATTGTTGCTGACCGAAGCATGCGTGGTAAATTTGTATATGAACTACCGGAAAACGTATCAGAAGTCCGCGAAATCTATGTGCAGGATACGGATTGGGTGGGAACGAAAAAACACAGAAAAAAATTTCGTCTCCAAAAGAAAGATTTTGATGCGCTGCAAAGCCTGATACTGAATAAAGACATTAACTGGGATGGTGTATTTCGCTTTTTTTCCAATAAATCGTTTTCTATCAATGATCTCCTGATGGGAAAAGACTTTTTTCTTATGGCGAAAGCACTTTATGAGGAGCGGTATGACAATATTACCTTCTCCGATTTCGTCTGGTCTCTTCGCTCGATGTATCTCCCACTTTTCCTCTGCATGAAATCGCCGTTGCCAAAAGCAGATCTTTACCACTGTGTTGCAACCGGCTATTCCGGTGTGATAGGAAGCATGGCAAAAACACTGTACGGCGGAGCGTTGCTGATCTCTGAACATGGTATCTATTCCAGAGAACGCGAAGAAGATATCATCAAAGCAAACTGGGTACAAGGTTCCTACAAAAATATCTGGATTGAATACTTTAAGAAAATGTCTACCTGCGCCTATCAGACTGCGGATAAGGTTACGTCATTATTTGAATATGCGCGCAGCCTTCAAATAGAACTTGGCTGTCCGGAGCAAAAGACGTTAATTACTCCAAATGGCATTGAACCTTCCCGTTTTGAAAATATTCCGGGCAAAAAAGAGGAAGACAATGGATTTTTTAATATTGGCGCAGTTCTCCGAATTGCTCCGATTAAAGATGTAAAAACGCTGATTAATGCTTACCATTATGCCAAAGAAAGAGAACCTTCTCTTAAGCTATGGATTATGGGCCCCTGGGAGGAGGAAGATCCTTATGCAAAAGAAGTCTTTCGTCTGGTGGAAAATCTAAAGCCGAAAGATCTGATCTTTACCGGTAGAATTAATGTTACCGAATATCTGGGCAGAATGGACGCAACCATTCTCTCCAGCATCAGCGAGGGACAACCGCTGACCATTCTGGAAGGATTTGCAGCAAAATGTCCTGCAATCGCTACAAATGTCGGCAACTGCGAGGGATTGATCTATGGAGAAGGCGACGACGCCCTGGGTTCAGCAGGAATCGTTGTCGATACGATGTCTGTTGCAGGCCTGTCAGACGCTATGGTAAAACTGGCCAGAGAACCGGAATTGGCAAAACATATGGGAGAGATTGGCTATCAACGTCTGATGAATAAATATCAGTTATCCCAAATGAGGGAAACCTATCGGCAGCTATACAAAAAAATGGCAGAAATCAGCGGATGTCAATGGAAGGAGGACGCTTATGGCAAGTCTGGGCAAAACAATTAAAAAGTCTTTTGAGAAAAAGACCATATCGACAACGGCGTTTGGAGGCATTATCAGTACATTTACTACCATAGCCCCTATGTTCCTAATCATGGGCGGCATCATGATATTATATAAGGTATTAAATTATGACAGCATAATCTATTCGGACCGTTTGCTTTTTACCTGCAGTATTTTATACATCTTTATCTTTTCCCTGCTATGCACTTCGCCGTTTAATTCCGTAATTTCCCGTTATATTACGGACCGCATTTTTGAGGAAAGGTACGATACGATCCTCCCCTGCTTCTATGGCGGTCTTTTTCTGAATCTTACGGTTTGCTGCGCCATCGGCATTCCCTTTTACATATACGCTTTTTGGTTTGGCGGCATTGATATTGTGTTTGTATTTTTATGCTTTTGCGCCTTTATTGGGTTATCCCTTGTTTTTTACTGCATGCTCTTTTTGTCCATTACAAAGGATTACACCAAAATATCACTTTTCTTTGCAATTGGCGTCATTACCATGGTACTGTCTGCGCTTGCTTTGGTAAAACTTCTGCATGTGCCGATCATTATGGGGATGATGACAGCAATCGTTGCCGGATTTCTCAGTATTGCGATTGCAGAATGCGCATATATAAAAGGCTATTTTCACAGTAATAATGAACAGTATTTTGACTTTTTGTCCTATTTCAAAAAATACTGGACGCTTTCTCTGACAAACCTTTTTTATACCTTAGGTCTTTATATCCACAATTTTATTTTCTGGTCTCTGAATGACCATATTGTCGTAAAACAGACCTATATCTGTTATCCGCCATATGATATGGCAACCTGTATTGCCATGTTTACTAATATCTCCGCAAGTGTTATTCTAATCACACAGATTGAATTACACTTTCATGAACGGTATAAGGCATATTCTGAAGCAGTAATCGGCGGGCGTTTGCGTGATATTACAAAAGCAAAAAACAGAATGTTCTCACTTCTGTCCAATCAGTTAATGGACGTAGTAAGGAACCAGTTTATTATTTCAGTTCTTTTGTATCTTCTTTGCGTGGTATTTCTTCCCCGGTTTGGCTTTGC
This sequence comes from uncultured Lachnospiraceae bacterium, assembly GCA_947630925.1. Lineage (GTDB taxonomy): Bacteria > Bacillota > Clostridia > Lachnospirales > Lachnospiraceae > Butyribacter. Next base: position 17,399 of record CANRJM010000007.1, read on the forward strand.
CGGTTTAGTAATGGAGATTTACCCATGCCTTGCGGCTGGCTACTTTGTCATTTTCTTACTGTATTCGGGAATTATTTTTCTCTTCTACTTCAATGACAGAGTCGGGTCTATTCTGACAACGCTTGTCTTTGTACTGCTTACCGCTTTGATCAGCTTTTTTGCCAGAAACTTTGAACCAATCTGGTATGGCATCGGTACTTTTATCGGTTCATTTGCCGGATGGTTTGTCGCCTATTTTCGTCTGCGCTGGGTGGAACGAAATCTGGATGAACACATATTCTGTCAAGGAAAGCTGATACCGGAAACGTATGAAGCCATTCCTTCCGGTATTGTCTATACCCTTCCGAAAGACGATGAAGCCGAGTTAAATGCAGATACGCAACAGGAACTAAAGGAGGCGAGGAGACTATGACACCATCTGTTCAGATTACAATTATCGCACTGGGAATCATTTTGCTGTTTGCCGTTATACGTGCGGCCATTCAGAAAAAAATTGCAGAATCTCATGCGCTCCTTTGGATTTTTCCCTGCCTTATAATCATTATCGGAGGACTTTTTCCGCAACTAACTTATGTTTTATCCAATGTGTTTAATACCTCATATCCTCCTGCTATTATTTTTGCTTTTGCAATCATTATTGTATATTTAATCCTGTTCCAGTGTTTTAAGTCTCTCTCGGTTCTGACTATGAAGAATAAAGAACTGGCATCACAGACAGCCATTCTTGCACAGCAGATCCAAAATCTGGAAACGGAACTGGAAACATTAAAGCAAAATGAAAAAGAGGAAGTAAAACCGGAAACATTGGAACAAACTATAAAAGAGGAAGCAAAACCGTGAAAAAAAAGATATTATTTGTGATCAATACTATGGGACGCGCTGGTGCAGAACGGGCGCTGGTTTCCTTTATCAATACCCTGCCGCAGGAACAATGTGACATTTCCCTGCTCTCTTTGATTAACCGGGGAGAAACCTTTGATGAACTCCCCGCGCATGTTACTGTTCTCAACAAAAAGCCGGACAATCGTTCCGTCCTGTCTTTTGGCGGCAAAATTGCATTGATAAAAACGACGCTGCGTTGCTTTTTTTATCACTTGCGTGGTTTTTCCCTTCTGGGATATGTCATAAAAAACCTTTGGCTTCAATTAAGACAACATAGACTTCAGCCGGACAAACTCCTTTGGCGCATTCTGGCAAAGGGCACAAAGGCCCCAGAGGAAACTTACGATCTTGCAGTTGCCTATTTGGAAGGTGGCAGCACCTACTTTGTCGCAGATTTTGTCCACGCAAAACAAAAAGCTGCCTTTATTCATATTGACTATGTGAAAGCCGGATATACAAAGCGTCTGGATTTAGATGCCTATGATAAGATCCATCGTATTTTTTCCGTATCAAAAGAGGCGGGGGAAAGCTTTCTTACGCTCTATCCACAGCATCGGGAAAAACTGTTTCTTTTCCGCAACATTATAGATACCGATAGAATCCGGAAAGAAAGTATGCAAACGATTCCGTCCTCTGATTTGTTTTTAAAGAGTCAGACAGCCTATAAACTGCTTACCGTCGGCAGGCTCAATCCACAAAAAGCATATGAGATCGCAATCCCCGCTCTCCGCATCCTCCGGAATCGCGGGATTGATGCCGATTGGTTTGTTTTGGGCGAGGGCCCTCTCAAAAAGAAGCTGAAAAAGCAAATCCAGCGGGAACATCTGCAGCAGCATTTTATCCTATTGGGCAGCAGACCGAATCCTTATCCCTATTACCGTCTGGCAACGCTATATCTGCACTGTACACGCTTTGAAGGCAAAAGCATTGCCATAGAAGAGGCACAGGCGCTGGGAAAAGCCATTATCGCCTCCGACTGCACGGGAAACCGGGAGCAGATCCGGCATCAGGAAACCGGCCTTTTAGTCCCGCTCAATGCAAATGCGATTGCAGATGCAATCGAAGAACTGATCAACCAGCCGGAACAAATTCAGGCATTTGAACAGGCAAGCCATTCTGTTCAATTGATACACCGGGAAGACCTTGCGGCATTTTGGGAACTGCTTGCCTGACCGTTCCGCCAAAATCCGCTTATCATCCAATAAATATATCAATCAATTGCAAAAGGAGTTTTTCATATGAAGAAAGATGTGTTGATTATCATACCTGCCTATAACGAGGAAGATTCCATTGGAACCTTTTTAGACACCATCCTTTCCTCTGATATTACAAAATACGCTGATATTGTTGTGATCAATGATGCTTCCGATGACCGGACGGCAGAAATCGTCCGCAGCAAACAGGTAACACTGATTCATCATCCTTATAACCTGGGATATGGCACCGCCTTACAGACTGGCTATAAATATGCAGTGCTGCATCACTATCAGTATGTCATCCAAATTGACGGCGACGGGCAGCATGACGTCTGTAATATCCCGCGGATTTATGAACATCTGCGTTCCCGAAACGGCGCTTCTGCATCTCCGGATATGATTATTTGTTCCCGCTTTTTGAAAAACAGCGTTAGTTTTTCAATTTCTTTTTTCAAAAAGCTCGCCATTCTGTTTTTCCGAAAATTTATAAAACTAACCAGCGGGCAGAATATTACAGATCCAACCTCCGGACTACAGGGGCTGAGCTATCCTGTCTTTTCTTATTATGCAACCTATGGTAATTTTGATAATAACTATCCGGATGCAAATATGATTGTGCAAATGTCACTTCTCGGTTTTTGCATTCAGGAAATTCCCGCGGTCATGCATGAGAGAAAATCCGGCAAAAGTATGCATTTTGGTATTATTGAACCTGTTTTTTATATGTTTGTTATGATATTTAGTACTTGCAACGCCTATTTACGTTATAAGTGGCATATCTATCCTACTCCAAAAAATTCACGAGGTGACGCAAATCTTGAAACGAAATAAACGAAAACTGCTCTTTCTCTGTATGACGGCTATTATCATTATGGGAGGCGGAATTGGCTTGTATTATTATGAAACGCATTATATCACTGCAACATTAACAAAATATGAGCAAACTGAAACAACCGGTATGCAAAACCGGACAGCATGCGGTTGGTATCAGTTGTATTCTTACTACTTACAGCCCGATACTCCTTTGCCCTCTGACAGACTCTATCTTGTGGATGCGGATGAAGACGGTTATGAATACCGCCTCGCTCTTTTGGAATTTAATTTAAAGGAATACGCTGCACAAAAGTTAGACGCTGCTGCAAAAAAGAATATAAGAACAGTCTTAGAAAACTTCTCCAAGACGAAGATGAAGGTAATCGTACGTTTTCTGTATGACTGGGACGGCATGGGCATACAGAGCGAGCCGGATGATATGAAATGGATCAAAAAACATATGACGCAGACAGCGCAGCTTTTAAACCAATATGCCGATATCATTTATACAACACAAGGTATTTTTGTGGGAAGCTGGGCAGAAATGCATGACTCCAATTATCTATCCGCTCCTCATATGACGTCGCTTTTATTACATTTTGCCAGTGTAACGGATGCTTCCATTTATTTGGCGGTACGTACTCCGGAACAATACCGGAGCATTATGAACGAATATGAAACTCATATGGAACGTTATCAAAAATACGATATTACCATGGAAGAACTAAAAAAACGTCTGGGACTCTTTAATGACGGCATGCTTGGGTCTGTCTCTGATATCGGTACCTATCACAAAGCGGATATTGCCCCTTCTGAGGAAGAAAAACTAGCCATCCGAAACAGCGAACTTACCTTTCAGGGGACGCTCGCCCTGCAAGTTCCAAACGGCGGGGAAGTCGTAAACGATAACCCGTTTAATAACGGCGCCTCTGCTATTAAGGATTTGTCGGCAATGCACATTTCCTATCTGAACCAGATGTATGATGACGCTGTCATCCATAAATGGAAAAAAACGGTCTATTCTGACAAGACAGGCATCTATCACGGAGCTTCTGTATATGACTATATCACAGACCACCTGGGAGCCCGTTTCGTACTCAGAGACTGTTCTCTTTCCTATCGACCAATGCAGAGGAACGATGCTTTGGGAAGCATTACGCTTGAAAATGTCGGGTTTTCCAATCTGTACCATACAACAGACTTTACGCTTTCCTTAAAGAGCAAATCTGGCAAAAAAGAAAAGATTCTTCTTTCTTCCGACACAGATACCAAAAGCAATCCCTGTCGGTGGAATGCCGGTCAGAAATATACTCTCTCCTTTTCTTTTTCTCCCTTTGACTTGGAAGAAGGCATCTATTATCTGACCGCTGCACTTACCGATCCCGTTGCAAAGGAAACCATCTCCTTTGCCAATGACAGTTTTGATGATGATTTACAGGGATATTGCCTTGGAACCATTCAAATCCAAAAAGGCAGACTCCAACATATGAATCAATAGAAGCGAGGAACGCATATGAAGATTATGAAAAATTTAATCTATAATATAGCATATCAAATACTGGTTATGATCATTCCCCTGATTACCATGCCGTATATCGCCCGCATTATTGGCGCAACCGGATTTGGCATTTACTCCTACCACTATTCCATTGCCAGTTACTTTGGCTTATTCAGTCTTCTTGGCATTTACAATTATGGCGTCCGAAGTATTGCCACCTGCTTTGATAATAAAGAAAAAAGAACGGATGTATTCTTTAATATTTACACCATCCAGTTGATTGCATCACTGCTTGTCATCCTATGCTATCTGGGATACGTTTTTTTATTTGTAACAAAAGATCAGGATATTGCTTATTTACAGATTATCTATCTGCTTTCTCTTGTCTTTGATATAAATTGGTTTTATTTTGGATTGGAACTTTTTTCGCTGACGGTCCTCCGCAATGTGGTAATTAAACTCCTGTCTACCGCAGCTATCTTTCTCTTTGTAAAAAAAGCATCTGATGTACCGGCTTACACTGTCATTATGTTAGGCGGCATGCTGCTTAGCCAACTGGTACTTTGGATCAGCCTTCCGCAGCATATCCGGATAGGAACCCCCTCTTTTGCAAAGATAAAAACACATCTGATTCCCATTTTTATTTTATTTCTTCCTGCCATTGCCAGCAGTGTCTTTCGTACCATGGATAAAATTATGTTAGGAATACTCTCTGACAAGGCGCAAGTCGGTTTTTATACGCAGGCGGAAGCCTTAGAATGGACCTGCCTCAGCGTGATTACCGCCCTTGGAACTGTCATGATTCCTGTCGCTTCCAAGCTGTCTAGCAGCGGTGACAGAAAAAAATTATCCGATTATACGCAGATTTCGTTCCGCTGCCTTACTATATTTACGATAGCAATTGCTGCCGTTTTAATTGGGATTTCTCCTGTCTTCGTGCCATTTTTCCTGGGCGGGGAATTTGTCCCTACGATCTACTTAACCATGCTGATCTCTCCTACCATGTTTTTCATTGCATGGGAAAATATCATACGGACGCAGTATCTTATTCCCAATAACCTGGATAAAGAATTTACAATATCTGTGTTTGCCGGCGCAATCATAAACTTCATCGCCAACCTGTTTTTCATCCCTCATCTGAAAAGCTATGGCGCCGCCGTTGGCACTCTTCTGGCTGAAGGCACCGTATTTTTCATCCAGGCGTACATGGCGCGTCATGCGATTCCTCTTTTATCCATTCTAAAATCCTGCAGATATTATTTTATTTCCGGCATCCTTTCCTGCCTGCTGATGCTGTTTCTCGGTACTCTGTCCATACAGACCATACCGAAACTAATGCTGCAATGTTCCGCCGGGGGTCTTCTTTTTCTTCTTTTAACCATCCCCTATCTGATTTGCCGGGATAAAGAATTATATGGGACCCTATTGCAATTTATAACCCACAAAAAAAAGGGCAAAACCAATCATCTATGACCCAACGTTCTGCCCGAAATGCCATATCGTCCTATCAACTGCTGAACGACGATAACAGCGAATCCCAACATTCCATAACATGTTCCAGACGAAATTTCCCTATATTATCCTGCGTATGTGCGGCAAAACTCCGATACAACTCCTCTTCTGTCAAAAGCTTTCCCAACGCATCTACCATTTCCTCCGGCAATTCCCTGTCATTCTCTGTACAGGGAACCAGAAACCCATCTACCCGGTCCTGTATAATTTCTGACGGTCCCGTTATAATATCAAAGCTTACGCAGGGAATCCCATGCATTTTAGCCTCCAGAAGAACCATAGGAAGCCCCTCATGCCTGGACGTCATCACATAAACCAGCGCTTTTTTGTAGATTTCCGTAATATTTTCTATATGTCCCAAAAGTCGTACATATCCCTCTACCTTCCAACGTCTTATCTCCTCTTCCATCTGTGCCCGCTGTTCTCCTTCGCCTGCGATCAGCCACTGGAAAGACAGTTCCGGATATTTTTTCCGAATCCCATCCGCTATTTGGGGAATACGCAGAAATCCCTTGACATCTGTCAGCCGCCCTACGCTCAAAATAATCTTCTGCGTATAATCTTTTGTCAAAGCATCTTTTTCCGGCTGTATGTAATCAATGGGATTGTAAATCGTCTGAATCGTATGGCGTATGGTAAGATTCTGACAATAAAAAGACCGATCCTGCTCCGTTAAAGTCACAATGGCATCTGCATAGCGCGCGGCTAATCTTCTTATTATTTTCCGGTAGGATGTTCCTAAATCCGCATAGAAATTAAAATGTTCCCATGATATCAGTTTCACATGCGTAAAAAATTTTGCCGGAAGGGAAACGACATCCAACACACCATCGATATCAATCAGAATATCAATACGGTTTCTTTTCAGATAGCAAATCAGTTTCCAGATAACCGGCAAATAGCCCGCTCCGGGACGAATCCATTTTTTGGAAAAAAATGTTCTGGGGATTTTTTCATCGAGAGGATACCCCGGCTTCTTACCCTGTTCTGTCAGGCTGAGGAAAAATACCGTATATTCTTCTCTCTTTGCTAACTGATTTGCGATAACAGTACTTACCCGTTCCGTACCGCCGCTTCTGGTTATATCTCCCGAAAAAAACGCAACCCTACTCATATTCTGCCCTCCAACCATAATTTACTAACCTATAATATACCCTATAGAAACTTGCGTTGCAAGTTCTGATAAGGTATACTATAAACAAAAAAGTACATGGCAAAAAGGAGACCTTATGCAGTCAGTAAATACTTCGCAGGAAGCGCTTCATACCATCCAGGAATCCTTTCTTACGCAGAAAGAGATCCGGATTTATCCGCAGGGAACCAGCATGTTTCCTCTTTTAACAGAAAAACGGGACAGCGTAATCCTTTCGCCCTGTACGGACCATAGATTTCACAAAGGAGATTTGCTGCTCTATCAGCGCGAGAACGGACTTTTAATCCTACATCGTCTTTGCCGCATCAAAAAAGATGGGTTCTACTTTGTCGGCGATAACCAGACGCAGATAGAAGGTCCTGTTTCGCAAAAACAGGTCGTTGCCATAGCGACGAAGATTACGAGGAAAAATCATACGTTTCGAACCAATCATATCCTTTACGTTTTATACGGGAGAATTTGGCTCCTTTTCCGCCCGATACGTCCATATATCGCGAAAATAGCGAAAAAATTAATTCCAAATATTGATAAAATATAGAAAGGAAGCATTCGTATCATGATGGATAAAACGACAAAACCGGACATCAGCGTTGTTGTGCTAACCCAAAAAACTCCTTTAATGATATTAAAACGATGTCTCCACTCCATTCACAAACAAACATTAAAAAATATAGAAATTATTTTACTGGATTCCAATTCGAAAAACAGCTCACATAAGCTGGCAATCCAGAGCGAACCGGGGCTGCTGGAAAATCTTACCTACCTGGAAATCCCGGAAGAAAGTGAGTATATCTGCGGTAAAAATACAGCGCTGAACCAATGTACGGGGGAGTATATTACCTTTCTGTCCGCAGAGGACCATATGCCTGAAAAACGTTTGGAATGCGTTTTGTCTGCCTTTCGTTCCGCAGAAGAGGAAACATATGACGCCATATATACCGATATGATAAAACAGGAAAGCAATATGTTAGAAGCTTCCGATAGTGCAGCGACAGAACAGGAATATCAATTTTTGCCGCAGTTGATTATACAGCGCAGGCTTTTGAAAAAAATCGGCGGCTTTGATACCGATTTAGTCTCGCACGCTGACAAAGAAATCTGGTTCCGTATCAATTCCCTTTTGCGGGTATATCATCTGTCATCGATAGAAACCCTGGTATCGGTAACCCCTGATTTTTATATGCATCCGAAGCCGTTGCAGGATGCTATCGGCTGCCGGCAGATAGCTGTCAAATATACGCGCTACTTTAAAAAGCATAAAAAAGAGAAAAAGAAGCTGTATTATCAGATTGCAAAAGAATATAAAGCCGCCTCTCTTCTATTTCGTTACATGCAGTTTCAGATAAAAGCCGCCCTGATTGGCAACCTTTCCGGCGCTTCCAAACAGAACCGGCAGACACTTGCCGTACTGCAGCCGGAAACTTCTGCGGAACTGGCAGGTACACTTGAGGAATCTTTTCCTTCCTGTCAGATACTAACAGGGAAAAATCCGGAACAAATCCTGGACATGGTCAAAAGTACAATTCGCCACATGAAATATATGGAAGACCTTTCCGTGGGCAGAATTGCTAAAATTGCCGCCGGCACATTGAATGAAATAGAGCTTTCCTCTTTCCGGAACCAATTGCAGGGAAACTGTCTCTTTGTGGAGAATGCGTTCCATCTGCAGCCGGCAACACTTTCCGCCATCTTTTCTCTGCAGAAAACGCTGGAAAATGATTTGTTTGTGATTTTTTCCGTTCCCAAGAGAAAACTGAAATCTTTTATAAAACTACTGTCCGGTCTGGAGCAGACACCGCACTACGACATTATCCATGTAACAGAGTAGGTAATTGCGAAACGATTCAAAATAGTATACCTCATTGTGTATCTGTACAAAAACCATAAACAGGCATTGAAAGGAGTTCCCATGAAACCAGAAGAAACACTTTTTTGCAGCCTGATGGATTTTTCTCTCCATCCAGACAAAAAAGAGAACCTAAACCAAGCTATGCAGGAAGAAATCGTGAAACTCCTCCCGGAACTGATTCATATTGCAGACCTCCACAATCTGCTGCCTGCACTCTACGACAGCCTGTGTCAGTTAGAGATTCCGCTCTCCCCGGATAACAACAGCTTTTTTTTACAGCGTATTCCAAATATCTGTTATGGAAACTATGATATGCTGGGATTTACAAAAAAAATAATTGCAATTCTTTCATCGCTACCGATTACTTTTTATGTGTTAAAGGGCGTCACTCTGCTCTCCTCCTATCCGAAAATGGAGTATCGGAAATATGGCGACGTTGATATCCTGGTTCCTGAACCGCAGGAATATAAAATGGCAAAGAAACACCTTTTGTCTTTGGGATTTGTACCAAAAAAAGATTTGGTAGACCATCATCTGGAATTGCAGTTCAACGAAAACAATATGACATACCTGTTGGAACTCCATAGCAAAGTAATCGCATCACAGGCAAACCGCTTTTTTAATGAACAGTTAGAACATATTTACCGCAATCCGGTTCCTGTCAAAGAAACGTTTGCAGACGCCGATTTGACCTTTCCCATGCTCCCGCATACGGAAAATGCTTTATATCTTCTGCTGCATATGCTGCAGCATTTTCTTAGTGCGGGGTTTGGAATCAAATTGCTTTATGACTGGACCGCCTATCTGGAACATTCTGCCGATAAGATTTCCTTTCCCAGATTAAACGATATATTATCAACACTCGGATTGACCGGATTCTGCAATGCCATCACACTGCTATGTAAGCAATATCTCGGTCTCCCGCCGCAGATTGCCGCGTCTCTTACGCCATATATGCAGCAGGAGGAAACTTTTGATGAACTGATGGAGGATATCTTATCTGCAGGCGAATTTGGGAAAACAGATGCCGCGCGTCTGCTGGTTATGCAAAAGGGCGGCGTGATTTCGCAATATTTATATGAATTGCATCGACAGATGAAAAACCGCTTTCAGAAGGCGCACAAAATCTTTCTCCTTTGGCCTTTTCTATGGCTGGCAACGGGAATCTGCTTCCTCTGGAACAACCATTTTCTGCGTAAGATTAAGACCAGCGCTTTACTTGCCACCACCCAAAAAAGACAACGGCTGCTCCGCAGCCTGAATCTGTTCGATACAAAACAGGCAAAACGGCAGCGTTTCTAAAAGCAGTATCGTAGATATCACAATTCAGGAAAGGACGAAGGAAAATGAAAGCAAATTCTGATTTTATTTTACGGGAAATTGGAAAATTCTATTTTATTGTCCCGATGAAGAGACAGGAATTTTCCAAATGTGAAATCATTCATACCAATGAAACCGGTGCAATCCTTTGGCAGCGCCTTCAAAAAGAAAGTACGGAAAAAGAGCTGTTACATGCCATACAATCCGTCTATGACATTGATGACCTGACAGCTCTTTCTGATATTCATGCATTTTTAAATCAATTACAACAGATTGGCGCTATCTGCCCTTCCTGACACAGCCCCCTCTGCCGCTTCTATTTTGTATACCCGTTAGGATTCTTTACCTGCCATCTCCAGGCGTCTTCACACATTTTATCAATACTTCGTACCGCTTCCCATCCCAGTTCTTTTTTTGCCTTTCCGGGATCTGCGTAACAGATGCCAATGTCTCCCGGTCGTCTCCCAACGATCTGATATGGAATCGTTTTCTTACATGCCTTTTCAAAATTTCGGATAATCTCCAGAACACTATACCCAATGCCTGTCCCCAAATTATAGGTCACCAGTCCCGGATGCTGCCCTAATCTTTCAAGCGCCTTGATATGTCCAAGCGCCAAATCTACGACATGGATATAATCGCGCACGCCGGTACCGTCCTTTGTATCATAATCGTTTCCAAACACCCGGACATAATCCAGTTTGCCAATCGCCACGCCGGATATATAGGGCAGCAGATTATTGGGTATCCCATTCGGATCCTCTCCAATCTCTCCGCTCTCATGGGCGCCAATCGGATTAAAATACCGTAACAGTGCAATATCCCATTCCGAATCCGCTTTATAAATATCCCGAAGCATATCCTCAATCATTAACTTCGTCCTACCATAAGGATTCGAGACAGACAGTGGAAAATCTTCCGTAATCGGAACTGTTTCCGGCAATCCATATACAGTTGCGGAAGAACTGAACACAAGAGTCTTTACGCCATGACGTCTCATAACCGTTAAAAGACATAAAGTCCCTGATATATTATTATTGAAATATTCCAATGGCTTTTCACAAGATTCCCCAACTGCTTTCAGGCCTGCAAAATGAATAACCGCATCAATGTTTTCTTTTTGAAAAATCAACTCCAATGCTTGCTCATTACAAATATCTTCCTCATAGAAGACAATCTTCCTTCCGGTCAATGCTTCCACCCGATGAATCGACTCTTTGCTTGCATTCACCAGATTGTCCACAACAACTACTTCATATCCGGCATTTAACAGTTCCACATTCGTATGGCTTGCAATATATCCGGCGCCGCCTGTTACTAAAATTTTCATCATTTTCCTCATTTCTGCAAAGGAAACTCTGGATTTCCTTCGCTTTACTCTTATCGCATCCATATTTCCCGCCATTTCTGCTGTAAATTCCCCCAAAACCATCCCATTGATTGAAACAGAAAAATTTGTTATAATAAATCCGCCGTTTTGTTCAATCAAATCACATTTATTATGGAGGATTTCAAATGAAAAGCAACATACCAAAGCAGCATATCATCTTACAGACAAAAAAGGCATTCTCCCATATCTATAAATACAGTTTCCTTTTTCTTGGTCTTTTTATCATTTACCTGTACTCTACGCAGCTTCCTTTTCTTCGCACGCCGGAAAACATTATGCAATTTATGCGTATCTCCCTAATTAGTCTGATTCTAATAGAAATTGTACTCTTTTTTACAAAAAAAGCAAGTATACCCCAGGTACTTTTTCTGATACTGATTGCCGGAATAATTATGCGTGTCGGATATACGCTGTATACACCTTATTTTTTGCGTGCGCATGATCTGGGGATGCCGCTTGACGATACTTCAAGAGGGCATATTAACTATATCTATTACATTTATTCACACCATGCCCTTCCCGATAACAATGAAATCCAATTTTATCAACCGCCCCTTTTTCATATACTGTGCGCCCTGCTTATGGAGTTCTATCATTTCCTGCAGCCGGCTGTAGACGCCAACGCATTGTTTGACTCTACAAAACTCGTCTCCTGTTTCGCTTCCATCTGCAGTCTGATTGCCATGAAGAAGATTCTGGAAGAGCTGCGCTGCCCTTCAAAAGGGACAATATTGGCTCTGGGAATCGCCGCCTTTTTCCCAAACTATTACTTAATGGCAGGCCGTGTCAACAATGATTCTCTTTCCTTTTTATTTATTGTCCTCTCGCTTCTGTATATCATCCGCTGGGGACGCGAACATAAAAAGAAAGACTTATTTCTCCTCGCCCTCTGGATTGGACTGGGCATGATGACAAAACTTTCTGTCGGCACCGTTGCAGTCATTGCCGCCCCTCTTATGCTATATTACCTGTGGAAACAATACAAAGAAGGACATGCCGTCAAAACACTCCTTTCCTACGTTGTCTTTCTCTTAATCTGCGCGCCGTTGGGATTATGGTATTCCATCCGGAATTTTGTGCTGTTCGGCCAGCCTATCGGCTATGTCCTGAATATTACGGAATATTATGGTGTGACCACTCTGTACCGGGGCAATCTGTCTCTGTGGGAACGTTTCTTTTCTTTCCCGTTAAAGGATATCAGTCTCCGCCCCTTTATTGACGTCAACGTTGACAGCAATGTAAACACCTATATACTGCGCTGTTCCCTGTTTGGCGAATTTAGTTTTGCCAATCTGGAAAAGTTAGCAAAGCCTTTTATTTTGATCAACGGCATATTGATTTTGCTTTCTCTCCTTGCCGGTGTCTATATACTGTTGATAAAGAATAAAAATAAATGGCTGCGCTTTGGGCCTGCCCTTGTCTGGCTGCTTTTTATGGTAAGTTATTATTCTTTTAACCTGAAATATCCGGAAAGCTGTACGATGGATTACCGTTATATCCCGATTACTGCATTTTGCGGAAGTATCTGTATCGGCAATGCATTTTCCATTCTCTCAAAACGCCGTCAGGATGCGAAGCAGAACGGCAGATATGCGGAAATATATCTGAATGCCGCCCTTCAAGGGTTCATCCTTCTTGCCGTAACTGCATTTATTGTATGTTCCGTTCTTTTCTATACGGCAATACAATAATTATTTATCAAGTTGCCATTTATTTACGTTCTATGCTATACTGATATCATGCATAATAGGTTGCATACCAAATATTTCACATTGGAGGATGATGAATGAAAGGAATTATTCTTGCCGGCGGTTCCGGCACCCGTCTATATCCATTAACCATGGTAACATCCAAACAGCTTTTGCCTGTTTATGATAAACCACTGATCTACTATCCCCTTTCTACCCTGATGTTAGCGGGGATTCAGGATATTTTGATTATTTCGACGCCGAACGATCTTCCAAACTTTCAGCGGTTATTGGGAAACGGCAGTAACTTTGGCATCCGTCTCCAGTATAAGGAACAACCCTCTCCGGATGGACTTGCGCAGGCATTTCTGATCGGCGAATCATTTATTGGCAATGACTCCTGCGCCATGGTATTGGGGGATAATATCTTTTATGGCAACGGTCTTTCCAAATTATTAAAGCAGGCCGCTGTCAAGAAAACCGGAGCAACCGTCTTTGGTTACTATGTAGATGATCCAGAGCGTTTTGGCATCGTGGAATTTGACGGAAACGGCAAAGTGATTTCCATTGAAGAAAAACCGGAACATCCAAAGTCCAACTACTGTGTTACCGGGCTTTATTTCTATGATAGCCGTGTTGTAGAAATGGCGAAAAAAGTAAAACCTTCTGCACGCGGAGAATTAGAGATCACTGACTTAAACCGTATGTATCTGGAAGAAGGCAATCTTGATGTGATAACGCTGGGAAGAGGATATGCCTGGCTCGATACCGGCACCATGGACGCTCTTGCCGAAGCCACGGAATTTGTACGCGTTATCGAAAACCGTCAGGGCATTAAGATATCTGCCGTTGAAGAAATTGCTTATAAAAATGGCTGGATTGACAAGCAGAAACTGTTAGATTCTGCAAATCTTTATGGAAAATCTTCCTATGGCAAGCATTTAAAGCAGGTTGCCAATGGAAAAATCAAATATTAAACATGCAAGCGCATAGAAATGAGGAAAAACATTATGAATATTATTGTTACAGGAGGAGCCGGATTTATTGGTGGAAATTTCTGCCACTATATGACAAAGCAATATCCGGAAGATACTATTTTATGTATTGATAAGCTGACATATGCCGGTAATATGGAGACACTGTCTCCTATTATGGAAAAACCGAATTTTAAATTTTTTAAAGCAGATATCGCCGACAGAGAAGCCATCTACCGGATTTTTGAAGAGGAAAAACCGGATATCGTTGTCAATTTTGCCGCAGAAAGCCATGTAGACCGCTCGATTACCGATCCCGAGGTTTTTCTCCGCACCAATATTATCGGTACAAGCGTTATGTTAGACGCCTGCCGAAAATATGGCATTACCCGTTATCATCAGGTGTCCACGGATGAAGTCTATGGCGATTTGCCACTGGATCGGCCGGATTTATTTTTTACGGAGGAAACTCCAATCCATACGTCAAGCCCTTATTCCGCTTCGAAAGCGTCTGCTGATTTACTGGTTCAGGCATATGCCCGTACCTACCATATGCCGTGTACGATTTCCAGATGTTCCAATAACTATGGGCCATACCATTTTCCAGAAAAACTAATTCCGCTGATGATTGCTAACGCCCTGAATGACAAAAAACTTCCGGTATACGGCAAGGGAGAGAATGTACGCGACTGGCTCTATGTGGAAGATCACTGCACGGCAATTGATTTAATCATACGAAAAGGAACGCCCGGAGAGGTCTATAATATTGGCGGACACAATGAAAAAACAAACCTGGAGGTTGTGAAAACAATTATTGCCGCGCTTGGAAAATCCGAGGATTTGATTCAGTTTGTTACAGACCGCCCCGGTCATGACAGACGCTATGCCATTGATCCTACGAAAATCCATAAGGAACTGGGTTGGATGCCTGCAACGCCTTTTGAAACGGGCATTCAGAAAACCATTACGTGGTATCTGGAGAACCGAAGCTGGTGGGAAAACATTATATCCGGAGAATATGCTAACTATTATAAAAAAATGTATCAAAACCGCTAACGGATGAACGGCCGGAAGAATCGTTTACTTCCGGCTATTTGTTTTTAACAGGTTAAATTGTTCAAAGAGAGTATGAGATTCCGAAATTTTATCCGGAATACTGGGAGTATTCACACAGCTTGTCCTGTATACAAAGCAATTTTCAGGCTGCATGGTTGTAAAAGAAACTTTTCGGATTCTTGATGCAGCCCCTGTCGCCCGATTTTTCAACAGGGAATCCAAGTCTTTACTGTCCTGCACAAAGACTAAATCAATCTTCTGTTCTAACAAATCCTCTACGATTTCCTTATAATCCTGATACTGTTTGTTCCATGCCACAATCTCCTTGATTGCCGCCTTTTTTCCGTAATAGTGCGGATTCCATTCCAATAACATTTTTTGGCCTTCTACTTTTTTCAGATAATACGCCCCCGTGCCATTATAATTTTCTGCCGCTTTTTGGACAATGTTTTCTGCTTCTCCTTTTCTGTATCCAAAATTTTCTTTCCCATCAAACTGCTTTTTCTCTCCATACTCTGATAATGGTAATATCCAGAGATTGCACAGCCTGTCCACGCATTCGCGATTCCCTTTTACGGCAAATTCCACGGTATGGGTATCAATTTTTCGAATCCCGGAAATATTTTTTACCGTATCATTCTTTTCCTGCTGCAATAAGGTTAATGCAATACGCTCTGCCTGCGCCTGATAATCTTTTTGGGTAATCTTAGATAACTTTCGGTAATCTCCATCATACTGCGCTACGATTTCAGCAAAAACCCGGTTTTCATCCTTATTTGCAGAAGAGTATTTCGTCTGATAGGCAAAATAATAGGCAAATAAATCTTGAGGATGCTGATATTGCGCACAGATTGCCGCATATGACTCATCCTGATAAAGACTTTTTACCCACTGAAGCTCTCTGGCTAATTCTTTTTCTATGATTTCTTCACTGCACCGTTTTTTCAAAGCCTGCGTCGGCTTTTTCAACATATGGGCAATTTCCTTTTGTCTTTTGGAAATCTCTGCGGTTCCATAGTAATATTCCTGCTGTCCCACAATTTCAACGCCGCCAAACGGTGCAACAAGGCCGGAAGACGCATCGGCGCGTAAATAATAATTAAACATGATATCTTCCGCCGTTACCGCTTCCCCGGAAGCCGTTTCTGCCTTCGGGTTGACCGCAACCGTTACATAGCAGATATGTTTTCCCGCATCTTCACGATAGGAAATATGGGCAAACTGCTCTTCCTTTTCCCAGGAATCGGAAACGGGATGATTGCTCCGCTCTCCCCGCTCATTGCGAATCAGAAGATTGGAAAAACATAAGGACAGTATATTTCTCTCTCCTGCTGTCTGGAACTCCAACGGAGAAAAAGAGTCATTTCTTTTTCCGGCATCCATCCAAATCGTGTCTTTCTCTCTTTTTTCCTCCAAATATCCGCCGGAATCTACTTCCAGGACATCGTTTTCCCAAAGGGAACTATGTCCAAATATTACAAACAGAAAAACAAGAAAGAAACTTGCCAGAATGCATTCTGCCAATAGTAATTTTTTCATCATTTCACCTCATTGCTTTTCTTTTACTTTAAATTCCACACCGTTCACTGTCAACGGATTCCGTTCGTCATTTTACGACTTTTCTGTTTTCTGTCATACTTTCGTTGATTGTCCCATATCTATTAAATAGATTTTTCCCACAGGAGGATTTTCATGTTTCCAAAACAAAAAACCACCGCTCATCAAAAGAATCTGTTTCCCCTCCCTCTTACCGGCTTCTCCAGATTAACGATTGGACTATTTTTTCTTGGATTTTTAGCGGGCTATATTGGCGCGCATTTTTTGGAAAATTATATTCACAGCACAGTGATTTCCCTGTTCCGCGATACGATCAACCAGCTTCCCTGGCTCTCTATTGACAGAAATGAAATCTTTCTGCTGAGTTTTAAAAATCATTTAACCAGCTTTCTTTTATTGGTCTTCTTCTCGCTTACCAATGTCTGGCGGCTTTATTACATCGGCAGTACCATTTATACCGGTTTTTCCCAGGGACTGCTGTTCTGCTTTTGCACGATAAGCTATGGTCTCGGCGGTATACCGCAATATTTTTGCTTTTTACTTCCACAGGCAATTTTATTGGTACCTGTATTTCTCTTAATCCTAAACCGACTAGAGCGATTTCACTATAACTGGTTTCTTTGTGAACCCGGCAGTTCAAAGCGGACCCTTTCGTTTTTTTCTACGCAGAAAAGGCAGCTTCTTTTCCATCAACTGCCTTTCCTCTTTATCTGTATCATTTTGTTGTTTTGCTGCTCCATCTTAGAGGGTTATCTCAATGTGCCTATCATTAAGGCATATAATGCGGGACTAAAATAAACGAATCTTTTAGTTTATTCTTTAAAGAAGCCATATCTCCGTCATTATTGACGACTTGTTTACATCTCTTTAAGAATTCTTCCTCTTTGAGCTGCCGCCGCATAATCTGTTCGATTTTCTCCTCCGAATAGCCACGGCTCTGCCGCAGCCGCATTTTACGGATTTTCTCCGGTGCACTGATATACCATATTTCATCACAGAACACATCGCATCCGGTTTCAAACATAATGGCGCTTTCTAAGACAAGATAGCCCTTGCTCCCTCTTCTTTCTGCTATATAATTTTTCAGATACTCTTTTACAACCGGATGCACAATCCGATTGAGGAGCGCCAGCTTTTCTGCATCCTGAAATACAATTTCCGCAAGCTTACTGCGGCAGATTGTCCCCTGCTCCTCTAAAACAGCGCTGCCAAAACATTCGACAATCTGACGGCAGCCTTCTGTTCCCTTCTCCATCGCCAAATGTCCCAGATCATCTGCCAGCAGCAGTTCCGCTCCGGCAAGTTCCGCCAGCATATGCGCCGCCGCCGTCTTACCGCTTCCAACGCCTCCGGTTAAACCAATTACATACATTTTGCCCCTCCGTACCGCTATCTGCTAATGTGCTTCCTTCCAATCTTTTCCTTCCAGAACCTCTACCTCCAAAGGTACAGACAACGTAACAGCCTGTTCCATCTCTGACACCAAAATTTTACGCATCGTTTCCTTTTCGTCTTCCGGCGCCTCCACTAATAGTTCATCATGCACCTGCAACACAATTCTGGAACGTAATTTCTCTTCGCAGATGCGGTTTGCAACACGAATCATGGCAATCTTGATAATATCTGCCGCCGTCCCCTGAATCGGAGAATTCATGGCCACGCGTTCTCCAAAATTCCTCTGCATAAAATTACTGGAGCGAAGTTCCGGAACCGGCCGCTTTCTTCCAAACATCGTAACAGCAAAGCCGGTTTTCCGTGCGCTCTCTACCAGCGCATCAATAAATTCTTTTACCGCAGGATAGGTTGCAAAATACTGGTCAATATATTCCTGCGCTTCTTTCTTAGATATATTTAAGTCCTGTCCCAGTCCAAAGGAACTGATTCCATATACAATTCCAAAATTGACTGCCTTGGCATTTCTGCGCTGCAAATCCGTTACTTCCTCAAACGGCGTATGAAAGACTTTAGACGCCGTACTCCGGTGTATATCCTGATTCTGCCGATACGCTTCAATCAATTCCCTGTCGCCCGACATATGCGCCAATACACGAAGTTCAATCTGAGAATAATCAGCATCTAAAAAAACACATCCCTGTTTTGGTTTGAAGACTTTACGGATTTCTTTCCCAAGTTCCATCCGTATCGGAATATTCTGCAGATTTGGATCTGTACTGCTAATCCTTCCCGTTGCAGTAATCGTCTGATGAAACTTACCATGAATCCGCCCATCCTCTTCAATAAAAACAGGCAGGCCGTCCGCATAGGTCGATTTTAACTTACTGACCTGGCGGTAGTCCAATATCCTGGCTACAATCGGATCCTCGTGTTTTAGTTTTTCCAGAATATCTGCTGAAGTCGAATAGCCCGTTTTTGTTTTTTTGGCAAATGGAAGCTTCAGCTTTTCAAATAATATGACTCCTAATTGCTTGGGAGAATTAATATTAAATTCCTCTCCCGCTAAATCATAAATATCTGTCTCCAGTGCGGCAATCCGGCGTTCCAACAGCTTAGAAATCTCCTCTAACTCACTGCGGTCGGCGTGAACGCCTTCCTTCTCCATCTGATACAGATAATATGCCGTCGGCATCTCAATCTGCTCCATCAGATCCCCCATCTCTTGTTCCATCAATTCCCGTCTGATGGTATCATAAGCACAAAATGCCACATAGGAAAGATTTCCCAGATATTGCGTCAGCTTTTCTGCCTCTTCCTCACAATCCAGCTCCTCCAAACGCTTTTTTCCAAAAAAATCAGTATAGGACGGTACCGTTTCTCCTAAAAAATCGCGCGCAATGTCCTCAACATGATAGGTATCTTTCAGCGGATTCAATAAATAGGCTCCAATGGAAACATCAAAGATTTGATGAAACAGCTTTCTGATATCGGAAATCGTTTCATCTGCAAAAGCCTGTTGGTTTGGCGGCGGCGTTTCTGCAGTACGTTTTTCTTCTGCAGTCGTCAGATGCATAGCGTTTTTCCAGTCTAAAATCGCAATCCGTTCCGCTTTTTCTGCCAACTGACGGTACATCTGAAGTAAAAACTCCGCAGATAACTCCTCCGATACAAACATACATACTGTTACCGCTTTTTCTGCCTGATACGTAATGCTCATGCCCAAAAATGGATATGCTGCCGCTTTTTTTACTTCCTCTCCGATAAAAACTTCCTGACTTTCTTCATCAAACGCCAAACTGAGCTGTCTGCCCGTCTTTTTTTTCCATTTCTTTTTTTCAGCGCCGCTATTCGTCCACTCGTCTCCCAAAAAGCCTACCGCCGCCAACTTTGCTCCCGTCTGCCGGAATTCCTTGATAAGCTGTTTTACCTGCGTCTCTTTTGTCAGGACTTCAAACGTTTTCTCAACAGTTACCGCATTCGATATCACAGATGGGTCAAACCGTTTTTCTAAGGATTTCAGTTCTAGTTTTTTAATCCATTCAAATGCTTCCTCTGTAAACAAATTCCCATACTTCGCTTCCTCAAAAGAAAACTCCACCGGACAGTCCGTCTGGATCGTCGCCAGTTTTTTACTTAAGAAAGCCAAATCTTTATTTGACCGAAGCAGTTCCCTTGCCCTCTTTGGCTCTACCTGCTCCAGATTTTCATACGCCGCCTCTAACGAAGGAAACGCAGCAAGAATCTTTTCTGCAGTCTTCTGGCCAATTCCCGGTACCCCCGGAATATTATCAGAAGCATCGCCCATCAGCCCTTTCATATCAATTACCTGCTTTGGCGTAATCCCAAACTTTTCAACTACATCCTTTGCATAATAGTCTTCTATCTCTGTCCCTCCGCGCTTCGTCTTCGGAATCCGAATTAAAATATGCTCTGATGCCAGTTGAAGCAAATCGCGATCGCCGGATAACAGTGATACTTCCTTCCCTTCGTCCTGCGCTAAGACAGCAATCGTTCCTAAAATATCATCTGCTTCATACCCCGCCTGCATAATGACCGGAACCTGCATGGCACGCAGAACTTCCTGGATGACCGGAACCTGTTGGCTTAATTCTTCCGGCATCGGTTTTCGCGTCCCCTTATAATCCGCATACATCTCATGGCGAAAAGTCGGCTGTTTCACATCAAACGCAACCGTAAGATAATCCGGCTGCTCTTCCTCCAGAATTTTGAACATGATATTTAAAAATCCATATACGGCATTCGTATGCAGTCCCTGCGAATTGCTTAGATCAGGGACTCCATAATATGCGCGGTTTAAGATACTGTGTCCGTCAATCAATACTAATTTTTCACTCAACTTTAGCCATCCTTTCTATTAGAGAACTATCATCATTTCAATCCTTTTTCCACGTTACCTGACTGCCATGATTGCCTTTTGTTACGATTAATTGGTTGGGGATCTGTTCTTTTAATTCATTGACATGGGAAATGACTCCCACTAAACGGTTTCCACCCGCCAATTCCAGCAACACCCTGACTGCGGTGTCTCTTACCTCCTCGCTCAGCGAACCAAAGCCTTCATCTACAAACATGGTATCAATATGCGTTTTTCCTACTGTATTCTGCACAACATCCGCCATACCAAGAGCCATAGAAAGAGAAGCTAAAAAGGTCTCCCCTCCCGATAACGTGTGGGCGTCCCTGCTCTTTCCTGTCGCCGGATTGTAAACGTCCAGATCCAGACCGCTCTCTCCCTGCCCTGTCTTATCCAAATCGCGGCACTGTAACAGGAACCGGTTTGCTGTCATCTTTTGGAGACGTTTATTTGCCGCCTGAATAATTTTCTTAAAATATTGTCTCTGCACATACGTCTGAAAATGTACTCTGCCGTTTGCCACACTGTTAAGCGATGCCATAACCTTTCTATGCGCCGCCAAAGTCCCCTGCTCTTTTAACAGGCGTTCCACACGCGCAAAGATTTTAGCATTTGTCTGATGCTGGTAGCTTAACTTCCGGATCCACTCATTTTTTTGTTCCTTTTTCTCCTGCAAACTGCAAAGCTGTTTCTGAATCTCATCGACTGACGCTTTTTTTCTTCCGGCAATACGCTGTTCCAGTGTCTCTAACCTCGTATCGTTCTGTAACTTTTTTCTTTCATATTGCTGAATAGACTGTTCTCGCTCCTGCTGACCTGCATAAAGACTGCGTGCGGCAAAATATGCCTCTTTACCGGCAAAACCATTTCGTTTCCAAGCCTCGCAAAAAAGAGTTTCTGCCTCTGCCTCCTCCGTATACAATTTCTTAAGAAGTTTTTGGTTGGCTTCTCTCTCCCCAAGTAAAGTATCATATTTCCTTTTCCATTGTACCGCATTTTCTTCTGCCTGTGCAACTTCTGCGGAAAGCTGTTCCAACTGTCCCTCAAGCTCTTTCTGCTCCTTCTGCCCTTCACTGCCTGATCGGATGCTGACTTTGCTTTGCAGCAGCCCTTTCTGCACCTCCAGCTCCCGGAGTTCCATTTCTGTCCGTCTTCCCTTCTCTTCCCTTTCCTGCAGCTTGTCCCGGTACTTCTGTATCTCCTTTACGATATCATCTGTTTTTTTCTGTTTGATCTCTTTTTCTTTCTTTTCCTCCTGCAGGATAGAAAGCTTCTGTTTTTGCTTTTGTATCTCCTGGTCATTTTTCTCATATTCCTTTTGGAAGATTTCCGGAAGGGCAGCATTTTCCGGTTCCTCCCCAGCCGATAGTCCCAGTTCTTCTTCCGGCTGTTGCCCTAAATCAAATAACTTTTCTCCACTCTGTATCAAATCCTGTTTCCCTTTTTCCACCAGACTTTTCTGCGCTTGTACTGATTGCTGATGGAACTCTTTTTTCTGCTGCGCCTGCTGCTCTTTCTCCTTTGCCGCCTCTAACTCATCCTTCGTCACCGTCCCGTTTGCCTGCTTCGCAGGAGCCGGATGCTCTATGGAGCCGCAGACCGGACACGGCTGTCCCTTTTGCAGTTCTTTTGCAAGGAAATAGGACTGTGCGGCAATATAGGCGTCGCTTTTATCTTCATATTCCTGCCGGCATTTTTTCCAATACCGCATGATCTGCGCCAATGCCTTTTCTTCCTCATATAATTGTCTCCACTGCGCAAAGAACGCCCGGTAAGCCCTTTCAAAATCCTCTAACCTCTCTTTTCTCCCCTCTGCCTGCAATCGTTTCTGCTCCTCCTTCTCCAGAGAAAGCTCCAATCCCTGATGCAGCTCCAACCACCGCTCAGTTTCTTCTTTCTCCTGTTCCAGTTTCTGCCCTTCTTCCCTGCACGCATTTTGCTCTTTCCGATTTTGATCCAGTTCCCTCTTTTTCGTTTCCAGTTTTTCCAAACACCGGTCAAGCTGGGATAAGTGTTCCAATTCTTCTGTGATTTGGTGAATCCGCCTTAACAACGCCGGCTGTTTTTCCCGGTATTCCCTATTTTTTCTTTCTTTCCTCTCTACAGCTTCTTCCAACTGCTCTCTGTATTCCTTTTCAATAACCTCCTGTTTCTTTTTCTCCGCCTCGGCGCGTATCCGCTCCTCATGTCGCCTGAGATATTCCTCTTCATATTTTTGGACGTCTTGCGCACGTTTTGCAAGCTCGCTCTGCTTCTTTAAATCCTCCATCTTCTCCTTTTGAGACAAAAGCTCCTTTTGAATCATCTCCTCTCTTTCCAAATTCGCAATATCTTGATTTAAAGAAAGCTTTTCCTGATATGCCTGGTTCGCTTCCGCCTGCTGACGCTCCAATGCCTCTAACTCTTTTTTCTCCTCTGCCAATAACACTTTCGTTTTATTAATGCTTTCCTCTAAAAATTCTTGTATTCTTTCCGCATCGGTTTCCAAAAACGGAAGCGTCTGTTCCCACTCTGCCTCATTCCCTGTGCATTCCAGGATAACGCCCCGAACCGATTCATGGAGCTGCGTGAGATTTTCCTGAAAACTTTTTTGGCTTTCCCTGTACTCTTCCAGAATCTTTCGCTCAATTTTCTCGTAGACTCCTGTTGCAAAAATCTGTTGAAAAATCTCTTTCCGTTTCCCGGTCCTATCCATAATCAATTCCTGAAACTCTCCCTGCGCGATCATGGCAATTTTATGAAACTGCTCTGCCGTCAGACCGATAATCTCCTGAATCTTTTGATTGGTGTCGTTAACCTTGCCGACAAACTCCTTCCCATCCGGTAAGATCAAAGAGACCCTTGCAGGCTGCCTGGTAATCCCATACACTCCCTCTTTATTTTTCCTCTTTGCTTTTCTGTCATAGGCCGGATAACGTTTTACCGTATATCTCTGGCGTTCCCCATGCGCGCCATAAGAGAAAGTAAAGGCAACATAAGTCTCTATTGTATCAGAAGCATATTCGCTTCTCATCATATATCCTTTTCTCTCCCTACCGCTCATTGTATCATAGAGAGCAAACATAATCGCGTCAAAAATTGTTGATTTTCCGGAGCCCGTATCTCCTGCGATTAAAAAAAGTCCATGATCAACTGCCGTAAAATCAATTGTCTCGACACGGCCATAAGAGCCAAAGGCCGACATAACTAATTTTTCAGGCTTCATTCCTGCTCCTCCTCTACCTCTTCCAAAATTTTCAGGAACCTCTCTTTCTCCTGTTCGTTCATTTCACGTCCCGACATATCCAGAAAAAAAGTCTGAAATGCTTCAAACGGAGTACTTTCCCCTATAGGGACGGCTTCCTCCTGTAAAAGCCTTTTTGTCCGCGTATTCTCAACCTGGATTTCTAAAATATGGTCGTAAAAATGTTCCAAATATTCTTTTGGGCGCTCTACCATATCTTCATCCGTCAAAGTAATGCTGACATAATCATGGCAGACTTTCTCTTCCTGCGTCAATTCCGCCAAAGTCCCAAAAAGCCTGCGCACCCTCCTCAAAGGTGTTACCGGCAAATGGCGGCATACCACTTTTCCTTTTTCTTCGAGCCCGACCACTGTAATATATTTTACCTGCTCTGCTTCGCTGACGGAATAAGGATATAAAGTTCCACAGTAACGGATATTCGGTTGTCCCATATCCTGCGGACTGTGAATATGCCCCAAAGCCACATAATCAAATTCCTTTACTAATCCAACATCCACAATATCCAAACCGCCAACATACAGGCGAGGCGTCTCAGAATCACACTGCACGGGTTCTCTCCCTGCGTTTGCATAAAATTGATGAGAAATCAAAACATTTCTCTGGTTCCAGTCAATGGTTTCCTGCTGTAACAAAAACCGAATGGCGTCATTGGAATTTTGTATCTTTTCTGCTCCGGGCAAATGGCGGATCATTCCCGGCTTGGTATATGGCAATAAATAGAAATGAACGGTGCCAAATGCATCCTGAAGCGTTACCTTCTGTAATCTCTCCCCCTCCTCCTGAGGCGGAAATACAGCAATATGAATATGATGCCTTGCCAGAAAACTGCTCCCATAGGACAAACGCTGCGCGGAATCATGGTTTCCTGCAATCACCAAAACTTCGATTTGCTTTTTACGGGCAGAAATTGAGTCCAATGCCAAAAAAAATTCTTCTAAAAGAGTCATAGCGGCTGCGGAAGGAATGGTACGGTCATAAATATCTCCTGCTATTACAATGGCGTCAGGTTCCTCCTGCTCAGCAACTTTTATTATATGACGAAGCAGATCCCTCTGCTCTTCTAACAACTCATACCCATGCATTATCTTTCCAAAATGCAGATCGGATAAATGTAAAAATTTCATATCTCTCCCTTTCCAAAAAACAAAGAAATGCCTGAATTTCTCCTCAGGTATATCGTTCTGCCGTAATTTGCATTTTCTACTTTGATTATATACAAATCGCACTATCCTTACAATAACAAAAGGCAAAATCCATACCTGTCTTTCTGCGTCAAGACTAAAAAAAGCCGCAATAAAATTGATTGAAAGAAGAAAAACTTGACAAATATACAAAGAAATGATATGATAACCCATGTTGTGCAATACAATACATGCATCAGTGGCGGAACGGCAGACGCAACGGACTCAAAATCCGTCGAGGGCGACCTTGTGTGGGTTCAAATCCCACCTGATGCATTTCTTACTGATTTTACCATATCCCGGCTAATGCACGAATCCAAGCGATAGCCGGCGAGAGGTTATCTCCAACAGTATCAATTGGTATCTTTCTTTCCAATTTTTCCCTGACTAAACAAAGAGCTGAATCAGAAAATCAACGATACAGGCTCCGGCCGCTACCGTTAAAAGCCCTTTTTTCCAATACGCCAGAATCATTGCAGCCATCATACCCGCAACTGCAGATAGAACGCCGTCTGTAGAATAAAGAATGGCTGGAAATGTCATTGCGCCAAGTACCGCATAAGGAATATAGTCAAAAAATGATTTCCAAAAAGGATTGGTTATTTTCCCCCTGCTTAATACAAACGGTACTG
The DNA here is from genome assembly GCA_947630925.1 of uncultured Lachnospiraceae bacterium. GTDB lineage: Bacteria > Bacillota > Clostridia > Lachnospirales > Lachnospiraceae > Butyribacter. Next base: position 43,614 of record CANRJM010000007.1, read on the forward strand.
CACGAATGAGATAAGTCACTCCTGCCATCACGCCCAAATACCTCAAAAACGTCTGCCATTCCATTCTAATTTATCCTTTCTGATTCTTTCTTTTCACAAACCAAATCCCAAAACGCGCCGATCACAGCCGCCGCCACTGCGCAGATAATTATGACAAAACCGGAAGATAAACGGTTTACGGCAGGCAGCCAACGAAATCCACAACTCAATATCACTGCAATCAAAATTACCATAAATATCTTTTTATCCTCCCTTGCCTTTGGAAAAATAATTGCAATAAACATCCCATAGATTGCAATTCCCATAGAGGAACTGATCATTTCCGGGAGAACATCCCCCAGCAATGCTCCGGCAAGCGTACCGGCAAGCCATCCAAAATATGGCAGCATAATCAATCCATACATATAATGGCGGCTAATGTCAGTCTTCCGGTTCATCGCTACGGCAAATATTTCATCTGTAATTCCTGCCCCTACTGCCCAACGGTGAACGGTATGAAAGGACTGATCCGTCTTTTGAGAAAGCGATAAGGACATCAATGCATATCGGATATTAATCACCAACTCCGACAGCGCCATTTCCACCAAAGTTCCTCCCGTTACCATAATTTCCAGACCTGCAAACTGTCCTGCAGAAGTCAGATTCAGCATAGAGATCAGTGCCGCCTGCCACCATTTCATTCCAACGGAAACAGCCATCAGGCCAAAAGTAAAACTGACGGACAGATAACCAAGTGCAATCGGAATCCCATCCTTCATTCCCTGTCGTATTTCCTGCATATCAACTCTTCCCTTTACAAGCCAAAAGCACCGCATTCCCAGAATACGATGCTTTTTCTATTTTAATTCTTTTTTTACCTTTTCCTTTAGCCAATAATTCTTCTGGCACATGCCGGCTGTCTGTATCTATAACTTGAAATCTTGATGCCATCTCTTTTATTGCTGGCATGGACAACACGTCCGCCACCGATATAGAGAGCCACATGACCAATTCTTCCGCCATTTCTATAGAATACTAAATCGCCCGGCTGAAGATTAGAAAGGCTTACGCTTCTGCCACGCCCGGATTGTGCAGCAGCCGAATGCGGCAAGCTATAACCAAACTGCGCATAAATGCTCATAGTAAAACCAGAACAATCAGCACCTCTTGTTAAGCTTGTACCACCCCACACATATGGGTTACCGACAAACTTACATGCATAAGAAGCAATCGCTGAACCGGAAGAACCGGATGGTGCGTAAGATTTGCTGCTGGAAGAAGAACTCCTGGAACTGCTGGAAGAACTCCTGGAAGAACTGCTGGAGGAGCTTCTGGAAGAACTGCTGGAGGAACTTCTGGAAGCGCTGCTTGACGTACTGGAACTGCTAGAGGAACTTGAGGAACTAGAAGTACTTGGAGCACTTGCCTGTGCATTCTGCGCAGCCAATGCTGCAAGACGCTCCTGCTCTGCCCGTTCTGCTTCTCTCTGGCGACGAAGTTTTTCTTTCTCTTCTTTGATAGAAATCGCTTTATCAAAACGTACTCTTGTTCTGACAAATTCTTTTGCCACATATCCCTTATCGCCGTCGTCAATCAGAATCTTATACCAGTTATCACTTTCGCCTACAATTTCATACTTTTCATCTTCCGGTATCTGTGTAATAATCGAAGATTTCGTACTCTTTGCAGAACGAACATTTAATGTAACAACACCCGATTTTACAAAAGCAAATGCCGTTCCATATTTCCCTGCTAAATTTTGTGCTTCTTTGCCAATTGCAAGTAAGTCTTTCCTTATGTATCCGGTTACACTGCCTGATTCAATCTTAACCCAACCGTTTTTTTCGCCGATGATTTCAGCAGAACCACCTTTATATAATTTACCTAAAATCTTACTGTCTGTTGTCGGATGCTTCCGAATATTGACATAATTGCTTGCAGTAGAAATACCGAGATTACGGAACTGTTTTGCAACCGTCTCTTCCTTTCTCTGCTCTTCTGTTTTCGTAACTGCCGGCTGAGACGGCGCAGCAGTTGGAGAAGCCGGCGCCGCTGCCGTGCTGCTGTCCGTCGCATTCTCCTGTGTATCAACATAATTATCCACGTAATACTTATCTAACGATAAGGAAAGACCTGCCATTTCCGTTTCCTGACAAAAAGTAGCAGCCGAAACATCATCACCGCTCGTAGTATAACAAGCCAATGATAAAGTAACCGCTGTGCCAAATACCGCGACATTTCTTGTCCAACGTGTCTTATTCATAAGAAACCTCCATTAAAAATGAAAAACTGAATTTACTACAAATCAATATACAAATATTACAAATTTATTACGTCCAAAGTCTATTATAGCAAGGGAGGCAATTTTTGTCAATACTTGTCATATAATTTAAAAATACGAAAAAATCTAACAATTTGGATAATTCATAAAAAAAATTTTTAATTCCTTTGAACTACATTTGTAGAACTACAATTTGTGATATAACAAAAAAAATCGCAGCTCCAGACAGGAAAATACAAGGATATTTGTTTTTGTTCCAAACATCCTTGTATTCTACCAGAATAGTATATTTACTTCAAGGCAACTGCTTCAATCTCAACCGCTACATCCTTTGGCAGCCTTGCTGCCTCCACACAGGATCTCGCAGGATACGGCGTAGTAAAAAATGTTTCGTAAACCTCATTGATTTTTGCAAAATCTTCCATATCACGAATAAAGACAACCGTCTTAATGACCTTATCCATAGAAGAACCTGCCGCCTCAAGCAATGCTTTTAAATTTGTAAAAGCCTGTTTTGCCTGCTCCTCTACACTTCCGGTAACCAACTCTCCCGTCTGCGGATGAATTGGTATCATGCCGGACGTATATATCATACCGTTTCCTTCTATTGCCTGAGAATACGGTCCAATCGCTTCCGGCGCATTTGGGGTGCTGATTTCTTTCTTCATTTCCATTACCTCTTTCCCTTTTTTATTCGTTTTCTCTTTGAGTATAACACCATTTTCCTTTTTACACCAGACCCATTTCAATGAAAGAGATTGTTTTGACAATTTTCACTTTCATTAGTATAGTATAATCAGTGCGTTAATGAAATCAGTATAAAAACATTGGAAATGAGGAAATCATGAAACAAAAAATAGAATTAGGGAACTATCAGGAATTAATAGTAACAAAAAAAACAGACTTTGGAATCTATCTTAATACTCCGGAAGGCAGGGAATCCGAAAAAATACTTCTGCCCAAAGCACAAGTACCTCCGGATACGCAGCTAAAAGATGTCATACGCGTTTTTGTTTATAAGGACTCCGAAGACAGACCAATCGCTACGACATTGGAACCTTCTATTACTTTGGGTGGCGTTGCGCGGTTATATGTAAATCAGGTTACCTCTATCGGCGCTTTTCTGGACTGGGGACTTCCCAAGGATTTATTCCTGCCATTTAAGGAGCAGTTATATCCGGTAAAGGAAGGCGATGCTGTGTTAGTGACATTATATCTGGATAAGAGCGAACGGCTCTGCGCTTCTATGCATGTTTATGATGCTCTGCGAAATGATTCCGCTTACCGGAAAAACGATCAAGTCAGTGGCCGGGTTTATGAAATCAGTAAAAATTTTGGCGTATTTGTTGCCGTGGATGATATATATTCGGCTCTGATCCCGCAAAAAGAGGTGTTTGAAACGTATCGAATCAATCAACCTGTTTCCGCCCGCATTGCCCGGGTTATGGAAGATGGACGTCTGACACTCAGCGTAAAAAAACAAATCCCCCAGCAAATGAATGAAGACGCCGCCTTTATTTACAACTGTCTGGAAGAAGAAAACGGATTCCTTCCCTTTCATGATAAAAGCGATCCGGAATCCATCAAAAACCGTTTCCATATGAGTAAAAATGCTTTTAAACGCGCAATTGGACATCTTCTCAAAGAGGGTAAGATTACTATTGCAGGCGACGGCATACGAAAGCAGCATCCCTGAATCATCCTGCTTGACAGTTTACTGCGTAACTTCTATTTTTTTAGGGCAAGCTTGTGATAAGCCTGCCCTAATCTGATTTCTATTCCGTAAATTCTCCAAATTTACGAAAACGTTTATATCGTTTATCCAAAAGCGTTTGGATATCCATCTTCATAAGTTCCGGAAGGGTTTCCAACAATGCTTTCTTTAATTCATCCGTCGTAGCTTTCAGGTTATTTTCCAATCCCTCTGCCGGCTCTAAAAACATTCGGTCAATCACTTCGTTTTCCAACAAATCTCCTGCTGTCATCTTCATCAGGGCAGCCGCCTCTGCTGTACGCGAAGAATCTCTCCACAAAATGCTTGCAAAGCCCTCTGGCGATAATACGGAATACATGCCATGCTCCAACATCCATACAGAATCGCCCACGGCAAGCGCCAATGCGCCGCCGCTTCCACCTTCACCGATAAAAATACTGATAATTGGTGTTTTCAGCCGGGACATTTCCATCAGATTCCGGGCAATCGCTTCTCCCTGCCCTCTCTCTTCTGCCCCGATTCCGCAAAAAGCGCCTGCCGTATTGATAAACGTAATGACCGGCCTGTGAAACTTCTCCGCCTGTTTCATCAGACGCAGCGCCTTCCGATATCCCTCAGGATTAGGCGATCCAAAATTACAGGCTACATTCTCCTCCAGTGTATGACCTTTCTGAATACCGATAACCGTGACCGGCATTCCTTCCAAAGAAGCAATTCCTCCTACGATCGCGCCATCATCCGAAAACAAGCGGTCTCCATGAAATTCCATAAACTCTTTAAAGATAGCTTTTATAAACTGCTTTGTATTCGGGCGTTCAATCATACGGGCAATGGCTACGGATTTCATTGCATCGCTCATTTCATTTCCTCACTTTCCTTCTGACTATGCAGCCGTAATATTCTCCCTAATTCCTTCCGCATTTTTTCCCGGTGCACAATCCGGTCTACAAATCCATGCTCCAACTGAAACTCCGCACGTTGGAAGCCTTCCGGAAGCTCCTGATGAATGGTGCCTTTGATCACTCTCTGACCCGCAAAACCAATCAAAGCCTTTGGCTCTGACAAAATAATATCTCCCAACATGGCAAAACTTGCCGTAACGCCGCCAGTCGTCGGATCTGTTAAGACCGTCACATACAAAAGCCCTGCTTCGTCATGACGCCCCAATGCCTCAGACACCTTTGCCATCTGCATCAAAGAAATAATTCCCTCCTGCATGCGCGCCCCGCCGGAAGTTGTAAATATAATAATTGGCAAACGGTTTTTTGTCGCATACTCTACTGCTCTGGTTACCTTTTCCCCAACGACAGAGCCCATGCTTCCCATCATAAAATGACTGTCCATAATGGCTATCACCGTATCATATCCATATATTTTACATCGCCCGGTTACTACGCCTTCAAGGATTCCTGATTTCTTTTGCGCTTTTAAAACCACCTGTTCATACTCCGGATAATCCATTGGATTGGAAGGCTTCATCTCCGCATCAAATTCCTCGAAACTTCCTTCGTCACACGTAACTGCAATCCGCTCAGAGGGGCTCATGCGAAAATGCGCGTCACAATTGGGACAAAGCTTATACTCCGTTACTTCTTTTTTGTATATAATTGCTTTACAGGTATTACATTTTATCCACATTCCATCCGGAATCGAAGGTTCTCTCCTTGCTCTTTTTCTATCATTGCCTCTTCTTTCTCCATTGTCAATCGAGAAGTAATTTTTCTTTCCAAATAAATTCAACTAATCAACCCTTTCTTTCCGTCGGTTTCCATTTTTCCGCCATATGACGGAAATCTATTTTAACAATTTCTCTTCCAAAAAAGCAGTATCAAACTCGCCGGCCAGATACTCCTCATCATTGAGGATGCGATTCTGAAACTCAATATTGGTATCAATACCGTCAATAATAAATTCATACAGCGCACGCCTCATTTTTGCGATTGCCTCTTTGCGGTTTCTGCCATGGACAATAACCTTGGCAATCATGGAATCATAATAAGGCAGTATCTCATATCCCTCATACACTGCAGTATCAACGCGGATGCCAAGACCGCCCCCCGGCAAAAGCAGATAATCAATCAAACCAGGACACGGCGCAAAATTACGTTCCGGATTTTCCGCATTAATCCGGCATTCAATTGCATGACCGCTAATCTGGATCTCCTCCTGCGTAAAAGATAATTTTTCTCCGTCTGCAATCCGAATCTGTTCTTTGATAATATCTACATTGGTAATCATTTCCGTTACCGGATGCTCTACCTGCACACGGGTATTCATTTCCATAAAATAAAATTGACCCGTTCTATCATACAAAAACTCAATCGTTCCCGCGCTTTGATATCCTACTGCTTTCGCAGCACGTACCGCCGCATCGCACATCTCCTTTCGTGTCTCGGGAGAAAGCGCTGGGGAAGGAGCTTCTTCCAATACCTTCTGATTCTTTCTCTGCAAAGAACAGTCCCGTTCTCCCAAGTGAATGATATTGCCATAATGATCTCCCAATATCTGTACTTCCACATGTCTGGCATGCTCAATCACTTTTTCCATGTACATGGCGTCTTCGCCAAACGCCGCCTTTGTCTCACTTTTCGCAGCTTCAAAAGCCTTCTGCAGTTCTTCCTTCTTTCGTACAATGCGAATGCCCTTGCCGCCGCCACCGGCAGAAGCTTTTACCATAACAGGATACCCCAGTTTTTCGGCAATCTCATATGCCTGTTCCATATCCCCGACTACTCCGTCGCTCCCCGGAATGACCGGAACATTTGCCTGAATCATCATAGCTCTGGCATTAGACTTATTTCCCATTGCGTCAATCACGGAAGGATTTGGACCAATAAATTTGATATTACACTCTTCACACATTGCCGCAAATGTACTGTTTTCTGATAAAAAACCAAATCCCGGATGAATCGCCTGCGCGCCTGTTTCTACCGCAGCAGTAATAATATTGGTCATATTATTATAACTATCTGCAGCCTTCGCAGAGCCAATACAGACAGCTTCATCCGCAAGCTGTGCATGCAAAGCCTCTCTGTCCGGTTCAGAAAATACTGCTACCGTCTTAATTCCCATCTCGCGGCATGCCCGGATAATGCGGACGGCTATCTCGCCACGATTTGCTATCAAAATCTTATCAAACATTTGCGCCTCCATCGTTCTCTGCTACTCAATAATAAACATAAACTGCTCTACCTGAGCTGCGATTTCCTCTCCCACATATGCAGTACCATGACCGATACCGATATTTTTCTTCAGTTTATCAATTTCCAGTTCCAAACGAAGCGTATCCCCGGGAACTACCTTCCGCTTAAATTTCGCATTTTTAATTGCACCGAAATATCCGGTCTTTCCCTTAAACTGTTCCATAGAAAGAATCGCAACTGCACCCGCCTGTGCCATTGCCTCAACAATCAGCACCCCCGGCATAACCGGTTCCTGCGGAAAATGCCCGGCAAAAAACGGTTCATTATAAGAAACATTTTTCAACGCCGTAATCGATTTCCCTTCTACCATATCCTCCACACGGTCAATCAGCAAAAACGGCTGCCTGTGTGGAATAATCGACATAATTTCATTGATATCCATTAACATATGATTCCTCTTCTCTTTCCATTCCTACTTTACACGGAATAATTCCTGACCATACTCTACAAATTCGCCATCCTTTACAAGAATCTCTGTAATAGTCCCGCTCACTTCACTGTTTACTTCATTCATAAACTTCATCGCTTCAATAATGCATACCACATCTCCTTCTGACACGGTATCTCCTGTTTTTACAAAAGGCGCCTCGTCCGGCGCTGCGCTTTGATAAAAGGTTCCAACAATCGGAGCCTTGATTACCTTTGTTGATTCCGCAGCAGAAGCTTTCGGAGCGGAATCTGTTTTTATAGCAGAATCTGCTCTTTTCATTTTGGAATCCTCTGCTGGTACGGAATCTGTCTGTTCCAACGCTGCCACAGGCGCTGCAGGTACCGCCTGCTGTGCCGCCGCTACAGGTACTGCAGCAGAAGATGCCGCCCAGGGCGAAACCGGGCCGCGGTTTAAACGGAGCCGTACGTTATCCAACTGTACTTCCATATCATTTAAATCAGTTTTTTCAAAAATCGCAATTAATTCCTTGACCTCTTCATATTGCATCCTCTTACCACACCTTTCTAAAATACATTCTCTCTATTTTCCTGTCCATTTCTTAAAACAGAGCACTGCATTGTGTCCGCCAAAGCCTAAAGAATTGGATAATGCATAAGCCGCATCCTTTGCTTCCCGCCCTACGTTTGGAATATAGTCTAAATCGCATTCTTCATCCGGCGTATGATAATTAATCGTTGGTGGAAGGAATCCCTCTTCCAGAGCCTTTACGCAGGAAATCGCTTCAATTGCACCCGCCGCTCCCAACAAATGGCCGGTCATAGACTTTGTAGAACTAATCGGCGTCTTTTTTGCTGTTTCTTCGCCAAACGCTAATTTAATCGCCTTGGTTTCTCCCACGTCATTCGCCTGCGTACTGGTTCCATGAGCATTAATATAATCGACCTGTTCCGGAGTAATGCCTGCTTCCTTCAGCGCCATCTTCATTGCCTTCGCCGCTCCTTTTCCTTCCGGCTCCGGCAGCGTAACATGATATGCATCGCCGGTTGCGCCATATCCAACAATCTCTCCATATATCTTAGCGCCTCTGGCTAACGCATGCTCTAACTCTTCCAACACAAGAATGCCTGAACCGTCGCCCATGACAAAACCATTTCTCTCTTTATCAAATGGTTTACATGCTTTTTTCGGGTCCGGCTCTGTAGATAATGCTGTCAGATTGGTAAATCCCGCAACGCCAATTCCGCAAATTGCCCCCTCAGCGCCTCCTGCTATACAGGCGTCCAGATAACCATGCTTAATGTTGCGGTATGCATCGCCAATGCAGTTTGTGCCGGTAGCACAGGCTGTCACAATGTCTTCACAGATGCCCTTTGCACCGATACGGATTGCAATATTGCCTGCCGCCATATTTCCAATTGTCATTGTAATAAAAAGAGGCGAAACACGGGAAGGTCCTTTCGCTGCCATTCTTAAAACCTGTTCTTCCATTGTCATTAAACCACCGGTACCAGAACCAACAAGAACGCCAATGCGGTCTGCGTCTTCCTTCTCCATGTCCAGTTTTGAATCTTCAAAAGCCTGAATCCCCGCTGCCAAAGCATAGATTGCAAATAAATCATTTCTCTTGATATCCTTTTTTGTCATATACAATTCCGGATCGAAATCCTTGACTTCGGCCGCAATCTTCACTTTATAATCTGTCGTATCGAATTTCTTAATATAATCAATACCACAAACGCCATTTTTCAGATTATTCCAAAATGTATCTACTGTACTTCCCAACGGAGTAATAGCTCCCATTCCGGTAATCACACATCTTTTTTCCATAACAACCCTCCATTCACTTGCACTCCCTAAACGTATCCTGCTACATTACCATACCGCCGTCAACATTTAGGACCTGCCCGGTAATGTATGTATTTTTTGCGAAGAATACCGCCGCTTTTGCAATATCCTCTACCTGTCCATAACGCTTTAACGGAATGACAGATAACATCTTTTCTTTTTGCGCGTCTGTCAGAACAGCCGTCATATCCGTCTCCACAAATCCCGGTGCAATAGCATTACAGGTAATCCCTCTTGCCGCCAGTTCCTTAGCTACCGATTTTGTCAATCCAATGATGCCAGCCTTGGATGCCGCATAATTAACCTGTCCGGCATTTCCCATCACGCCGACTACCGACGCCATATTAATGATTGCGCCGCTTCTCTGTCTCAACATAATACTGCTCACATGACGCACCATATTAAAAGTTCCTTTTAGATTTGTCTTTACCACACTGTCAAATTCTTCCTCGCTCATGCGCATCAAGAGCATATCTCTGGTAATTCCTGCGTTATTCACAAGGATATCAATAGAGCCAAATTCCTCTTTTACCTGTTTTGCCAGAGAGGCAGCAAATTCAAAATCACTGACGTCCCCTTTTACCGGCATACATTTCACGCCGTATGCCTCTATCTGCTGAATCGTTTCCTCTGAAACATTGCTGTGATAGTTTAATACAATATTACATCCTTCTTCTGCAAATGCCAGAGCAATTGCTTTGCCAATTCCTTTCGCAGCTCCGGTAACAACCGCTGTCTTATCCTTTAACATATAAAACCTCCTACTACACAATTTCCTGAAGCTTTGCCACTGTTTTTTCCAGGGAGACTCTATCTTCCACATTGAGAATCGTAACTCCCTTGACCGTTCTCTTTGCAAAACCGCACAACGCTCTTCCCGGTCCCAATTCTATAAAAGTATCCGCCCCCTCTTTCCTCATATTCTGTAAAATATCCGAAAAGCGAACCGGACAGCAGATCTGTTTTGCCAAGATTGGAATAATATCTTTCTCCGATGCGACTATCTTTGCATCAACATTGGTAAACACCGGTATCTCCATCGGTTTGATATGCATCTTTTCCAACTCCGGCTTTAACTTTTCTGCTGCCGGCTGTAACATCTCCGTATGGAACGGGCCGCTTACTTTTAACTTTACGGCCATCTTCGCTCCCTTTTCTTTGGCAATCTCAGCGGCTCTTCCGACAGTTTCTGCCGCCCCGGCGATCACAATCTGCCCCGGCGCATTATAATTTGCCGGTACAGCCAGACCATTGCCGGCTTCCATTGCCTCCTTACATGCCTCTTCAACTGCCTCTGTATCTAAACCAATAATGGCATACATTGCTCCTTCTCCCGAAGGAACTGCTTCCGCCATGAATTTTCCTCTTTTTTGAACTAATGCAACTGCCTCATCAAAATCCATTGCCCCGCTGGCAACATAGGCAGAATATTCCCCCAGGCTCAATCCGGCAGTCATTTCTGCACGGACACCCTGTTCCTCCAAAACTTTCATAGCGGCAATACTCATTGTAAGAATTGCCGGCTGCGCAAACTCTGTCTCCCCCAACTTGACTTCATTCTCAAAACAAATTTCTTTTATTGAATACCCTAATACTTCATCGGCCCGGTCGAAGATTTCTTTTGCCACAGAATAATTCTGATATAATTCTTTTCCCATACCGGCATACTGCGCGCCCTGACCGCTAAACATAAATACTGTTTTCATATTTTCCCTCCACTCGGCAATGCCGGACGGCATTACCGCACCGCAACCACGAGCGTCACGCATATTGCGGGACAGCTCGGATTAACGATGTGCCATGAATTATTTATGGCTTTCTACAAAATCTACTGCATCTTTAACAGTCACAATTGCTTCCGGATTCTCAACAGAAACATCAAATTCATCCTCAATATCATTGATAATCTGGAATAAATCTAAAGAGTCTGCATCTAAATCGTCCTTTACATTTGTCTCTAATGTAATTTCACTTACATCCTTTCCTGTCTGCTCTGCAATAATTTCCCTGATTTTCTCAAAAACCATCCTTCTTATCCTCCTAAAAATTTATTTATATATACTGCTTTTGCAGTTATACACTACCAAACAATCAACATAGTCCCCCATGTCATTCCACCGCCAAAGCCCGCCAGAACAATTTTATCCCCCCGCTCAAGCAGCCCCTGCTCATTTAATTCATTCAATGCCATGGGGATGCTTGCCGAAGAGGTATTGCCCAAACGGTCTATATTCATATAAAATTTTTCAAACGGAATTCCTAATTTTTTAGCAATCACTTCTACAATCCTTATATTCGCCTGATGCGGAATAAAGTATTTGACATCCTCATGCTTTAAATGTTTTTCCTCCATCAGTTTCTTTAAACTTCCGGTAACCTTCTTTGTGGCGAACTTAAAAACTTCTCTTCCATTCATATTAACATACCACAACGGATCGACGCTCGCCGGATTATCATTAAATGCATTTGCGCAATTGGTATATCCCTCTGTCAGTATCTCATATTTTTCGCCTGCAGAACCGATATTTTCCCATTCCATCCCGGCCTCTTCAGACTTCTCCACATATGCGCCGCCGGCGCCGTCGCCAAATAATACGCAAGTGGCTCGGTCTGTCCAGTCTACAATTTTTGAAAGCGTTTCCCCGCCAATGACAAGTGCATTGCCGTATGCACCGGACTTAATAAACTTATCCGCCGTGCTCAACGCAAACATAAAACCGCTGCAGGCGGCAACCACATCAAAGGCCACTGCATTGACAGCGCCAATCTCCTTTTGAATCATGCATGCCAGAGACGGAGTCCCATAATCCTGCGTAACAGAAGCTACAATGATCAAATCAATATCCTCTGCCTTTACTGCCGCTCTTTCTAACAACTGCTTTGCAACATTAATCACAAGAACGGAGGTATTTTCGCCTGCCGATATGTGTCTTTCCCTTATCCCGGTTCTCTGTGTAATCCACTCGTCGCTTGTATCTACAATCTTTGCCAGATCAGCATTTGTAATAACCTGCTCCGGCACACTTGCAGCAGTCGCAATCACTCTTGTCCTAATCATAGTTTTCCTTCTCCATTCTTTCTTTTACACTATGGAATCCCTCTGTATGTAGTCCTGTACAAAATATCTGTAAATTCATAATTGAGTATATTCTAAAATGCAAGCTTTCGTCAACTATAATTAACACATTTTCCCAGAATAATGATTTTACTAACGCACTTTGACACATACTGCGATCCCCTATACAGTGAAAAAATGGAAATTCATAACTTACGAATTTCCATTCCCCCTCTATTGCCTGTTCAACAATTCTAACGTTGCCAACAGAACATCATTCTCCCAAGGTTTTGGAACCAGATATTTCAGTCCTATCTGCTTTATTTCTTCCAAAGTACCGGAATCACATAAAGAACTTAGCATCATGATTTTTACCTTTGGATTTTTCTTCATTAAAATCTCAGCCGTCTCCAATCCATCAATTCCCGGCATAATGATATCTAAGATTACAATATCCGGATGAAGTTCATCATATAAGCGGATACCCTCCTCTCCGCTTTTTGCATAGCCAATTACCTTGTAACCATTCTCTTCTACAATATCCTTAATCTGTTTTGATGCAAACGGCGAATCATCTACTACCATAATCGTTATTTCACTCATTCTGCGTCCTCCTTCTGATCATTTTCTGTTGAACAACAAATGTAAACCTGCAGTTTTCCTGCTTTTGAACTATACGCCAAAAATTCCGGCTGATTGTTATCCAAAATGGAATGCAGCGGCTCACTTGTCCGGTAAAAACTCGGCACCGACAAACGAGACGGCTTTTTTACCATATTATTTAGTTTTGATATTGCATGACCACATATAATATTGACATACTCATTCAGATATAATGCAATTTCTTCCTTCGGCGGAGTGCATCCTCCATTCATTGTATCTATAATACACTGAAACAAGTCTTCTGAAAAATGGCAAATGATCTGAGCGTTGATATAACCTTTTGTCTGTATCAATTCCCAATATCCATGCTGCAAAACCGGCATTTTATTCTTTTTGTTCTCCGTTGTCTTCTGTAAATCAACGCAAATCAGTTTCTGCGTTACCTCTCCAAACGACTCATCAAAAACATCACATATTTCTGTTCCAGTCAAACACCCACCTCCAATTCCAAATAAAAGGTTTAATTTCCAAGAAAACGCATCTTTCCATTGGAACTTACTTTTGTCTGCTTAGAACTGTGTTTTTCTTCATGACTATACATACCCGACAATTTATTTGTCATCTGCATTTTGCATTCCTTACAGTATCTGCCTGTTAAAATCGGCTTGCCGCATACTTCGCAATCAATTGACATTCCCGAATCCTTCGAAAAAGATAACCGTTCCTGTCTTACCCACTTTTTAATCTGTTGAATTGGGATCTCCATTTCTTCAGCAACCGTAGACATAGACGCTGTAGGATTGGCATATATATAATCTCTGACAGAAAAAAACTTATCTTCCAGTTCCTTGGCGCATACAGGGCAGATTGGTTCTCCTGTATAGTTAAATAACTTTCCGCAATTCTTACAATTTCTTACATCCATATTAACCTCCATTTCTGAGCGGCTTGTCGCAAAGAGACAATGAGAAAAAACTGTTTTCACAGTTCGCGTATGCATTTTCTCATCTGCCATTATAGCTATTTGTTTTCACTCAGGAACAAATAGCCAAAATGAGCGTAGGCTCACTTGTGAAAATCAGCGCATCAGCGTGATTTTTCAACCTAACCTCCTAATCGCTTTGTCCTGTGCATACACACAAAAAGTAAATTTCTTCCACTCCCCAGTTTTTCAATACACGGGAACATGCCTCTACCGTACTCCCTGTTGTATATATATCATCAATAATTATAACACATTTCCAATATTTATACAACTTTTCCTGCAGGGAAGTTATCTGAAATGCCTGGCATAGATTTTCCAATCTCTCCTTATCGGTTAATTCCTTTTGAGGAAGCGTATTTTTGACACGAAGCAAAATATCCTTCCGGGCAGGAATGCCACTCAGACGGCTCAAATGCTCTGCTAACAATTCCGCCTGATTAAATCCCCTTACCCGGTAACGTTCTTTGTGAACAGGTACCGGAATAAGAGCTTCCGCTTGTATTTCCTTCATCCACCCGCCATACCTTATGTACATTTCTCTTGCATAACAGGCAGCATATTCCTGTCTGCCATGGTATTTAAAACGGCTTATGGAACTTCTCATAGAAGTATCATACAAAAATACGGAATGACCGGACCGAAAAGCCGTCTTTTTTTTCTTACAATCCGTACAGTATTCTTCTTGACAGTCCACCGGCTTCCCGCATTTCATGCAGCTTTCTTTTCCAATATACCGCAAAGTACCTGTACAGTTCTTACAATAGTACTGCTCCTGCATACTGAGCACTCTGTCACATACCGTACACCGTCTCGGATAGAGCATATCTAAAATCATTTTTCCTGCTTTTTTCAGTATCCTTCCTCCTTCATTTCCTGCAATCTCTGGCAAAGACCGGAATATCTCTTTTGTTCGTATACATTTCGTATCATCTGATAAACCATTTCTCTGCTCCCGACAATTGTAACGCATTTTCTGGCTCTGGTTACCGCTGTATACAGAAGATTTCTGTTCATCAACATCCTGGGGCCGCTTAAGATTGGAAGAACTACAGCAGGGTACTCGCTTCCCTGTGATTTATGAATTGTGATTGCATAAGCAAGTTCCATCTCATCCATCTGGCTATATTCATACTCCGCCACTTTTCCCTCTTCAAATTCTACTTCCACAACCTCTTCCGTGTCCAAAATCCTCTTGATGACGCCGATATCTCCATTAAAAACGCCCGTCCCTTCTTCCAGCAGATCCCCAAGAGGCGTTCTCTTTACCCACTTCATTTGGTAATCATTTTTTATCTGCATAATCTTGTCCCGCTCTCTGAAAAGCGTACCATGAAATTCCCTTTCTTTCTTCCCATTCTGCGGGGGATTCATATAGTTTTGCAAAACCTGATTCAGATGTTCCACCCCCAGTTCCCCTTTCCGCATCGGTGTTAAGACCTGTATATCATATGGAGAAGCTCCCACATGGGCAGGAAGTTTCTGCATAACCAGTTGAATCACCACAGCAATAATATCCTGTACATTTTGACGCTCCAAATGCAAAAAATCTTCATTCTGGTTATCTAATGAAATATCTCTTCCGGCATTAATCTTATGCGCATTCATAACAATTTGGCTTTCTGCCGCCTGGCGGAAAATCTGTTGCAAATAAACTACATTGCAAAATTTTGCTTTTATCATATCGCGCAGAACATTTCCCGGGCCGACAGACGGAAGCTGATTGGTATCCCCTACCATGATCAGGCGGCATCCGGGTACCATAGCCTTTAATAACGCATGCAATAAATAAATATCCACCATGGAAAATTCATCCACAATGACGACATCCGCCTCTAACGGCTGCAGTTCATTTCTTTCAAAATGCATCCCCTCTTTATTTTCCTCATCAACGTTCCCATTCAATTCCAATAATCTGTGGATGGTCTGCGCCTGCCAGCCGGTCGTTTCTGTCATCCGCTTTGCGGCACGGCCGGTTGGCGCCGCCAACAGCACTTCCATCCCCTCCTGCTCCAGCACATGCAAAATCGTATGAATCGTTGTTGTTTTTCCGGTACCCGGACCGCCTGTAATAATCGTTACACCGTTTTGAACTGCCTGAAACACCGCCTGTTTCTGCTGAATATCCAATACAATGCCCTCGCTTTGCTCTATCTCGGCAATCCGTTTTGCAAGCAGCTCTGCATCGACAGGAAATACAAGATTCAAATCCAAAAGCATCCTGGCACAATTCATTTCCATATAATATAACGTACCGGAATATAATCTGCGTTCTCCTGCGGTTTCTTCCATTAAAATTTCCTTATTCATCGTAAGCGCGTCAATTTGCTTGGAAACAACATCTTCTGATACCATAAGCAATTCCGCCGCATTTTTTATCAGTTTCTCCTCCGGCAGATAACAATGCCCCTGCTTTCCCGACTGCTGCAGGGCATAGAGTACGCCCGCACGGATACGATATTCCGAATCTGCGTAAAAGCCCGCCCTTTGTGCAACTGCATCTGCAGTTTTAAAGCCAATACCTGCAATATCCTCCGCCAGACAATACGGATTCTTACGCAGCACTTCATATATATCATCTTTATAAAATCGATAAATCTTAACAGCCATATTCATCGAAATGCCATAGTCCTGCAAAAAAATCATCGCCTGGCGCATCTTCTGTTTTTCATGAAACTGGCGCGCAATGCTGACAGACATTTTTTTACTGATTCCCTTCACTTCTGCAAGGCGCTCCGGCTCTTTTTCTATGATGGAAAAAGTATCTTTGCCAAATTTTTTTACAATGCGCACCGCCAGGGCGGGCCCGACTCCTTTGATTGCGCCTGAACCCAGATACCGCTCCATCGCGACAAAATTATCGGGTTGTTTCTCCTCGTATTGTTCTACCTGAATCTGCGGACCATAACTCTTATGAATAACCCTTTTCCCCTTAACCGCCAAATATTGCCCTTCTGCAACATAGGAAAAGCATCCCACACAGCACTCTTCCTCTTCTTCCTTCTTTTCTGCCTGTGGCCTGACCAGATACAGAACCGTATAACCGTTTTCTTCATTCCGAAATGTAATCCGATCTACATATCCCTCAAATTCTTCCATTTTTGCACTCATACTGCGATCCTCCTTTGCGACCGGTTGATGAAACGAATGTCTTTATCGCACAACGCATAACTTTGGCGGTTGAAAGAGGAATATTTTCAACCTTCTTCTCCCAATTGTACACGCAAAGAGCCACTGTGAAAAATACAGTGGCCCGAAATTATTTTATTCTCTTTTATTCTGCTGCACCGTCAATATGATAGTTTGACTTCATGGAATCATATAACTGCTGTGCCAAACCAAAGGATCCGCTTTCCGTAACAATATTGGCATACTGCTCGTTCATAATATCGCCAAAATACTGCATATATTCGCCTTCCTCTTCCTCATCCTCTGAAAATGTGTTCTTTGCCTGTTCAATGATTTTCTGGACAAAATAGGCTTCAAAATTCTTGCAGACACTCATCAACTGATCGGCATCTGATGAAGATTCCGCATTCTGCAGCGAATTTGTTAAAGATTGTGTATTTGCTGAACTGATATTTTGCGAATATGTACTGTATAAAGATGAGGTATCAAATATGGAACTCATGCTATCACCTTACCTTTCCTGAATATTCTGAAAATTACTGTCTCAAATTATTTGCCTGCTGCAGCATCTCGTCAGACGCCTGAATTGCTTTAGAATTCATTTCATAAGCACGCTGTGTAATGATCATATCAACCATTTCATCCACAGCCTGCACGGAAGAAGCTTCTAAGTATTTGTTTTTGATAACGCTAATCGTCAGCGCCGCGTCCTGCCCTTCAATACGGGCCTCCCCGGAAGCCGGCGATTCTGCATAGTAGCTGTCTCCAATCTTTGTAAGACCGGATGGATTGTTAAACTGTGCCGCACCAATGCGGATGCCGGTTGCCTGAACAACACCCTGCTCATTTCTATAAAAAATATTTCCATAATTGTCAAACTGAAGCCGCATGGTATCGGTATCAGCATCAAATGTAATCGGACGCCCTTGCGAATCCAGAACAGAATAACCGTTTGACGTTGTCAGAGTCACGCCTCCGTTTCCATTGATTGCCATTAAAAAATTACCATTACGGGTATAACCGGTTGTTCCATCCGGCATCTGAACCATAAAAAACCCCTTGCCGTTGATGGCAAAATCAAAATCCCCGGTGCTTGCCGTCATTTTTCCCTGTTCAAACTCTGTAGAAACCGCCGACACCTTGACTCCCAGTCCAACCTGCGCCCCAATCGGTTTTGGGTTTCCTTCATTGTCCGTTGTCCTCTCCTGAATCGTCTGATATAAAAGAGCCTGAAACTCTGTTCTTTCTTTCTTATATCCTGTCGTATTAATATTAGCAAGATTATTCGAAATGGTATCCAGATTCGTCTGCTGAGCCTTCATGCCCGATGCAGCCGTCCAAAGAGATCTCATCATAACTATACGCTCCTATCTGCTCCTATATGGAAGCCTGACTAACAATAGTTACACTCTGCCGATTTGATTAGCAGAAGCATCCAATAAAGAATCCTGCGTGCGAATCATTTTCTGTCCGGCTTCATACGCCCTTGTAATCGTAATCATGGAGACCATCTCTGAAATTACGTTTACATTGGACTGTTCCGTGAAGCCCTGTACCATGGTTCCTGTAGCATCTCGCGTTACAGCGCCTGCGACTGCATCATACATATTATCCCCATACAGCTCAAGATAATTATAATCCTCAAAATCCGTCAACAGAATCCTGTCCACCAATACGCCGTCTGCAAATATGGAACCATCCTCTTTAATAGCTACTTCCCTTGCATCTGTAGGAATCTGGATATCTCCACTGTTCCCCTGCAGATGATTGCCATTGACATCTACAACATAACCGTCATGCGTATACTTAAAAGTTCCACATCTAGTATATTTTATACTGCTGTCGCCATTTGAATCCGTTACGCGAATCGTGAAAAATCCATTTCCCTGAATTGCAATGTCGTAAGTATTACCTGTTTCACGCAGGGAACCCTGGCCCCAGTCCATATACGTCTCGCCAATCTTCACGCCCGGATTCGAAACCCCAATCCGTTCGTCAATATATTCATTGGAACCATCGCGGATTTTAACCATCATATAGTCCTTAAAAGAACGACTTACTACATTCTCTTCTTTATATCCGACTGTAGCCGAATTTGCAAGATTGTTTGAAATCACATCCAGTCTTCTCTGCTCATTCAGCATACCTGTATAAGCCGTATACAAACCTCTTACCATCGGTGTTCCCCTTTCTTATATAACTCCTAATTTATATATCGTCAACTTTGGTTATCTGCTTAACCCTGATTATTCATCATCTCTTTTTCCGGCAAGAAATTCCACAAATTTACCGGTTCCCACTGCAACCGCCGTCATCGGATCTTCCGCAGTCATAGTCGTGATACCTGTCTTTTCTTCAATCAGCTCTTCCAGACCGTATAAAAGGCTTCCTCCGCCCGTCAGTACAATGCCTCTGTCAGCCACGTCCGCAGCCAATTCCGGAGGAGTCTTCTCCAATACACTGTGGACCGCTTCTACAATCTGTGAGGTAATCTCTCTCAACGCTTCCAAAGTTTCATCGGAAGTTACCGTAATCGTCTTCGGCAGGCCTGTGACCAGATTACGTCCGCGTACATCCATCGATACCAATTCCGGACGCTGATAAGCAGAACCAATATTAATTTTAATTTCTTCCGCAGTTCTCTCTCCAATCAGGAGATTATGCGTCTTTCGCATATAACGGACGATTGCTTCGTCAAAGTTATCGCCGGCAACCTTAATAGATGTACTGACAACCGTACCGCCCAGTGAAATCACTGCTATATCCGCAGTACCGCCTCCAATATCTACAATCATATTTCCACAGGGCCTGGAAATATCAATGCCTGCGCCAATCGCTGCGGCAATCGGCTCTTCAATAATCGCTACTTCCCTTGCGCCCGCTTCATAGGTGGCATCCTCTACGGCCTTCTTTTCTACCTCTGTTACACCGCTCGGAACGCAGACACTGATGCGCGGCTTGCGAAAACGCGACTTTCCACAGGATTTCTGAATGAAATAACGCAGCATTTTTTCCGTTACCGTATAGTCGGAAATCACGCCCTGACGCAGCGGGCGGACTGCAACAATATTGCCCGGAGTACGTCCAAGCATCAGACGCGCATCTTCCCCAATCGCCTTAATCTTATTCGTATCACGGTCAAACGCTACTACAGAAGGCTCTCTTAATACAACGCCTTTCCCTTTTATATATACAAGTACATTCGCTGTACCAAGATCTATTCCAATATCACTGCCATTCATGAAAACTTTCTCCTTTCAACCTGCATCTTTTTATATTTTTTCCAAAGTACTATTAAATAAACATATACTTTGTTATTATATACCATTTTCCTAAAATAGAAAAGAGGTTTTTCAATTTTTTAAAGATTTTAAAAAATTGAGATTGTTTTCTTTTTGACTTGTTTCCCTTCATCGCTTATACTGTCTTTGAGAGAAACCAACCGTGTTTTTCCACGGCAATGCAAACCCAGAAAAAGACAGGAGGAAAAACCATGCAGAATAACAGTCCGCAGACCAATCGAATACACGGCGAAAAAAGAATGATCAGCAGATATGCCGGAATGCTTGGGGGACGGATTTTTTTATTAGTCCTGCTCTTTTTTTCCATTCCTGCCATGAAACCTGTCAGCGCATACCTCTTTTCCTTTTTTCTGCTTTTCCCATGGATCCTCTCTAATATTTTTGCTTCCCGCAAATATCCGGAAAACAGACTGATCTTAGAAAACTGTGCGAAAAAATTTTATTATTCCCCTGCGCGCCGCCATGCGGAATCTCTGACCAAAAACTGCATTATCTTTTTTCTTCTGATATGGCAGATTACCATAAATAAACAAAATCATCCTGTTTCGCCGTTCCCTGCGGTTGTGCCCGGTCTCTTTTTATTCCTGTATCTTATCTTTACCATTTTCTGCACTATTATCATACGGCGAAAAATCCACCATTATTATACGGATTTTACTCTATTGTAAACTATTGGCAAAAAAGGCAGAACAAGAAAGGACCGGCACACAACATACTGTCTTACCGATCCACAGACTTCCTTCTTTTTTTCTGTTTCCAAACGCAAACCCTGCACGGAAAACTTCATACCGCTCTCCGTAACGCAGGTTATGTCAACGGCGTTGTCTCTGCAAATGCAGAATCAACGATATGATCAAATTCCGAAAAGTCAAATTCCTCTTCCCTCTGTGCCGCCTGATTCATTTCATCCAGTTCGGCACGGCTTCCTGCCGCCGAACCAGATACGGATTCTGCCGAAGTATCCGATGATGCATTTCCCAAAAGAGCTGCTGCTTTGGAAGATACCTGATCGGAAAAATATTCATATAACTCCTGAACCGTGCGATACGTCAGCGAAGACGTCTCCCCGCTTTCCTGCGCCTCTTTCAATACATCGTTCAGTTTCCCCGCCATGGTTGCTGCTTCTGTTACGTCTGTTGCCGCAGATGTATTCCTGCCGGCCAGATACGTCTGAAGGATGTCGGAAAAATCGGATACCGACTCTGCTGCGCCCGTTCCTGTGAGCGCTCCCAATCCGGACAGGCTGCCAAAACCGCTGTAGCCATCCAAACCGGATAATGCGCTAATACTGCTAAGACTACCGATACCTCCGTCTTCTGAATTTCCTGAAATGGCATTTAACATTGTACTGGTCGAATTATTGTTAATCAACCACTGATAATATAATGCCTCATCTAAATTAACACCGGACATACAAACCTCCGCTCAAATGCTTTGTTTCACATTTTCCTTCTGCTTTCCCATAATAAGCCACGCAAAAAGAACTGATTCTCAATATACTCTATTACAGTATATCGCAGTTTTTTCTGCCCGTCAACATTCTGCTTCTTGCATTTCCACAGTTTTCCCCAAAGAAAGCTGCGAAACGCAAATCCGCTTAACGGCAATCGACAATCTGAAACTGTACGCCGCCATATTTCTGGTTCATCGAAGGCTTATATAAAATATCCACCTTATAATCTGTTCCTCTCGCATTTTTGATATCTTCCCATGCTTTTTCGCCATAACGTCCGCAAATTCCCGCTCCCAAATGTTCCTCGCACTGAAAATCTACGCCGGAATACAATCGCATGCCGTCTTTTAACTGTACCCTTGCTACCTGATTTTCTTTTCCGCAGAGTACTGCCGACACAATTTCTACTTCTCTCCTGGCAAAAACTGCCTGATCATTTCCTTCCCCATAGGGTTCCATACAGGCAAGCTGGCGTACAATATCCTCTGTCATCTCCCCCAGGGCCACCTCTTTATCAAAATAGATTGTTTCAACAAGCGCTTCCTCTGATAACTGGCAGTTTCCATTCAGCCTCTTTCTAAACGCTTCTAAATTCCTTTTAGGAAGGGAAAAACCAGCCGCCATGGCATGACCGCCATATTCTGTCAGCAAATCCTGACATTGATTCAATTCTTTCTGGATATGATACTCCGGTATTGAGCGCGCCGATCCCTTTAATCCCTCCTTCCCATTGGTAAGAATCAAAACCGGGCGATAGTATTGTTCGCGGATTCTTCCCGCCACAATACCCGCTACGCTTTCCGGGCACTCCTCGAGATAGAGCACAAAAACTTTATCATGCAGAATCCCTTCCGATTCAATGCTGGCTATCGCTTTTCTTACTGCCTTTGCCGTATATACCTTCCGCTCCTCATTTAATTGTATCAATTCATATGCTTTTTTTTGTGCCATCCCTGCATCCGTCTCAGTCAGAAGCTCAAATCCTTTTTTGGCTTCATCCAGTCTTCCTGCCGCATTGATACAAGGACCAATACGAAACCCCAAATCATAAGATGAGATTTTGTTCTGTAGCTGCAGTCCCTGAATCAGCGCACGCAGTCCTTCATTGGAACAGTTCTCCAGGCACTTTAGTCCATATGTCACAATAATTCGATTCTCCCCCAACAGAGGAACAACGTCACATACCGTCGCAATAGCAGCACAAGCCAGAAGTTCTTCCTGCGGTTCCATCCCATTGCGCCTTAACAGGCACGCCACAAGTTTATAAGCAATTCCTGCACCACAAAGATTTTTAAACGGATACTGACAGGCGCTTTGCTTCGGATCCACTACCGCGTCTGCATCGGGCAGCTTTTCATGCCCCTCTTCCTTAGGCGCCTCATGATGATCTGAAATTAAAATCGTCATTCCCAGCTCTTTTGCTTTTTCAACAGCCGCTCCTGCCGAAATCCCATTGTCACAGGTAAGGATCGTATCAACCCCGGCACGGTATGCCTCCGTCACCATATATTCACGAATCCCGTACCCATCCTGTATGCGATGAGGAATGCGGCAGCACGCCTTTCCTCCCATCGTACGGATTCCCCGATAAAGAATATAGGATGCCATCACTCCGTCTACATCATAATCTCCTATAATTTGAATCCTTTTTTTCTGCTTGATTTTCTGCTCCAGTATCTCTATCAGCCGAACGGCATCCTTCATCTGCTTCACATCATGAAGCTTCTCCATGTCGGGAAAGAGGTAACCGTCCATGGCATCCCAGTCAAATAAACCACGTTTTACCAATACTTCTGCAACAATTTCCGATATCTGATAACGGTTTGCTATCTTCTCCGTATCCATCTGGTATTTTTTTGAAACCCACCGTTTCATCCTGTACCTCCAAACTTTTACTGTCTGTATCTCCATTTGTATTTGTTTTTTCATCATATTTATCATATCATATTTTATGCTATAATGATATAAGCTCTTTACAGTTGAAAAATATCCGCAAATCAGGAAACGCACAGAAAGGACAAAAAAATGAAATGGATCCGTTATGATATACATACTACAACAAAAGATGCCGATGCCATTGGGGAAATTCTTTCAGAGGCAGGGATTGCAGGTTATGAGATCTCCGATCTTGTTCCCTTATCCCAAAAGGAGGAGAAACAAATGTTTACCGATATCCCTGCCGACCCCGGAGCAGATGATGGCTCCGCTACACTGACCTTTTACACGGAAGATATCGAAAATACAAACCAAAACTTCTACAGTACCGGTTCTTCTCTTCGGGATGAACAGCTAAGGAAAGAGCCGCCCAAACGTTTACATTCTCCGGAAGAATGGATTGAAATCATTCGAACGCGCATTCTTGCCATGCAGGAATTTTTACCGATAGATCTGCCGGAATTTGAATATTGTATTCAGGATGATTCTCTCTGGAAAAATAAATGGAAAGAAAACTTTAAGCCCTTTTATGCAGCGGATGATATTTTAATCAAACCCACCTGGGAAACGCTGCCTGCGGATGTAAAACCGGAAGACATTGTAATTGAAATCGATCCCGGTTCTGCTTTTGGCACAGGCACACATGAAACAACAAAACTCTGCCTGCAGATTCTCCGAAAATATATTACACCGGAAAGCAGAATTTTAGACGCCGGATGCGGAAGCGGCATTCTGGCAATCGCTTCTCTGCTATGCGGTGCAAAATCCGCTTTTTGTCTGGATATCGATCCCTCTGCCGTAAACGCCACTTTAGAAAATGCGCAGAAAAACCACATTGCCCGGACAAGGCTTCAGGCAATACACGCCAATATCTTAAACGACAGTATCTCCATTCAAAAAAAATGCAATGGCCCATTTGATATTTCCGTCGCAAACATTTTAGCAGATGTGATCATTTCCCTTTCGTCACATATTGGCGATTTTATGAAACCAGATGGCATTTTTATCGCTTCAGGCATTTTAGCAGAAAAAGCAGACGCCGTAAAAGACGCCCTTCTTCAAAATAATTTTATTATCATTGAAAAAAAGACACTGGGAGAGTGGGTTGCTTTTGTTGTGAAAAAACACCCCATCCAATCAGCAGAACGCCCGTCATAATTTTTCTTTGCCTCCGTTTTTCCGCATTTTGCGATAGCTATGGTCAGGTATGGTTTTCTTTGCCAGAAGCACTAAATATTTTGAAAACGGCAGTAACACGAACGCTGCCGTAATATTCAGAATGGTATGGATTACCGCGATTCCGGCTTCCGAAGCCGCCCGCTGCATAAACTCAAACCGGAACAACGAATGCAGGGTATAAAACACCGTCATAAAGACCGTTGTGCCTATCAGATTAAAATATAAATGAATACAAGCCGCTCTTTTTGCATTTTTACTTGCGCTGAGGCTTGCTAAGATCGCTGTGATACACGTTCCAATATTCTGTCCCATAATAATGGGAACCGCCACATTATATGAAACGGCGCCCGTAGTACAAAGCGCCTGTAAAATCCCTACCGAAGCCGATGAACTTTGGATTACCGCTGTTAATACGGCGCCTGTCAGCAAGCCATGCAGAGGATTGGCAAAGCGAACCATAAGTCCCTTAAATTCCGGAACGGCAGACAATGGCGCGACAGCGTCACGCATTTTCTCCATGCCAAATAAAATCACGGCAATTCCCATAAAAAGATTGCCAACGGTTTTCTGTTTCTCGTTCTTTTTTAAAAGGCAAAAAAACATACCCGTCATTGCCAGTATTGGCAAAAGAAAAGACGGCTCGAACAGACGGAGCCAGACAGTACCGCCCCGAATGCCGGTTGTACTAAGCAGCCATGAAGTAATTGTCGTTCCGATATTTGCTCCCATAATGACACCTGCGCTCTGTTCCAACTGCATCACTTCTGCATCCACAAAACCAACAACCATTACGGTAACAGCGGAAGAGGACTGCATTACTGCAGTTGCTCCTGCCCCAAACAAGACGGCCCGTAATGAACCAGAAGTTAATTTCCCTAACATTTCCTCTAACCGCCCGCCGGATAACTTTCTTAACCCCTCTGCCATCAGATTCATTCCATAAAAAAACAATGCCAGACCGCCTAATAATGTAACGATACCAAATAGATCCATGAACAATTCTTTTCTTTCTGATTTTGATTGATTTGATTTTTTCTTTTTTCATCCCGCTAATGTTACGGAAAGACCTGTAGCGCTTTGCAAGCGCCGCACGCTCTTCCTTGCCCGGTAAGCTCTGTCGGGCTCCACAAACCGCTATAATAATTAGTATCATGATTGAAAATATTTTATGACTTCCTTTTCGGGAAATTTTATTAGATCATTGCGAAACGATTCAAAATAGTATAAATCATCAAAAAAAGCCATGAGCATGATACTCATAGCTTTTTTGTTTTTAAAACTCTGCCCAATTATTTTCCCTTAATACGCGCCTGTTTATCTTTCTTAAATTTTTTCCTGAGCGTATACCATAAAGTTGCGGCTATACATACCGAAGAATATCCGCCGCAGACAATACCTGCTAAAAGCGGAATTGCAAAGTCTCTGACAGAATCAACGCCTAAGATTGCAATCATGATAACCATGATAAAGGTAGTTAACGATGTATTAATACTACGCGTTAATGTCTGTGTAATACTTTCATTTACCACTCTTGCCAAAGTCTCTTCGCTATGCTTTCCGGCCAGGTTCTCACGAATACGGTCAAAAATAACAATTGTCGCATTGATGGAATAACCTACAATCGTAAGCATACATGCAATAAAGGTATTTCCTACGGAAATCAAAGTAACCGCATATACCAAAAGTACAACAATAACATCATGAATCAACGCCAGGATGGCGCTTCCTGCAAACAGGATATCTTTGAACCGGAACCAGATATATAACAGCATACACAAAGATGCAATCAGAACTGCAACAATTGCATCGCTTTTCATTTCATCCGATACAGACGCGCTGATATTCTCATTCTGGATATTTCCTTCCTTTACCTTGTACTTCTCAGCAATCGTATTCGTAATATTATTACGCTGTTTCTCTGAAAGTTCAACCGTCTTAACTGATAAACCGTTGGAGCCGGCAATTTCAGAAATAACAACGTCATTTGATTTTGCCTCGTTACTAAAGATACCTTCCATATCCTTCTTCAAATCATCATTGATTTCCTGATCATCATTAAATGTAATATCAAAGGTAGTACCTCCGGAAAAATCCAAACCATAATTTAAGATATTTCCATCCGCACGTCCACTCGCATTAATGCCAAGGAAAACAGCGCAGGCAAGAATTAATGCGCCGGAAATTGCAAAGAATTTCTTCCTGTTTCCAACAAAATCAATTGTTTTTCTCTCTCGTTCAATACCAAAGTATTTCACATCATCTACGCCAAGCGCATACATTGCATTCAGGATAAACCTTGTAACAAATATTGCGGTCAGGAAAGATAACACGATACCAATTGCCAAGGTCGTTGCAAAACCTTTTACGGTACCGGAACCCTTGATATAGAGAACGAATGCCGCAATCAACGTCGTCACGTTACCATCGACAATCGCTGATAATGCTTTATCAAATCCAAGCTTGATACTGGACTGTACCGTCTTTCCTTTGCGCAGCTCCTCTCGGATACGGGTAAAGATAATAACATTCGCATCAACCGCCATACCGATGTTCAGGATGATACCGGCGACGCCCGGCAATGTCAGCGTGATATCCAACACATTTAATACGACTAACATCAACACCAGATAGAACGCCAAAGCAATCGACGCAGCCAGACCAGGCAAACGGTAAAATACCACCATGAACAATATAACTAATATAAAACCAATAATACCTGCCATTAAACTTGTCTGTATTGCATCCAGACCAAGCTGCGCGCCGACAACCTGCGACTGTACTTCTTTTAATTCAACCGGAAGCGCGCCAATACGAATCATGGAAGCTAACTCCTCCGCCTCTTCATATGTCTTAAAGCTTCCGGAAATGACAGCTTCGCCATTTGTGATCTCTGCCTTCACGACAGGAGCTGAAAGCACCTCTCCGTCATATACAATATAGATGACTTCCTTAGACGGATAAGCAGCCTGCGTTGCCTTTGCAAACTTCTTCGTTCCCTTTGACTTAAATTTCAACTGAACGACATATTCTTTATTTTTGGTTACGCTTTCCTGCTGTGTGCCAGCCTCGGCGGACTTAACGTCTTTCCCGCTGCAGATTACTTTCGTATACTTTGGCACCTTCTGTTCATCATCTTCAAATTGCATATCCCCCTGTGCAACGAAATCCAAAGAACCCTCTTTACCAAGAGACTTTAAAACTTCTTCTGCATCTTCTACGCCGGGTATATCGACGGAAATGCGTCCGGCCTCACTGATAACTACAGAAGATTCCGTACTATATACTTCCGCTCGTTTCTGCATCATGTTACGGGTATCTTCCATCTCTTTTTTGGTAGGCGTATCCCCAACAGCCTCATATGTGATGCTGACGCCTCCTGCCAAATCCAAGCCGAGCTTAATGTTCTGGGCGCTTCCCTTATGATGTTTGGTAAAACCTACCAAAGTCGTATAGGTACACAGCCCAATTACTGCAAATACAATAAGCAGATGCAATAACCCTTTCTTCTTGTCCTTCATGTTAATTTCTCCTTTAATACTGCATTTTTCATGATTCGTGTTTTGACTTCCAAAAATCACGTTAATTTATATTATACCATAGTTAGTCTACAAATGGCAAGCAATACCTTCTATAAAAAACTTTATTTTTAAAAAACTTTGTTATAAAAAAACTTTTGTATTGCCCATACAAAAGTTTTTTCTATTTGCCACTATAATATACCTTGCCGTTTTCCAATTTTATGCCTTTGTAATAAAAGAGTTCATCAACCGTTACCATCAGATATCCCTTTTTCTGCAGCTTCGGCACCAATGTTTCTACTGCTTCTGCTGTAGACGGATACAAATCATGCATTAATACAATATCGCCGTCGCTGATATATTTACAGCGTTCTAATACTTTTTTCTTTTTCCGGCTCTTCCAGTCCTCCGAATCGATAGACCAACAAATCATCGGTACATTTACACTATTACAAACCTTTGCATTGACCAGGCCTCCCGGCGGGCGCAATACGGTCGCCGGATAACCGATCACTTTTCTTACCTCCAAATTTGCATAGTTGATCTGCTGCCGTATATTTTTCTTTTTCAGCTTTGTCAAAATAACATGTCCATATGTATGGCTTCCAATCTGGCATCCCTGCTGATATGCCTTCAAAACAGAAGCGGAATATTTGCCAACCCGGTTTCCCACACAAAAAAAAGTAGCCTTCTGATCATATTTTTTTAAGGTCCGGAGTATTTTCTCCGTAACCGGTGTATACGGCCCGTCATCAAAAGTCAGAGCTACCATTGGTTTCTCCTGATCCAACCCCTGACGGAGCCATTTTTCTTTTCCACTTGTCTGATCCTGTGCCGGCGCTGCCGTTCCTTCTGCAGCAACTGTTATATTTCCTGCTCCGTCCCCTCGGTTTTCCGCTCCACTGTTATTTCCCGCAGTATCTTTTTCCAGGATTCGCCCTGACGCCTGTATAGAACCAATGGAATCCTGCGTATTCAGTGAAACAATTTTAAACACAAGTACAATCATAATGACAATTAACGCCGTAGCAGTATTTAATAAAATCAGCTTTGCACGAATTTGTCTTTTTCTCTGGAACAATTCTTTTTTTCTATATTCCGGATGATTTTGCTCCTCAAAATCATCCGGAATATAAAACAAATCGTCTGGCGTCTTCATCTTCTACTCCTCCAATGTTTATTATGCCTTTTCCCGATTATATGGTATCATATCGCATCTTCCATTTCAATATCTCAGATTTTACAGATTTTGGGAATGCGGCTCCTGTCTGCTTGGCGCAAGCATCCCTCCTATCATGGCGGATATGACGCATACCATCGCGCCGCTGATCAACTGCATATTGCCTGAAATTTTTGTTCCCATGAGACAAACGCCTATGAAAAATAATATGGCAAAATAAACAGCTCCCATCAGCATCCCCCAGAAAAATTTCTGCTGTCCCATCATCTTTCCGGTCAAAAAACCGCCGAGGATATTTGTTAAGATATATACGGCTATCACGCCTCCGCTTAACAGACTGCTGCCGCCATCCATTCTCCAAAGCAGTAAAGATAAGATTGCCAGAAGAAGCATGGAACACAGAAACATAATACCTAAAATCACAAAAAAACTTCCCACTTTATTTTTCATATCATTCTCCATTCCAAATTGCCCACGCAATGGAGCGCCGCAAATTGTCAAAACGTTTCCTGCCTTCCGGATACGTTTTTATGAAATATGTTACTATATATCTATCCATACCTTATCAGATTTATGACATTTTTTTAACAAAAGATATGTTATACTATTTATATTCTTTAAGAAAGCAGGGATTCATATGAAAACAGTAGATCTACATGTACATTCTAACTATTCTGACGGAACATTTTCCCCGGAAGAACTTGTTAAACTAGCTGTCAGACAGGGGCTGTCTGCCTTTGCGCTGACGGATCATGATACGGCATCCGGCGTCGATCCTGCAGTGGAATATGCAGGACAGATATCGGATTCCTTACAGGTTATTCCCGGCATAGAAATCTCTGCAGAATACCAAAAGAAAGAAATCCATATTGTTGGTCTTTTTATCGACCAACATAACAAACGGCTGATTCATACCATGCAGCAGTTTGTGGACCGAAGACTGCACCGAAACGAAGAAATGGTAGAACGTTTTCAAAAGGCAGGAATTTCCATGACGCTTAACGATTTAAAAGAGGGTAATCCGGATACCGTCGTTACGCGCGCCCATTTTGCCAGATACTTAATTGCACACAATATTGTCAAAGACACAAAGGAAGCTTTTGACAAATACTTAAATGAAGACTCCCCATACTATGTGCCGCGCGTCAAAATTTCTGCGCTTGATGGAATAGAACTGATACGACAAAGCGGCGGTATTCCAATCCTTGCGCATCCGCTCCATTATCATATGCCGGAAAATGAGCTGAGAGCCATGACGGCGCTGTTTAAAGAAAACGGTCTTGTTGGCATAGAAGTGAAATATTCCAACCATACGGCGCAAGATGAAGCGTTTGTCAAACGGCTTGCAAACGAATTTGATCTTCTTCCAAGCGGCGGTTCTGATTTTCACGGCAAAAACAAACCGGATATTTTACTCGGCACCGGAAGAGGGAACCTTTCTATCCCATATGAATATCTGGAACAGTTCTATGCATACAGAGCCTGATTGCTATTAATAAAAGGGACGGTATCGTTATCGATAGCGTCCCTTTGATCCATTTCTTTCCTGACCGAAAAAATCAAGCTTCCTTATCCTGTTTGTCTACTTCAACAACATTATCTTTTTTCATCGGAATCCTACAGTTTTTATTGTTGCCAAATTCAACAATCACGACCTCATCCATAATATCAATAATGACGCCAAAAAAACCGCTGGATGTCAAAATGCTGTCCCCTACTTCCATTGTAGCCACTAATGCCTCATGTTCCTTCTTCTGTTTGCTCTGCGGACGAATTGCAAAAAACCAGAAAACGCCGATGATCACGGCATAAATCACTAGCATTGTTACAATACTTCCGCCTTGACTTTCTGTTGCAAATACTGAAACCAAATTCATTTTCCTTCCTCCCTTAATAACTCTAATTTTTGTTTTTTATATTCTTGAAAGCACCCCTGTTCAATAGCAGCGCGTATTTCTTCCATCAATGTATTATAAAAACAGAGATTATGCGTAACCATCAGGCGAAGCCCCAACATTTCCTTCGCCTTTAGCAAATGGCGGATATAAGCTCTGCTGTATGTGCGGCATACCGGACAATCGCATGTTTCATCCAACGGCATATCATCAGACTCATATCGTGCATTCAACAGGTTCATCTTGCCATGATTTGTATAGGCGTGCCCATGACGTCCGTTTCTGGCCGGATAAACACAATCGAAAAAATCAACGCCTCTTTCTACAGCTTCCAAAATATTGGCGGGCGTACCGACTCCCATCAGATATGTCGGTTTGTCCTCCGGCAGGTACGGTACCGTTTTCTCAATGATATCATACATTTCCTCATGAGATTCTCCTACTGCAAGGCCGCCAATCGCATAACCATCCAATTCCATGTCTGATATGCGTTTCGCATGCTCTTTACGAATATCCGCATAGGTGCCGCCCTGATTAATGCCAAATAACAACTGCTTCGGATTGAGCGTATCCCCCAAGACATTTAAGCGCGCCATCTCTCTTTTGCACCGTTCCAACCAACGGGTAGTGCGTTCTACGGAATCCTGCATATATTTCCGGGTCGCCGGATGTGGCGGACATTCGTCAAATGCCATTGCAATCGTTGAAGCAATATGCGACTGAATCTGTATACTCTCCTCCGGTCCCATAAAGATCTTTCTTCCGTCAATGTGCGAATGAAAATAAACGCCCTCTTCCTTTATTTTGCGAAGTCCTGCCAGAGAAAACACCTGAAATCCGCCGGAATCCGTTAAAACCGGTTTGTCCCATACCATAAATTTATGGATGCCGCCCATTTTCCGGACAATATCATCACCGGGACGTACATGAAGATGATAGGTATTACATAATACGACCTGCGTCTTCATATGCTGTAAATCCTGCGTCGATACTGCTCCTTTCATGGCGCCAACCGTACCGACATTCATAAAAACAGGCGTCTGTATCGTACCATGTACCGTTTGCAGTTCTCCACGTTTGGCAGTTCCATCCTTACATAAAATCCTGTACATATCCTGTCCTCATTTCTTCACTGCCTGAATCGTTTCATCGATTGAAATAGTCAAATAAAAGTTTAATGCCTATAATCAGCAGAATAACAGGCAAAATATATACAACCAGAAAACCAATCAATACAGATAATATCAGAAGAATGGCTGCCACAACCACCCAGAATGCCAGCTTACGATACCATGCAGAAAAACGAAAGAAGCCTGTTTTCTCTCCCCTGCCGTCTACCTCATCATCATATCTCTCCGTATGGTTTCTGCGAAACTCATATCTTGCCTGCTGCGTGTAGAAATCAGCCATAGGCCCCTTTGACGCCTTATAGGCGTCTACAATGGTCCTCGCAATTAAGCGGGGATCCCCCAGCGCTTCTATTACCTCCTGTTCGGACTGACCCGATTCCTCAAAATAATTCTGATAAAAGAGCAGGTTCTCTTCCACTTCCTCTATGGGGATATAACCTTCCAAATTCTGACGTAATACCGAAAGAAATTCTCTTCTGTCCATAGTCCTCCTATATTCTGTCTCATTTCAGCAAAAATTCCAGATAAACTTAAGGCGTCAAAAGGTATCTTTGATTAATGTTCTATGCAGGTTCCCTTTGACAACGAAATCCCGTATAGCAAAAGACAACTTTACAGCCCCCAAGCTGCAAAGTCGTCCTTTACCTATTATCCATTCTTTACGCTTTTCCCACTGAACCGAACAGTTCCATCTTTTCTTTTACAGTCGCCTTAATCGCTTCTGCTCCCGGTGCCAGAAGTTTACGCGGATCAAAGCCTTTTCCTTCTAAATCTTTTCCCGCCTCAATATACTTACGGGTCGCCTCCTGAAATGCCAACTGGCACTCCGTATTTACATTGATTTTGGCAACGCCAAGTGAAATAGCCTTTTTAATCATATCTGCAGGAATCCCCGTACCTCCATGGAGAACAAGCGGCATATCGCCGGTCTTTTCCTGAATGGCATCCAATGTTTCAAAACTAAGGCCTGCCCAATTATCCGGATATTTACCATGAATATTGCCAATGCCTGCTGCAAGCATGGTAACGCCAAGATCTGCAACTGCTTTGCACTCTTCCGGATCCGCACATTCTCCGGCGCCAATAACACCGTCCTCTTCTCCGCCGATTGAGCCAACCTCTGCCTCCAGAGAAAGTCCCAAAATGTTACATGCGTTGACAAGCTCTGTTGTCTTTGCAATATTCTCTTCAATCGGATAGTGGGAACCATCAAACATAATAGATGAAAAACCTGCATTGATACATGCTTTTGCTCCCTCAAAAGAACCATGGTCTAAATGAAGCGCAACGGGAACGGTAATATTCAGCTCTTCCATCATTCCCTTAACCATGCCTACGATTGTCTTATAACCACACATGTACTTACCAGCGCCCTCAGATACGCCTAATATAACAGGCGACTGCAGCTCCTGTGCCGTCTGCAGAATAGACTTTGTCCACTCCAAATTGTTAATGTTAAACTGTCCAACTGCATACTTACCCGCTTTTGCCTTCGTAAGCATTTCTTTTGCTGATACTAACATAATGATAACCTCCATCTTTTGATTTTCTCACTTATAAATACTCTCAAACCATAATCGAATTTCATTATATACCAAATTTTAGAAAAAGAAAATAGCAAATACACAAAATTTATGCTAAAATGTCCCATACAAAAGCGTATCCTTTTTCAAACAACGAGAACGCTACTTTTATCAGGAGGCAAATGCATGAAAATTAAAATATGTGGCCTGACTTCGCCAAAAGAAGCAGAATATCTAAACAAAAACCATGTGGATTTTGCGGGTTTGGTCGTATTCTATCCAAAAAGCAAAAGGAATAATACCATATTACAGGCAAAAGAAATTATGGCACGGCTGCATCCTGCGATCCAAAAAGTTGCTGTCGTAGTTTCCCCTTTGCCAGAGGAAATCGTCCAAATTGAAGATGCGGGATTCGATTATATTCAAATTCACGGCAATTTGTCCGAGGAACTGCTGTCATGTATTCATCTTCCCATTTTCAAGGCTTTTAATGTAAGCGATATGGTACACTACGAATTTTACCGATGCTGCCCAAAAGTAGCCGGTTATGTATTTGATGCCATGGAACCGGGAAGCGGAAAGACTTTTGACTGGAACCTGGTCAAAAAGGTTCCGCGTGACGAAAAACTTCTGCTCCTCGCCGGAGGATTATGTGCAGAAAACGTCGCCGATGCAATTAAAGCCCTTCAGCCGGATGGCGTGGATGTATCATCAGGCGTAGAATATGGTACAATGATAAAGGGAAAAGATCCTGAAAAAATAGACCGCTTCGTGGCAGAGGTCCGAAAGCAGAAAGTCTGAAAAAACTGACGGATGCCCAAAAGCTGCCACGCACTTTCTGTCATTCAAAGAAATCATAAAAATCAAAAAAACGAGGTTTATCATTATGGGAATTTTATCAAATCTTGAACCGAAACAGGTATTTTACTATTTTGAAGAAATCTGCGGTATCCCGCATGGTTCTGCCAACACCAAAGCAATCAGCGACTACTGCGTCCGTTTCGCAAAAGAGCACAGCCTTCGCTATATCCAGGATAGCTCAAATAATGTCATCCTCTATAAAGACGGAACTCCCGGCTATGAATCATCGGCCCCTGTCATGCTGCAGGGACATCTGGATATGGTCTGCGAAAAAGAAAACGGCTATGCTATTGATTTTACAAAAGATGGATTAACGTTACAGTTGGAAGATCATATGATTTCTGCCAAAGGCACAACGTTAGGAGGCGACGACGGAATAGCTGTCGCTTATGCACTCGCTATCCTTGCCTCGGATGAAATTCCGCATCCCCCATTGGAAGTTGTCTTAACAGTCGATGAAGAAATCGGTATGCTTGGCGCCGCCGCTTTGGATTGTTCTGTACTGAAATCCCGTATTATGTTGAATATCGATTCGGAAGAGGAGGGCTTTCTTTTAACAAGCTGCGCCGGCGGAATCACTGCAGTCGGCCATCTTCCCATTCAAAAAGAGCAAAAACAGGGCAAAAAAGCAACGCTTACCATTACCGGGTTAATCGGAGGACACTCCGGCGTCGAAATTGACAAAGGCAGGGCAAACGCCTGCGGGCTTCTGGGACGAACGCTATACCAGCTTTCCCGAAGCAATACATTTCAGCTTCTGTCTGCTAACGGCGGACAAAAAGATAACGCCATACCGAGAGAGGCATGCGCAGAGCTTTTATTTGCTCCGGACACAGATATGGACTCTGTTAAGGCTGTTATCCAAAAACAGAATCATATTTACCAAAATGAATATCAGAAAACGGATCCCAATATAAAAATCCTTTTTGAAGCAAAAGATGAGGATACAACAGAAATGGCAATAACGGAACATACGACTTCCAAGCTGATTTCTGCGTTAGTCAATCTGCCAAATGGCATTCAACGTATGTCTCAAGAGATGGAAGGCCTGGTCCAAACTTCCTTAAATCTTGGAATCCTTTCTACAAAAGATACAGAAGTTGTTTTTTCGTTCGCTGTACGCAGCAGCGTGGAAACAGAGAAAGAGGACTTGGTCAACCGTATCCGCTGTCTGATGGAAACATTGGGCGGAACCATCTCCTGCAGCGGCTCTTATCCTGCCTGGGAATATCGTCAGGATTCCATGCTCCGCAAGCTGATGATCCGCATTTTTGAAGAACAATATGGGCGAAAACCGGTTGTCCAGTCGATGCATGCCGGACTGGAATGCGGTCTGCTGTCTGGCAAACTGCCCGGTATAGACTGCATCTCTTTTGGTCCGGACATCAAAGACATCCACACGCCAAAAGAGCGTATGGATGCGAACAGTGTACTTCGTACCTGGAACTATATCCTTGCCATCCTAAAAGAATTAAAATAACAAAGATAGACTTTACGCCCCGCACCCGAAACCGTTCTGCCGCCATACAAATGGTAATGTATCAAATTTATATCCGATCCGATTGTTCCTGCCGGTAGTCTGCCAAAAAGTCTTTCAATGATAAAACTGCTTTTTCTAATTCTTCTATGCAGGGCAGATAAACGATGCGGAAATGGTCGGGCTCCGTCCAGTGAAAGCCACCGCCATGCGTAAAGAGAATCTTTTTCTCACGGAGAAAGTCCAGAGCAAACTTTTCATCATCTACAATCTGAAAACGCTCCTTATCAATCTTTGGGAAAATATAAAATGCGGCTTGCGGTTTTACCGCGCTCAATCCCGGTATTTCGCAAATTGCCTGATAGATATATTCCCTCTGCTCATAAATTCTCCCTCCCGGAGAAATTAGCTGTTCCGTATCGTCCAGATGCTGCAAAGCAGCGGGGATCAAAGCCTGCGCCGGTACATTAGAGCAAAGGCGCATGGAGGAAAGAAGGTTAATGCCTTCAATATAACCTTTTACATGGGATTTCTCGCCGCACAGGCACATCCAGCCGCAGCGATAACCGGCAATCAGATGGGATTTCGATAATCCGTTAAATGACACCGTAAGTAAGTCGGGAGCCAGAGAAGCAAGCGCAATATGTTTTTTCCCATCCATAACCAGACGGTCATAAATTTCATCCGCAAAGAGAATCAAATCATATTCGCGCGCAAGCTCCACAATCTTTTCCAAGATTTCCACAGGATAGAGAGCGCCGGTAGGATTGTTGGGATTAATGACAACGATTGCTTTTGTCCGCGCTGTGATTTTTTTTCTCATATCCTCCAAATCCGGATACCATCCCGCTTTTTCATCACATATGTAATGTACCGCAACGCCCCCTGCAAGTGTAACAGAAGCTGTCCATAACGGATAATCCGGCGCGGGAACAAGCACTTCGTCCCCATTATTCAAAAGTCCCTGCATAGAAAGGGTTATCAGTTCGCTTACGCCGTTTCCGGTGTAAATATCATTTTCCGTAACATTTGGCATATTTTTTTGATTGCAGTATGTAAGAATAGCCCTTCTTGCCGCGGTCAGCCCCTTTGAATCCGAATAGCCTTCAGCGTCTGTCAAATTTCCCCTCATCGCCTGTAAAATTGCTTCAGGCGCTCTGAAGCCAAATGGCGCAGGATTTCCAATATTCAGTTTTACAATCGTTTCTCCGGCGGCTATCATCCGGTTTGCTTCGTCCATCACAGGTCCTCTGATATCATAGCACACGTTGTCTAATTTGGATGATTTTTCAAATGTTCTCATAGCGATTCTCCCATCTGTACCAGTTTATGCAATAAAATATTTCCTTGCATTATCATAAACTTCCTGCCATCTTTTTTCAATGGTTATTTTCTGTGATTCCGGGAAAGCGTTTCCCCTTTCTGCTATGGAATGAAGAATGTCAGATATAAAAGACGAACCCAATGCATAGATTATAGAAGAAAAGAGGAAAACCGGGAGGCAGCCTATGCTGAACTATTTATGGGGACTAATGATATTGATTGGACTTAGTTTCGGAATAATAACGGGACAGGTGGAAGCTCTAAGCAATGCGGCGATTGACAGTGCCGGAGAAGCAGTAACGCTTGCTATTACCATGCTTGGGATTATGGCAATGTGGACGGGACTGATGGAGATTGCAAGACAGGCGGGCATTATGGACCGAATGACAGCCGGACTGCGTCCGGTACTGCGCTTCCTGTTTCCACGAATCCCGGCAAAGCACAAAGCGAATGAATACATTGCGGCAAATATTATTGCAAATATCCTGGGACTTGGTTGGGCGGCAACTCCAATGGGATTAAAAGCAATGAAAGAGCTGGCCTCTCTGGAGCGTGAGAGAATAGCGGCAAAACAGGGCAAAAAAAATGCAGACAAGATACAGATTACCAAGGCCTCGGATGAAATGTGCACCTTTCTGGTCATCAATATATCTTCTCTGCAGTTGATTCCTGTCAGTGTGATCGCTTACCGCGCCCAATACGGTGCGGTCAATCCGGCGGCCATCGTATTGCCGGGACTCATTGCAACCATCGTCAGCACAACGGTAGCCGTTCTGTTCTGCAAACTCATGTGTAATAAGAAAGACTAACGTATCATCAATACAAGGAATGCAATTTAAACGTTCCATTTTTACAGCAGCCTGCTTTTTACCTCCTGTACCTCAATAGGCAGTTCCTGCCCTCCCAACACAAGGATCTCATCAAATAGTTTCATCACTCTCGTCTGACGTTCCTTTTTCAGCTTTTGATAAAAATCATCAAAAAATAAATTTTCTGATATTTGATTTTGGATTAGAAAATTTAAATCATAACCAAACTGCTGACTGATAACAAATGGAATCATAATGTCGCTTACTCTTGTTCCATGCATAATGGAATTCCATTTAAATCTCGACAGCCCTAACAGCCTTATCATATCATTTTCGCTTTTTCTATGAATATTTTTCTCGTATTCCAAGACATATGGCATCGCGTTATTCGCCGTTACCGGTATCATCTCCAAAAGACCGCCTGCAAACATTTTATACATCGGCGTATTCTTTTCCTCCTCAGACAATGCATCCAGATCTAAAAGACAAGTCAGAATTTTCAGAAACCGTCTGACATCCTTCTCCTCAAAGTTTTGTAATTTCGGAAAAAAGATGCTGCCATGAACCTGCTCTTCTCCAAATAAAATATAATTGATAGAGCTATGATAATATTTGCAGGCCTTTTCTAACACGTCCACAGTAATCCTGGCCTTGCCGCTCTCCAAACGGCTGTACTGTGCCATGGAAATATCAAATTCTACTGCAATATCAATCATTTTTGCTCCTATATCCAAGCGAAGCTCTCTTAAACGCGTTCCGATATCTGAATCATTTATACACCTCATAGAAATACCTCACACTAATTTTTTTATTAGTGTAACCATTTTAAGGGGTTCTTTCTTTCCGGTATTTATCCAATGCATCAATTTATGCAAGTCGCAACATTTTCTATTTCCGGAAACCCTTATCCCAATGTAACATCCAGAATCATCATAATCAGGAAACCTACTACAAATCCCAACGTACCGATATTTTTCTTTTCACCCAAATGCGCCTCGGGAATCAATTCCTCTACCACCACATAAATCATTGTACCCGCTGCGAAAGCAAGAAACATTGGCATGATAGAAACCACAACTCCCGCCAGGGCGGCGGCCAGAACGCCAAAAACCGGCTCTACAATACCCGACAGACTTCCTATCAGAAATGCTTTTCTATTACTGATACCCTCACGCAAAAGCGGCAGTACAACCGCTATTCCTTCCGGATAATTTTGAATACCAATGCCAATAGCTAATGCAATCGCGCCGGACATCAGATTGGCATCATCCATATTTCTCGCTGCAAGGGCAAACGCCATTCCCACGGCCATTCCTTCCGGAATATTGTGTATTGTTACCGCCATAATAAACATGGAAGTCTTTTGCGAAAGAAACATGCCTTTCTTTCCATCTTTTGATTTTAAAAATCTCTTTTTCAATAGAAAATCAATGAGCAGCAACACTGCTACACCCAATAAAAATCCTCCGGAAATAACAAGCCAGCCAATCTGATGGTTCTCCTGCGCCATGGATATCCCCGGCATAAGGAGCGACCAAATAGACGCTGCAATCATTACGCCGCCGGCAAACCCTATAAAAAGGCACTGAATGTTTTGACTGATTTCTTTTTTTACGAGAAAAATATTGAGCGCTCCAAAGGTTGTAACAAAAAAAGTAAACGCTGTACCAGCGAAAGCATATAATATACCATTCAAAGAATCACCTCGGTATAATATATTACTCCCTTTTAAAATTGTTACAAAGAAATCGTCTGTGCTGCAAAAGAAAAAGGTACTGCCTTATGAATGATGCGTTGATCCCTCTCATCCATAAAACCAGTACCTTCTGCTATCTTTTCTCTTTTTACAGACTGCCCGTCCCGGCGCATTGCTTTTTCCTTCACTAAAATTCCGGTTCAATCAAGCCAAACGTATTTCCTTTTCTTTTATATACCACGTTGACTTCCTCTGTCCGGGCATTCCGAAAGACATAGAAATCATGTCCCAATAAATCCATCTGAATGCAGGCTTCTTCCGGATCCATCGGTTTCATTGCAAATCTCTTAGAACGGATAATCTTTATTTCTTCATCCTCTTCAATCTCTTCCTCGACAAAAGCCTTGCTTAAACTGGCAACCGCCTGTTTTTGATCAACAAGCTTGTTCTTATATTTTCTTAACTGACGCTCAATAATCTCTTCCACCAGATCAATTGATACATACATATCGTTACTAACCTGCTCTGCGCGAACAATATTCCCTTTCATAGGAATCGTAATTTCTATCTT
The DNA here is from genome assembly GCA_947630925.1 of uncultured Lachnospiraceae bacterium. Taxonomy (GTDB): domain Bacteria; phylum Bacillota; class Clostridia; order Lachnospirales; family Lachnospiraceae; genus Butyribacter. Next base: position 84,648 of record CANRJM010000007.1, read on the forward strand.
TTGCCGTTCCTTTTCTACGCTCAAGGTAACATGTACTTCTGTGTCCCGGGTAAAATACCTTTCCAGCTTTCCAATCTTTTCATGGATTGCTGATTTGAGCCCTTCTGTTACGTCGATATTTCTTCCACTGATAATATATTGCATGGTTACCACTCCTTTACTGTTTTCTGTTTTTTATTATACAACAGATATTTCCGAAAAGCAAGTAATAATGCACAATAATCATGCCGTCTTTTGCATTTTTATTATACATTTTTACTTGTCAATATACCAAATATTTCCTTATTTTCCATAAAACCTCATTTTATCCGGTACAGTCGCATCAGCGGCGCCGTTATCCTTTGACCGGCATCCGGAAAATACCCGCAGACTACAATAAGGGCAAACCCCATAAAATGGACTTTGCCCTTAAAACATTCTTAACTCTTATATCAGGTTTCTGCCCTTCGCATCCTTAAAACAAATGCTGTATATGCAGTCTCCCCTTTTTATCATACACCAGGTTGTTATGTAATAACCATTGCCTTATACTATCCAATCACCTTTTTCACGGCTTCCAGAACACGGTCTGCCTGAAAAGGTTTTACAATAAAGTCCTTGGCCCCATTCTGAATCGCTTCAATAACCATTGCCTGTTGCCCCATTGCAGAACACATGATAACATTAGCGCCGCCGTCAATTTCCTTAATCTTCTTCAATGCCTGAATTCCATCCATCTCCGGCATCGTGATATCAAGTGTAATTAAATCGGGCTTTAGCTCGGAATACTTCTGAACAGCGACTACACCGTTCTCCGCCTCACCAACAACATTATATCCGCCTTTTGTTAAAATGTCTTTTACCATCATTCGCATGAATGCGGCGTCATCAACAATCAGAATGTTATTTCCCATAATTTTTCTCCCTTACTACATAATATGTTTCTCTAAAGCACATAACGTATGCTTCGCAAGACATCCCTACGGTCTTGTCAGAATATTTATTATATTATATCATTGCCCCTATTTATTGTCAAGATAAATGAACGATTCTTCCACAATATATTCATATCCAGCTTAATAATGCTTTACTTTTTCCCACAAATCATTCCGTCTGATATTCAGATATTCTGAATACGCCTGCTCTAAAATCTGTTTTTCATTCGCAAACTTCAACAGATGATAAGCTTCATGATATTTATAATATCCTGAATCCCGAAAATATTCTTCTTTCTGCGGCTTGCTGAAATAATTTTCAGCGGTCATCAAATACCAATGCACGCTTTTCACCACAAGATCTTTCGGGGTATGAAAGGAATATTGGCTTTTTCCCACATACTTAACGATACTCGCCCGGACGCTTGTCTCTTCTCGAACCTCCCGCAATGCCGTCTCATGAAAGGCTTCGCCTTCCTCAACTGTCCCTTTTGGCAGAACCCAGCCTTCATACCGATTCTTATAATTCTTATACAGGAGTAAAATCTTTCCTCTGAAAATTACCACACCGCCACAGCTTGTTGCTTCTATCATTGCAATTCCTCCTTGGTTGGTGTGTACCTGCTGACTAAAAACAGTATACCTTGTTTTCTCTTTCTTTGCAATGCTAATCTCTAAGATACTCGTCAAACAATTTCCGGGCAATCGGAACAGCGTACTGGCTTCCTGTCCCGACGCCTTCCACTACAATACTGACTGCAATCTCAGGATTTTCTGCCGGAGCAAACCCGACAAACCACGCATGGGAGGTGCCCTCCGAATCAAATTCGGCCGAACCGGTTTTTCCGGCCACCGAATAGGGGAGCGATCGCAATGACGCGGCCGTTCCATCTGTTACCACGGCTTTCATCAGCTTGGTCATTTTTTCAGCTACCCACTCCTCTATAATCCTGCCTTTCTCTTTCGGCTGATGTGCCGTTACTGTTTTGTTTGCATCATTTTCCAGATAGTCTACAACATACGGTTCCATCATGACCCCCTGATTGGCAACCGTAGCCGCTATCAATGCATTTTCCAATGGCGTAATCATCGTTTTACCCTGTCCGATAAAGGTTTGCGTCAGTTCTCCCATATCTGAATCTTCTGTCAGGGAAAAACGGCTTTTGTTATACTCAAAATCTACGCCCAGCGACCGGTTGAAGAAAAATTTTTCTGTTAAATCCCGAAAAGAATCCACGGAAAGCATAGTACCGATTTTTGAAAACGCACCGTTACAGGACTTTGCCAACGCCGACTTTAGAGAAACCCTTCCATGCTTTTCCTTCTCATAGCAGTTAATCACATTTCCGGAAAAGCTGTCAGAGCCTTTGCACTGATAATGAAAATCCTGATAATCCTCCGGATTTTCCATCATATATTCCATCGCTGTCATTAATTTAAAGGTAGAACCGGGCGGATATACGCCCTGTGTGGCACGGTTGACCAGGGCGGACTCTTCCTCTGAATCCTGAATCAGACGCTTCCAGTTCTTTTTCACAGAATTCGGATCGTAGGAAGGTTTGGATACCATGGTAAGGATTTTCCCGGTAGATGGTTCCAGGGCAATGACCGCTCCTCTATAATTTCCCAGGGCATTATAAGCTGTTTTTTGCAATCCGGTATCTAATGTGGTAACGACAGTATCTCCCTTGTTTTTTTCTCCCCGGAAAGTATTCGTCAACTGCTTCAACGGATTGGAATGCGAAGTCAAAAGAGGATAACATTGGGTCTTCTCAATCCCTGTCATACTATTTTGTATCCTTCCTACCACATGGCAGAATACTTTATCATATGGATAAATGCGGATATCATTCCCCTCATCATCAGTAACGGTTTTTGCCAATACCTTTCCGTCTGCAGACAGGATTTTCCCTCTCTGCACCTTCTTTGCCAATACCTCCTGGCGCTTATTATACGGATTGTTAATGATCTTTTGGCTCTGTACTGCCATAAAATAAGTAAAACAACCTATCAGCCCCATAAAAAGAAGCACCATGCCATATGTCAGCATGAGAATCTGTATGTTCCCTTTCCGTTCTTTTTTCAAATCGCTATGATCTATATCCGATTCCATCATATCTTCCCTGCTTCTGCTCCGGCTATTTCTTATCTGTACATCTCTCCTGCCATTCCGGCCGTTTCCCGTCCGCACATCTTTCCTGCCATTCCGGCCGTTTCCTGTCCGCACATCTCTCCTGCCATTCCGGCCGTTTCCCGTTTGCACAGCTTTCCTGCCGCTCCGACCGTTTCCTGTCTGCACATCTCTCCTGCCGCCTCGGCCGTTTCCTGTCTGCATATCTTTCCTCCCGCTCCGGTGATTTCCAGCCGGCTCTCTTGTTCTAACGCTCTGCCTTCTGTTTCTTTGGTCTGCTTTCAAGTTTTTCCTCCTCCCTGCAATTTAACACATACATTCCCTGTATGATACAAAACAAAATAATCGTACTGATGACGGAACTTCCACCATAACTAACCAATGGGAGGGTTACACCTGTGGAAGGAATAAATCTTGTTACGCCTCCAATTGTCAAAAACACCTGAAAAATATACTCGATTGCCAATCCCAAAGCAGTTAATTTATAAAAACGGCGTTTCATTTTGAGGGCAATATTGACAAACATCACAAAACAACTGACCTCTACCAGAATCAAACAAATAGCAAAAAACGCCCCTAATTCTTCACTGATTGCCGAAAAAATGAAATCGCTTTCCGCTACCGGTATATTGGAAGGCAATCCCTCGCCGAGTCCCATGCCAAACCAACCGCCTGTCCCAATTGCAAACAAGGATTGGGCAATCTGATATCCGGCGGTATCAATCGTCCCCCAGGGATCTTTCCAGGCAATGACACGCGTTTGGACATGGGTAAACAGTTGATAAGCAACCACAGCCGCCAACGCACCCGCTCCAAGCCCCAGTCCAAGATATACCGCTTTCTGGCTTGCAACATATAAAATTGCAAGAAAAGTGATATAAAAAATCAGCGCCGCGCCTAAATCCTTTTCCAAAACAAGGATCAGGATATGTATGCCTGCCAGCCCTGCCACCTTGACAACATCCAAAAATTCTGTGGATTCCGCTAACATCGCCGCCACAAAAAACACATAGATAATTTTGACAAATTCCGAAGGCTGCATGGCAAAGCTGCCGATAATAATCCAGTTTCTTGCGCCGTATACGGACTTCCCGATAACAAAAACCAATGCTAACATCACAATCCCGGCAAGAACATAGACTTTGCCAAAGCGATCAAAATATGCAAACCGTTCAATCAAAAAAGGAATAAATAAGCCCGCAATACAGATTCCCAATGCAAAAACCAACTGTTTGACCATATTATCCTGTTTTAATCTGCCAATCATAACAAAACCAATCATCAGCAGCATCAGCATATTATTTAAAACAATTTTGGAAGCATTCCGATAGACGTAGATGTACGCCTTATTTACGAATACCAGAAAAATAAGCTGTGCCAGATAAAACAAAATCATTTTAACATCCAGACTGTTTAGAAATAAAACCAGCGAACAAATAAAATGAATCGTATACATAATCTTATTCTGCCGTTTATATATTTTCTCTTTCTTTTCCGGATTTTTCCCTATAAATACGCTGAAACAGTGCCATGTATAAATGGCAAAGAGAAGAATAATAATATATTTTGATGATTCTACAAGGATAGAATGAACAACGCCTATAACATTCATATCGCCAAACATATCGACCAGTCTTTGCGCCGCTTCCTTTTTGTCCATATTCAGCCTCCATTTCCACAAAGCAAATCATTTTTTCCTCACTCTACGCCATGCTCAAAATGACCGGATTGCACTTTTGCCGATGGATTCCCCCGTAACACCTGCAACACTTCCTTTTCATTTTCTGTCGTAAAGCAATACCGCAGGGCAACTTTGGAAAATCTCTGATCCTGACAAACTTTTTTTGCCAAAAAAACAGGCTCCTCCTGATAAATGATATTATAACAATATTTACAACAGTTGACAGCAAGAAACCGTCTCCCTTTCCGATCCTGAAAATAAATGTTTTTATTCTGCCTGTTGGGCATTTCCCTGACACAGCCTTTTGTATCGGCGCCAATGCACTGCGCTGATACCATCAGCGGAACTCTTCCATAAATCTGCATCTCCGCATGAGATAAAAAAGGCAATGCTGCCAGCTCGTTTCCGGTTGCTTCCAAAGGCAGCGTAACCTGAGTAATACCCTGCTCCCTCCAAAAACAATAGGCTTCCTGATTCATGACATACATATTCTGATCCAGTATGATCTGATCTGCCGTTACTTTCCCTACGGTTGTTAAAAAGACCAGGCTTTCCATATTTTTTATAAGATAGCCATCCCAAAGGCAATGGAGAAATCCGTCCTCTCTCTTCCATTCCTCTTCATAGCGTTCCCAAATCCCTATGCGGAAAACCGCCGGAAAGACAAGATATGCTTTCTTACCGTATGCCTTAATCTGCCGATATGCCTCTCTTAACTCCTGCCTGTCCATCTGCTCCGTCTGTAGATAAATCCCGGATACCATCCCCGACTGCAGGACAGCAGATAATTGTTCCTGATTTACCACAACGGCAGTAATGCTCCTGTTCTCCCTCTGTACGGAGACATCCATGCGGTCATTTCCCGGCTCTATGGTATCCGAACGGAAGAAAGCGCCGGTTATATTCTGCGCCAACAATTCCAACGCCTGCCGGCGCATTTTTTTTAAGACTCCGTTTGGAAGAAAAGGCTCTCCTTCCAGTACGAGTTCTAAGTCCTGAAAATAAAAATCAGTCCCGCCAGTCTGCCGCAGTACTTTTTCAACGGATGCCGCAGCCGCTTTCTGTTTCTCCGCCTTCTGACAAACCGGACCGCTGCAGGTCACTTTGAATCCTTCGCGGCTTACCTGAAGCGTTGCCGGCTTTCCCGGTTCTGCAGTCAGCCTACCGCTTACCGGTAATGGTATCCTGCCTTCTAAATATGCTTCCCGGATTTTTTTCAACAGTGCAGCATCTTTTGTACGGTATACCATATCTCCAGCCGAAATGCCGCTTCCCTTCTGATAACGTGCCATCACCTTACTTTGAGGCCTGTAATCCCTTCCCAAAGTATATTCATAAGAAGGACGCTGGTATCTGTCACGAAACTCAACAACATCCTGTTCCGACAGCGCCTCTTTTGCCCGATAAACTGCCATATTCCCACTTACCGATAATACCTTCCCGACACAGACTCCCCCATGCTTAGGACGCATCTGTGCAAGCATCTGTCCTTTTTGTTTCGGCTTCCGCTCCTCCGGCAGGCCGCGATTTCCTTCCAGATATCCCTGGGTAAACCCCTCCCTGTTATATAATTCTGCTAACTGACGCATATCCTCTTTCCACTCATCCAAATGGCTGTTTAAGTAAGTCCGGTACGCCTCTTTTCCCATGGAAAAATAAAAATCCACATATTTCCGGTAGATTGCCGTGACAAACGCAGTATATTCCGGCCTCTTCATACGCCCTTCTATTTTAAAGGAATCCACTCCTGCTTCTACTAACTCCGGAAGATAGGGAAGATTACATAATTCCTTCGGACTAAGCAGATAATCTCCATTTTCGTGATGTTTTCCTTCTATAAAATAAGGCTGCCTGCACGGTTGCGCACATCTCCCACGGTTTCCGCTCCTGCCGCCAAGCATACTGCTAAAAAGGCACTGTCCGGAGTAACAATAGCATAAAGCTCCATGCACAAAAACCTCTAACTCTGCTTCCGTTTCGTGCCGCATCCGGCGAAGTTCGTCCAAAGACAGTTCTCTTGCGGGTACAATCCGGCTGACATGATATTGTTCCAACAGACGTACCGCCTTTCCCTGCGTCAATGTCATCTGCGTACTGGCATGAACCGGCAGCGACGGAAAATGCCTGCTGATAAAACGAAGCGCCCCTACATCCTGTACAATGACAGCATCCAAACCGGCTTCATAATATGGTTTCAGATAGGAAAATAATGATTCATTTAATTCCCGGTTCTTTAAAAGCGTATTCACCGTTAAATAGAATCGAACATGATGAAGATGACAATATGCAATAGCCTCCAAAAGTTCATCGCGCTCCGGATTATCCGCATATGCCCTCGCTCCAAACCGTTTACCACCGATATAGACAGCGTCGCATCCTGCAGCAACTGCTGCCTTAAGCCCCTGCAGGGAACCTGCCGGCGCCAGTATCTCCGGTTTTTTCCTCATACTAATCTCCATCCTTGCCTTGTTTTTACATAATCGAGTAGGAGGAATTTCTCTTAAATGAGAAATTCCGACCTCTCACACCACCGTGCGTACCGTTCGGTACAC